>JBDSHF010000420.1:0-17938 GCA_039918595.1 Thermoanaerobaculia bacterium
TCTCTCCACAGCGGGTCTCGATCGTCCGTGCCCCTCCCCGGGAGGCGGGGCGTGGGCGGCCGAGGATCTGGACGTTGACGAACTCCGTGAGCAGCGAGCGGGCGTCCAGCCGGAGCGGATCGTCGTGGTTGCCGGCGATGACGACCATCCGCGTTCCGGATCGCCCGACGCGGACCAGGAACCGGTTCACGAGCTGCTCCGCCTCGGCGGGCGGGCTCCGGCTTTCGAAGACGTCCCCGGTGTGGAGGACGAGGTCGATGGACTGCTCCTCGATGAACGCCGCGAGATGGTCGAGCACCGCCTCCAGCTCGTCGAGGCGCTGGATCCCCTTCCATCGGCGGCCGATATGCCAGTCGCTGGTGTGGACGATCTTCATGGCCGCGGGGCAGTCTACAAGATCGGCCCGCGGGGCGCCTCAGGCCTTCGTCTCCAGGCCGTAGTAAATTAAGCTCTCTTTCTCGTTGCAGCGCGCCTCGGAATTGCCGTGGCGTGTCCGTCCCAAGCCTCAGAGCTCGGGATAGCCCGATCTTTCGTGCAAAAAAAGGAGGCTCCAGATGCCGCTCCGTCGATTTCCCCATGTCCCTGCCGGCTCGATCCTGCACTACTGGGTGCGCGTCGAGCCGCCAGGGTGCGCAACGCTCAACCTCGACGTCACAGTCGACGACGTGAGGAACCCGCCGCAGGCCCCTGTCGACGGCATCCAGGGCGCACCGCCCTTCCAAACGGCGCAGATCGCCAACCGCTCGCCCGAGCCGGCCTTCGGCCCGATCAACGCCGGTGGCTCCCTGCTCCTCGAGCTGACGATCGCCTTCCTCGCCGCGGGGGTCGTGGCCGTCGTGCCGACCCTCGCGGAACCGGCAGGCGGCGTGAAGACACGGGATCCCATCGTATTCCAGGGAGCCGCCGGTCAGATCGAATCGGCGAACGTCGAGGTGTTTACGTGAGGAGACAGCCATGAGCCGCAATCGATTCTCGATCTTCTTTCTGCTCCTGCCTCTTCTGCTCATCTCGCAACGTGGTTTCGCGCAACAATTCTGCGCGGATGCCACCGATGAAACCCAGTGCGAGGACAATGTCAACAAAGTCCTCCTCAAGGACGTGGCCCTGGCTTCAGAGCTCAAAGGGGATAAAGCGCGTGCGGCGATCCAGGCTCTGCAAGAACAGACGACCGACAAGACGGCCCGCGAGCTCCTGAGCAAGGTCTTCCCCGAGATCGCCGAGCTCCCAGGCGCCAGTGCCGCCTTCGAAGACTTTCTCAATCGGCTGAGGATCGGCGTCACCACGGAAGGCACCGATGAGATGCCGGCCCTGGCTCTCGACTTCACCAATTTCCTGGGGCTGTCCACTAAGGATGGCTACAAGGTCCAAGCCGTGGCGCGAGACCCTCTGCTGGATGAAGGCCTCTCGAAGCAGCTCTCGCAGGAGAACCGCGACAAAAGGACCAAGGGGCTCGGCTCCTTCGACGACGTGCTGGTGACTTTCGCCTACAGCCCCTCCACGCTCCATCTGGGCAACAACCTCGGCGCGAACCAGCTCCTCATCGACGACCTGTTCCGCAGATTCCTCGCACAGGACGAGGCCTTGGCGGCGAAGGCCACCGAAGCCAAGACGGCACGAAAGAACCTGGCGAGAGAGCTCCCCGCCGAGGCGTTTTCCCCCGCTACGGGTCTCGTGCAATTCGACAAAATCACCGATCCGGAACGCAAAAGGCAGTTTCGCGAGGCCGTGGAACAGGCCGCCATTGCGGAGGCAAACAGGCTTTCCTCCGTGTTCAAGACCCTCAACAGCGCGAGCTTCTTCAAAATCGCCGACCTCGTCGCCAACCAGCCGCAACTGGTCGTCAAAGCCATGCGGACCGTCCGTGACGAGTTCGTGGGACCCGAGGAGACGACGCTCAAGGTCTCCTACGAGCAGGGCTTCGTCAACATGAACGGTCTGCGCAGGGCCCTCGCGGCCTGCAAGCCCGAAGCGATCACGACCTGCTACACCTCCTACCTCACCGGCCGCCGCGCCCAACTGGCCAAGGCCCAGAACCGGCTTACGTTCTCCCTGGACTGGACCCAGCGACAGGATTACCGCCCCACCGTCGACGGCGTGAGCTTGGACCGGCCCGGCAAGGATCGCCGGACGGCCGTGGCCACTTTCGGGCGGAATCTCCGGGTCGACGTGAACGGCGAATTCACCTCGCGCTTCGATCTCACGACGAGTTGGGAGGACTGGAGCGACGACCCTCTGCACCAGGACCGCGGGCTCGCGAGCCTGTCGTTCACCCAGAAGGTGACGAACGACATGTCGCTCGTCCTCGGCGCCGTCTGGGCCAGCAAACCCCAGTTTCGCGGCCAGGTGGACAAGGAGGTCAGCGCCCGCTTCGGCCTGACCTACCGGTTCCTCGACGCGAAGGGCAAGGAGATCATGAGGGGCCACTGACCCCTGTCGCTCCCGGCCGGCGGGCCTCCCCGGCCGCCGGCCTTCCGCTCCCCTCAGCGTTTCCGCGCCGTGACCAGGTAGTAGCCGAAGTAGCGGCGGCCCAGGCCGATGAAGGGTGACAGCAGGCAAGCAATGAGGTGCCCCCAGCGCACGCTGTTGAGCTTCTTGCGGCGCAGGAGCAGCTCGCCGGCGAGGAACTTCAGCGTCACTCGCGGCACGTGGAGGACGCTCGGCGCGATGCGCCAGGAGATGTCCTCGGCGGCGAGCACGGTGAAGCCGTGACGCTCCAGGCAGGCGAGAAAGGCGGGAAGATCGGCGAAGCGCTCCACCGCCCAGTTCCGGGTCATGTAGCCGAGCAGCGCGGCGTACCAGCGCGGCAAGCCGGCGCTCCGCTTCATGAAGCCGTCGGCGATCACCAGCTTCGCCCCGGGCGCGAGCAGCCGCGAGCACTCGCGCACGAACGGCTCCTTGTCATCGCCTGCCGCGTGGCAGCAGGCCTCGATGGAAAAGGCCGCCTGGAACGCTCCGCCGGGCAGGTCGAGGGCCGTGAAGTCGCCGAGCGTCCAATCGACGGTGCCGAGCGCCGGGATCCCCTCGCTCAGCTTGCGCGCCATCGCGATCTGCCATTCCACCTTGGTCACGGCCGTCGCCACGACGGCGTGTTGCCGGATCAGCGCCCGCGCCGGCGCTCCCAATCCACAGCCGAGGTCCAGGACCTTCATGCCGTCGCCGAGAGCGAGCCGGCGGAAGACCTGTCGGCTCATCTCCTCCAGCATGCTCTCGAGCCCCAGCGGATTCATGCCCCAGCGATAGAAGCCGAAGTGCATGTTGAAGTTGCGGCTCCAGGCACGGTAGTCCATGCCCGCCTCGGTGTAGTAGGTCACGAGGTCGACGGGCACCGGAGCCGCCGCTCCCTGCTTCGGAGTGCTCAAGGCTTGTCCATGGCTGAAGTTGTCCGGCGCGATTCTGTCGCATCCCGAGTTTCAGGGAAACCCCCAGGAATCCCCGGCATCGATCCGTCCATGTCCAGCGGACGGAAGATGAAGTCCTGGTGCTGTCCTCAACGCCTCCGTTCTTGATAGGATTCTTCATAACCCACGCCAAGCCGAGGAGAGCGCATGCCACTGCCGTTCCGCAAAGTCTCCCAGGATCAGCTCACTGCCCTGGTGGCGCGATATCCCTTCGCCCGCCCCGTCGATTCCGTTCTCCTGCTCCCGAGCGAAAGTCCGGACCGCGGCTTCCCGGAGCCGGTCTCGCTCGCGGCGCTCTGGAAGCGCGACACCGGCCGCGGCGAGCCGGACGTGACCTGGCATCTCGCCGTGGACCCCGAGGGCGGCCTCTGGCTCGGCCGCGACTGGAACCTGCCGGCGGGGCCGCGCGGCGCGGATTCGTCTCCCGACACCTCGTTCGTGATCCTGCTCCTCGACGGCGCCCAGCGCGAGGCGGCCCAGAGCGCCGCCGCCCTCGTCCAGGACCACCTCGACGGCGCCGCGAGCGCGGCAGGAGAGGGGGACGACGACGCGGCGGACGCCCTGGTGATGGAGCTGATGCGCGGCTCCGGCACCGTGGTGGGACGGGCGCCCGTGGCCCCAGCGGCGGGGCGGACGGGCCTGGAGTCCGTGGGCGAGGAAGGGATCCTCCCGCAAAAGATCACCGCGGAGATGAAGGAGACGCTCCGCCCGCACGTCATCAACCTCACCCGGGGACAGTTCAGCAGCGGCGGTCTGTTCGACACCAGCCAGGACGACGTCGACGCCCTCTTCGGCGAGCATCTGGAGCGCGCGGTGGCGGGGCATGGTCCGGGCGATCCGCTGCGCGTCGTGATCTGGGCGCACGGCGGCCTGGTCAGCGAGCGGAACGGCCTGCTCGGCGCCTACGACAAGATCCTCTGGTGGCGGAAAAACGGCGTCTATCCCCTCTACTTCGTTTGGGAGACCGGCTTCTTGCAGTCGGTGGGGCAGCTCCTGGGCGGGCATGGCGGCGGCGAGGAGGGGGTGTTCGACTTCACGGACAAGCGCCTGGAAGAGATCGCCCGCCGGGCCGGCGGTCCTGCCATTTGGGGAGTGATGAAGCAGAACGCCCACGCGGCCGTCGCGCCGTCGGGCGGGGCGCTCTACGCGGCCCAGCGCCTGGCGGACTTCTGCCGGCGCCATCCCGGCGCGGTCGAGCTGCACGCGGGCGCGCACAGCGCGGGCGCCATCTTCCACGCCAGCTTCCTGCCGGCGGCCCTCGACCAGGGCGTGCCGCCGTTCAAGGCCCTCCACCTGCTCGCGCCCGCGGTGCGCGCCGATCTCTTCCTGGAGCGCCTGGCGCCGCGGCTCGGCCCGGGCAAGGGAGTGGAGCGGACCGCCATCTTCACGATGAACAAGGACCGCGAGCAGGATGACAACTGCGCCTTCGTCTACCGCAAGTCGCTTCTCTACCTGATCCACTTCGCTCTCGAGGAGGAGCGTGCGAGCCCCATCCTCGGCCTGGAGATCAGCCTGCGCGGCAACGACGACCTCAAGCGGATGTTCGGTCTGGGCGGGGCCGGCGGGACGCCGATCGGCGAGGTGGTCTGGTCGAAGACGACCGCCGCGGCGCCGCCGCGCAGCCGCAGCGAGAGCACTTCGCACAGCGGCTTCAACGACGACGCCGCCACCCTGGACAGCGTGCTGCGCCGGATCCTCGGCCGCGACGACCTCCCGCTGCCGTTCAAGCAGGCCGGCTCGTTGACGCCGGAGACCGCCGTGCCCACGCGCACCCCGGCGGCGCCGGCACCGGCAATCCCGGCAGGTCCGGCGGGGCCCTCGGACATCATTCTCGGCGACGAGGAGGAAGGCGTCGAGGAGGAAAGCGTCGAGGAAGAAGGGGTCAAGGAGGAAAGCGTCGACCAGGGCGAGGGCGTGCCGTTCATCGTGCTCGACGCCATCGAGCGGGCCACTGAGGCGGCGGAGGGGATCGGCGCGCAGGCCGGCGAGCCGGGCCAGGAAAGCGCCGGGCTGGAAGCGGTGGAGGCGGTGGCGATCACTTTCGGGCCGAACGCCCTGCCGGCGGCGCTCACCGACTTCTCGCGCGGCGTGCTCATCGACATCCTGCGCGCGGCCGGCCTGTCGCGGGCGGTCATCTCCAGCACCTCGCGGAGCCCCGCGGATCAGGCGCGGGTGATGTTCGCCAATCTCGAACGGGAGGGGATCGAGGCGCAGCGGCGGCTTTACAGGGAGCCGGGGCGGAGAGTGATCGAGGTCTACCGCCAGGGCAAGCTGGCGGGCAAGGGCGCCGCGGCGATCCAGGCGCTGATGACCGCCGAGATCGTCCGCCTCGGCCCGACCACCGTGTCGCGCCACGCCTCCGATCCCAAGATCCTCAACGTCTTCGACGTGGCACCCGGCTCGATCGCCAACCGTCCGGTCTTCGAGGCCAGGGTGCGCGCCGAGGGGCGGGTCGCCAAGTTCCTGCTGCCGCCGACCGATCCGGGCTACCACCTGGAGATCCCGCAGCCGCACGAGGGGTAGGCCGGGATGGACCCGATGGAGCCGTCCGCGCCGCGCAGCCTGCTCGGCGAGCTCGCCAGGGAGATCCCCGGCGAGCTCCTCGACCGTCTGGACCGCGATCCCAACGCGGTCCTGCCGCCGCCGGCCAAGGTGCGCGCCCTGGTCGGCGACCTCGGCCTGTTCGGAAACCAGAAGGTGTCCACGCCGGAGTTGGCGCGGGCACGCGAGGAGCTCCTGGGCTTCGCCCGGCTGGCGATCGACGCGCTGCGCCAGGGGCGCGGCTCGGACGTACCGCCCACGCCGGAGGAGGAGATCGGCGCGGCCGTCCTGTCCGCCTTCGTGGTGCGGCCGGTCCTCCTCATCCAGGACGACGAGTTCGTGGAAGCGCAGTCCCCCTGGCAGGCCGACCTCGAGCACTACCGCGCCCGCATCCAGCGCAAGACCCTCCCCGCGGTCGGCCGGTTCGCGATGGATGACGGGGACCTCCGCACGCCCCTGATCGGGACCGGCTGGGTGGCCGCCCCGGGGCTGGTGATGACCAACCGGCACGTGGTGAAACACTTCGCCGAGCCGGTGAGCCCGGCGGAAGGCGAGACCCGCTGGCGGCTGCTCGGCGGGATCGCGGCGCGCGTCGATTTCGCCGAGGAGGAGGAAGGCGCGCCCGGCTACCGGCGGGACCGTGCCTTCGACGTGCCGGCCGGCGCGGAGATCCTCGTCCACCCCGAGGCCGATCTCGCCCTGGTGCCGGTCGCCGGAGCGAGCCGCGGACCGGAGCCGCGCCTGCTGCCGGTCCCCCTGGTGCTCGCCGCCGGCGGCGAATCGATGGTGGAGGGGCGGAAGGTCTATGCCGTGGGCTATCCGGCCGACGATCCCCAGTACCCGTTGAGCAAGAACCTGCTGTTCAAGGCGATCTACAACGTCAAGCGGCTGCAGCCGGGGCAGGTGATGCAGGTGCTGACGGACCGCGGCGCGGTGCTCCACGACTGCTCCACGCTGGGCGGCAACTCCGGCTCCTGCCTCGTCGACCTCGCGACCAACCAGGTGGTGGGCCTGCACTACGCCGGCTATCCCCACCGGGCTAATCTCGCCGTCGCCCTCTGGGGCTTGGTGGGAGACCCGCTTCTGCGCGAGGCGGGAGTGCGCTTCTATGGCGAATGATTCTTCGGGAGGATTCCCTTGGCACGACGCGCCCTGATCATCGGCATCGACGGCTACGCCAGCGAGGCCTGGCGCCTCGGCGGCGCGGTGCGCGACGCCCTCGCCTTCACCGAGTGGGCGGTCACGGCCGGCGGCGTGGCGCCCGCCGACCTGCGCCTGCTCCTTTCGCCGGCCCCCGGCGAGCCGCCTCCCCCCGTGCCGGCGGGCGCGCCCGCTCCGGTCGCGGCCACCCAGCAGGCGATCGCCGACGCCCTCGCCGACCTGGCGGAGCTGCCGGCCGACCAGGGAGGGGACCGCCTCTACGTCTACTTCGCCGGGCACGGCGCCGCGCTGGCCAGCCGGAAGACGGAGCCGATCCTGGTGCCGGTCGACTTCGTGAACCCGCGGCGGCACGGCCAGCTCCTGATCGGCTTCTCGCAGGTGATGCCGGCGGTGGCCGAGGCGCCGTTCAAGGAGCAGCTCTTCTTCCTCGACGCCTGCCGCGACTTCGCCGTGGAGGATTACGAGCCGCCGCTGGTCAGCCCGGTGGGCGCCTACCGGCCCACCGAGGGCACGGCGCGGCAGTACGTGCTCTACAGCGTGGCGCCGGGCCAGCGCGCCCTCGATCTCGGCGTGGGGGTCTGGACGGCGGCCCTCCTGAGCGGCCTGAAGGGGGAGAGCTACCGGCCGGTCGAGGAACGCCGCGGCCGCTACGAGGTGCGCTTGGACCGCCTCGCCGAGTGGGTGCGGAGCGAGGTCACGGCGCGCATCCGCAAGGCCTTCCTGCGCGAAGCCGCCCGTTTCGTGCAGACGCCGGAGTACGTGCCCTCGCCGCAGGGGGGCGATCCGGTGCTCGCGAGCTTCACCCGCGACACCGTGCCGCGGGCCAGCGTCTCGGTCTTCGTCGAGCCCGCCCTCGCCCATGCCAGTTGCACGATCTCGGTGATGGAGTACTCGAGCGGCCTCGGCGACGAGATCGAGGTGACCGCGAGCCCGCCACCGCCGTTCGCGCTGCCGGTCGAGTTCCAGCTCCGCCCCGCGGATTACTCGTTCCGCGCCCGCGCCGACCGCTTCTCCCTGATCTCGAAGCCCTGGACGGTGGATGACGATCCGCTCGTGGAGCTGGAGCTGTCGCCCGAGATGGAGCCTCCTCCCCCACCGCCGCCGCCGCCCGCGTTGGAGCCTCCGCGCGCGCCTCGACCGGCCAGGCCGTCCGCGATGGAGATAGCGGAAGGGCCCTCGTGGCGCAGGATGGGCATGGATGACGAGAGCGCCCCAAGGAGGAGAGGATGGGGAGACGACATGGCGACGGCTTACGAAGTCTCTCCCTTCCCTGACCCCAATAGTCCGTTGGCGGCTTGGGAGGCGGAGGCCACCGCGGCCCCGGCTCCCGCCCCGGCCGCCGGCACCCTCACCGTCCACTGCCGGGACCCCTACCTGCGGATCAAGCTCCTCGACTCGCGGAAGCGCGAAGTGGCGGAGCGGCTGAGCCTCGGCACGCCGCTCGACCTCAACCCCGGCATCTACCGGCTGCGCTGCTGGATGCCGGGAGGGCATCCGGTCGAAAAGACGGTCGAGGTGCGGCCCGGCGCTCCCACCGAGGTCTCGCTGAGCGTGCCGCCGCAGCTCGGCGACTTCCAGGTGCATCTCCTCCAGGGGCGGGGAATCGGGACGGACACCGAAGCCGGAAAACTGGCGTATCTCTCCCCCTCCGAGATCCTGGACCCGGTGACCGGCCTGCGCTTCAGCAGTCTACTGGTCTACGCGGCCTACGCCGCCCACCAGCCCGGCCCCAACTTCAACAAGCTGCGGTCCCTCGGCGTGCCCCCGCTCGCCGTGAGAGAGGGAGAGGGGGGAGTGACCGTGCTGGCCGGCGTCGCCGGAGGGGACCGGACTCCCACGGAGATCGCGGAGTTTCTCGCCGGCTGCCGCGCGGCGCTGGTGGGCGAGGAGGCCGCGGACGCCTTCACGGTCCTCCCCGGCCTGCCCGCGGCGGCGGCCTGGCAGACCGCCGCCGGCCGGCCAGGCTCGCGGGTGCTGGAGCTACGGCTCCCCGGCTTCGGCGCCACCCGCTACGCGGTCGCCCCGCTGCCGGGGCGGATCGCCGTGCTGGCGGTCTCCCTGGAACCGGACGGCAGCGTCGACGTGCAGCAGCTCCTCGTGCCGCTGCCGGGCGGGCCCCGGCTGGACCGCGATCTCCTCGCCGGCAAGCCGGAGAACATCCGCATCGTCGACCTCGCGCTCCGCGCCTGGGCGGCGCACGAGAAAAAACCGCTGAGGGGCCGCGACCTCGAAGCGCTCCTGGCCGGGGAGTGGATCGATCCGCTCCTCGCCTGCGTCGCCGGCTACTCCCTGGTGCGCGCCGGCGAGCCGGAGCGCTTCGTGGGCGGCAAGAAGGGCCCCCTGGCCCGCCTGCTCCACCTCTTCCCGGAGCTGCCGGACGCCTGGATCCTCGCCGGCCTCTGCGATCCCGTGGGCGAGAGCGCAGGGTTCGAGAAGGCGGCGGCGTGCGGCATCCCGGTGTTCGCGGAGGGTCTGCGCGCCCTGGCCGCCGGCACGGAGGGCCCCCATCCGCCCGTTCTCGCCGAGGCCCTGGCCGGCCTGCTCCCCGCGTCGTCCTGGAGCGCCTGGGCCTCACCGATCCCCAAGGAGGAGGCGCCATGAACAACGCCGACCTGATCGCCAAGCTGCCGCCGCTCGAGAAGGTCCACGAGACCCTGCGCACCACCGACCCGCGGGAGGTCCTGGCCACCGCCCTGGCCGGCACCGGCGCCGCCGCCGGTCCGGCGGTCCGGGCGGCGGGGCTCGAATCGGTCGCCGCCTCCGCCAGAGCCGTGCCGGGAATTACCCTGCCAGGTACTACCCCGCCACGTATTACCCCGCCAGGTACCACCCCGCCGGGTATGGAGCGGCTGCCGCGGAACGAGAGGGTGGAAGGGGCCCTCCAGGCCCAGCGCGAGGCCACCGTGGCCGCCGGCCACCGCGCGATCCAGAAGATCCTCCGGGGAGGACCGGAGACGCCGCTCGCGCCGTCCGAGCAGATCGGCCTCGAGGCCATCGTCCTCCTCTTCGGCCGCCCCGCCCTGCTGATCCAGGACGGCAGGTTCCTGCCGCCGCCCGAGGACTGGAAGGTGCTGGAGACGAAGCGCGCGGCGATCGAGAACACCTTCCTGAGCGTCGGCCGCGTCGAAGTGGACGGCCATCCGAGCCTGCAATGGATCGGCACCGGCTTCCTGGTGGCGCCGGACATCCTGATCACCAACCGTCACGTGGCCCTGGAGTTCACCGAGCCGCGGAGCAACGGCCGCTGGGGGATCGCGCGCGGCATGAAGGCGCGGGTGGACTACAAGGAGGATCTGGGCGCCGCCCGGTCGGCCGAGTTCGCCATCGAGAGGCTGATCGGCATGCACGGCCGCTATGACATGGCGCTCTTCCGGGTCGCGCGCCAAGGGGGTGGCGACGCCACCCTGGCCAGCCCCGCGCCGCTGCCGCTGGCCGCCACCCCGGAGAGCCTCGGGCCGGTCACCGGGCGGACCGTCTACGTCGTGGGCTATCCCGCCTGGGATGGCCGGCGCAACGACCCCGAGCCGATGCAGCGCCTGTTCGGGAACATCTACAACGTCAAGCGCCTGCAGCCCGGCACCGTGATGCGCCACGATGCCGGCGAGCGCAAGCTCACCCACGACTGCTCGACCCTCGGCGGCAACAGCGGCTCCTGCGTCGTCGACCTGGAGAGCCACCAGGTGATCGGCCTGCACTTCGGCGGCCAGTACCGCCAGGCCAACGACGCGGTCGCCCTCTGGCAGCTCCAGGACGACCCGCTGATCAGGCTGGCCGGGCTGGCTTTCGCCGGCGGGTGAGCCAACGCCAGAGGTCGTGGCGCCAAAGGATCTAGATGCGAGCGCACTCCGGGGCGGGAATCGGCATCCGCGGGGGCGCCGTCTGCCACATGAGAGCGATCTCGTCCGCCGTCAGGTTGTAAGCCTGGCACACCAGGTCTGACAACTCCATCTCGATCTGACCAGCTTCGCGAAGACGCTCCGCGAGAGGCGCGATGGTTCGAGCGTGCTCCTCCCGCAGGCTCCTCAGGGCCGCCGCTGAGAGTGGCTTTTTCTTCCCCCGCGCGTGGCGGACCGCCTCAATGAAATCCTCCTGGGAAAGGATAGGGAAATCCGATATTCGCAGTGTGGGTCTAATTACTTCGTGCTCGACCTTGAGCCAGTCGATCAGCACAGAGTAGACTCCAGTCCGCTCGGCGGCTTCTGAAATTAGACCTCGTGTCATGGATTCGGCCAGACCCTCGTGGGAGCCATGAGGACTGGCAATAGGAAGCGCCTCGGCAACGGGAGAGAAGAAACGTAATGCCTCGTCTTTGGCATGAGTAGCTGTTCTCCACAAGTACCACCAGAGAACTGGTGAATTCAGAACAGCCAGAATCCATGGAGTCCCGACGGGGATAAAATACGTCGTGTTGTTGCAGTATAGCCCGCCTTCGTCGAGGGCAAACTCAGATTCCCAGGCAATATCCTGGTAAACAATTTTTGGCTTCTCGAACATCGGCCAATAATCAACCGAATCCTGGATTTCATACCAGGCGTAGTTTCCCCCCTTTCTTCCCGGCCAACGATCTCCCGACCACTCCGGCGGCTTGGGTTCGAGGCCCTCTCTGTACTGTTCGAGGTGTCGGAGAATAGCCGGATATCGTTCGATCTCAATGCCACGCCGAGCAAAGATCATCCACTGTCCGTCCCACTCCGCTTGCCATCGCCGGACATCTTGCCCACGAAGATAAGGCTTTAGAATCTCGGCCGACGCAGTGTCCTCCGCCACCAACCGGTTCCGCGTGGCGGTATCTACGAGGAAGGCTTCGTTCAGTCCGGTCTTGATACCATAGTAGGGCTTCACTCCCGCGTACTCCACCAGCGGTATCCCTTGCGTACGGATCTTCGTCATCAACGCCTGGACCGCCTCTGGCTCCGGCGTCCATGGTGCCGAGCCAAGCGCTTCAGAAAGATCGAACTCCGCATCCATCACCTGTTGGTCCAAGTCGTCCAATCGAATATCGTCGCGGGAGATCACCGCCGCTCGGGGGATGGGTGCGGCCACGTCCGGCTGCGGCTTCGCCAAGACCACGATCGAGGGGAAGACGTCGGCGTCCTCGAAGATCTTCTTGGCATGGCCGAGGTCCACCAGGGTCTCCAGCCAGGACTCGCTCGACAGCAGACGGCGAAGCGGCTCGGCGTACCCCGCCCGGAGCCACTTGTTGGTGACGACGAAGGAGAGGCGGCCGCCCGGCTTGAGGAGCCCCAGCCCGCGCTCGAAGAAGTAGACGTAGAGGTCCGCCATCCCGTGATAGGCCTTGAAGCGGCGCTCCAAGTATGGTTTCAGGCTGCTCAGCAGCTCCTGGCGGACGTAGGGAGGGTTTCCCACCACGACATCGAAGCCGCCGTCCGCGAAAGCCTCGGGGAACGCGGCCTGCCAGTCGAGAGCGTGCCGGGGGTCCAACTCCGGATCGTCGACGAGGCTGTTGCCGGCGCGGAGGGTGCGATCGAGATCAGTGAGCTTCTTGCCGCGCTGGGCGGTCTTGATCCAGATCGAAAGCCTGCAGATCTGGATCGCCTCCTCGTTGAGGTCGACGCCGTAGAGGTTCTTCTCCAGGATGGTCTGATCGGGATCGAAAAGCGTTCGAAAGCCCCGCAGCTCGTAGAGGTGGTCCGCCGCTTCCTGGTACTGCACGTGGAGCTGATCGAAGGCCTCGATGAGAAACGCTCCGCTGCCGCAGGCAGGGTCGAGGACCCGCACCTTCTCGAGCGCTCCGAGCCAGGAAGCCCAGAAGAGGATCAGCGCCTCGCGTTGCGGCTTCTTGAGGCTTCCCACGTCGTAGACTTTGGGGTCGTCCAGAACGCCGGCACTGTTTTTCGCCGCACGCGCATGCTGCTGACCTCGAAGGTCCTCGAAGCGGCCGGCGAGGACCGGATTCAGGGCGCGGGCGACGATGAAGCGTGTGATCACCCGCGGCGTATAGAACGCTCCCTCGCGATGGCGCCGCTCCACGCGGCCGAGCTCGAAAGTGCCCGCGGCCAGCTCCTGCTCCATACGCTCCAGATCGGTGATCGATTGTTCGAAGATGTGGCCGAGGATCTCGACGTCGACGAGACGGATTCCAGCGCTGGCCACATTCGTCGCAGTCGGAGAGTGATAGTCGTAGTCGCCGAGCCGTTTGAGCTCGGCGCACACCTCGTCGGGCACGGCGATGCGATCGAGTCCCGGGTCCCTGGCGAACAATCCTCCGTTATAGCCGGGGATGTTGAGATCACCGTTCCCTTGATCGATCGCCCGGAAGAGGCCTTGAAAGGTCTCCCACTTTGAAGTGGGATTGTAAGGATTATGGTGCTTATAGGCCTTGAGGAGCGTCTCGGAGGGCAGCAGGCCGCGATCCTCGGCGAAGGCGATGAAGAGCACCCGGTCGAGGAGCTTCTGGGTATAGAAGAGGAGGATTTCGGGGATCACGGACGGGTTGGCGTCGCGGAGCCGGCCGAGGATGTCACGCCGGATTCGGGAGTACTCCGCGTAGTACCGCCGGGTCAGCTCCAGACCGGCTTGCTCCGAGGCCTTCAGAAGCTCATCCAGGTGCCCCGGTCCCGCCGCGGGGACGACCCGTTCGGCGGCGAGGAGGAAGACGAGTTGCCGGAACGCCGCCTCCTGCTCGGCCAGAGCCTGGATCTCGAACCGTTCGAAGGTCCGCTGGTCACGGTTCTTGTGGTAGAGCCGGATCTCGCGGAGGTTGGTGACCAGGATCCAGTCGCAAGGGAGGTTGATGGCGTAGCGGTAGGCCTGGTCGACCGCCGACATCCGCCGGCCCGCGAAGGGGCGGTCGAGGGGATCGCGCGGTCCTTTACCCTCCAGGGCGAGCAGGGGCCGGTCCCGGTCGCCGCCGAGCTCTCCGATCACGGCGTCCGCGAACTCGCCGTCCACTTCCACGCGCTTCTCCCGCGAGAAGGTATAGCGCTCGCCGGCCGCGGTCGGGCCACGGTAGCCCAGGACTCGATAAAAGAGGTCGGTCAAATAGTCTGGGAGGAGCTCGGACTCGGTCAGCTCTTCCGCCCTCGTGGACTCCAGCAGGCGGGCCCATTTCCGCAAGATCTCTCGCGCCGGCTCGACCTCGGGCCCGATCGGCAGCGCCGCCGCCCGGGGGGCGAGAATTTCGGCGCGAAAGAGGGGTTTGCGTTCGACCGGCATGGGCAGCGGGAGTTTACCGTATCCGAGCGGGTCCGAACCCAAACCTCATACTGAAAAAGCCGACGGAAGATGCGCTGCTCCTCCCAGAGGGAGGCAGGGGGACAACGGTCTTCCGTGAGCAGATGCGCGAGAGCGACTGAGGTATGGATGGGGGAAGAGGCGCCGGTGACGATCACACCACAACGCCGAACGACTCGCGGAGAACAGCCGCGCGCTCCTCTTCGCTCTCCAGGGTCCTCTCCTGCCGCTCGTTGCCGCGGGTGGTGATCAGTCTCATTCCGCTCAGGGTGATGCGCCCTTCCGGCGTGGCCAGGGAGCAGAGCGTCCGCTGGGTAAAGTGCGACTCCGGCGAGGTCTGGTGGTAGCGGCACATCCCGGCGTAGTCCGCATACTCGTACGGTTGCAGAGCGAAGCGGTACTGTGGCTGCCAGGGCTCTTCGGCGCCGTCCCGCATCAACAGGAGGAGAAGGTCACCACCCTCGTCGATCCGGAACGCTCGCAGGCCCTCCGGCTGCTCTCCCCTTTCGTCCAGCCGTAGCGGATCGCGGAACGAATCCCCAAAGCCGACGTCGGCGAGCCAGCGCTCCTCGAGAGTGATCAGAAGCGCCATGTGATCGAACTCCGGGCCGAAGGTGCCGTCCGCCCTCGCCACGCCGGCCGAGAGCATGGCGACCTGAAATCCCAAGGCGCGCAGCAGGGCCGCGAACAGCCCGTTGAGCTCGTAGCAGAAGCCGCCGCGCCGCCGTACCACCACCTTGTCGAACAGGGAGTCGTCATCGAGGACGATCGGCTCCCGGGCGTGGATGCTGAGGTTCTCAAAGGGGACTCTCTGGAGGTGGGCCACCTGTAGCGCCCGCAAGGTCTCGGCCGTGACGGTCAGCGGACCACGGTAGCCGATCCGGTCGAGGTAGGCTTGAATGTCCATGCCAGAGTCTAACGGGGCTGAAGAGGGAGATGCTATTTTCGTCGTTCTCGTGTAGCTTGTCCGTTCAGGGCCGCGGAACCTTTTCACCGGGGCGGTTTGAAGGACAGGTCAGGGCCTCTGGGAGCTGTTCTCCTGGTTTTCTGGAACGGTTCCCCTCAGCTCGGAGACGGTCGCCCTTTTCGTTTCGCGGTCTCCCCGGAGTCGCGCGACGGTTCCCCGCGGCACGGAGACGCCTCCCCAATTCGGGCACTCCTTTCCCCCGAGGCTCTGGGCGCCTCCCCTATTGGCGAGGCCGCTTCCCCAACTCGCGGTGGCGGTTCCCCAATTCCGAAAGTCGGTTCCCCCAAGTTTCCGGACGTCTCCCCTATTCGCTCCGGCGGCTGCCCTATTCCGACGGCTCTCCCCCCTTTCGGGCCCGCATCGCAAAAAACGTTTCGTGCAAGGCCGGCCGGGTTTCACGACATCCCGGAGCGGCTCCAGCGCGTGCTGCGCACCTGCGGCGGGGGCTTGGAGACCGACCGGGATCTCCGCGAACGGTTCCAGTGCGGGCTCGACGGGTTCAAGGCCGGCCGCGGAGAGTCTGGCGGCAGGCGCGGAAGCTTTCCGGGCCTTGCGGCGGCGACGGCCACGGATGCCGGCGTCGTCTCGACGCTGCCACCAGCCTTTCCGTGGCTCACTTTTGACTCGCCCGAGCACCAATCTTGATGAAACTCACTCGACTGGAGAACTCGATGACCCGACTTCTGCGCCTGCTTCCCGTCCTACTGATCGCCTTCAGTGCTCTGTCTGTCCGTCCCGCGACCGCCGTTCCAACCACCTGCTACGGCCTGGTAACCTGTTATTCCAACCTGCCCAAGCATCCGTACGCCGATCCCTCCTGGCGGTACAGTCACGCGTGCTGCGACCTCGACAACCACAGGACTGTCTGGTACGTCTACATCGATTCGTTGAACCGCTGGCACCTCTGCGGCACCACGATCCTGCCGTAGGCATTGTGGAGGTACTAGGCTACGTGCCACCCAAGGCGCGTGGCCCCGACCGTTGCCGGGCTTCCGCCAGCAGGTTGCAGAAGAGGTCCCCCTGCTCGAGGGCGTCGTCCAGCGCCACGTGGCGGTGCCGCGCCGGGCCGAACCAGCGCCGGGGCATCGTCTTCTTCGTCGTTGCGCGGTAGTCGGTGCCGAGAACGGCCATGGCGAAAGTCTTGATGTCGACGGCCGAGAAGGAGAAGGGGCTGCGGCCGGCGAAGCGGATCAGGTACCAGTAGACGAACAGGAAGTCGAACCCCGCCGGATAGCCGACGAAGACCGGCTTGCCCGGCAGGGCCTCGAGCCAGGCGACGTAACCGGCCATCGCCTCTCCGGGTGGCCGGAGGTCCTGCCGGCAGGCGTGCCACGCTTCGGGGTGGCTGCCCCACCAGGCCATCGTTTCGGGGTGGGACGAGGCGCCCTCCAGCGTCTCCAGATTGGCGGTGAAGGTGCCGACCAGCGTCTTGTCGGCACGGTAGGCCGCGGAGCCGAAGCTGAGCATCGAATAGGGACCCGGGATGGGGCCGTCGGTCTCGACGTCGGTGCTGACGTAGATCTCCATCAGACGATCTCCTCCAAGGCTGTCGCCGCGTTTCTCCGCAGCCATCGCTCCAGGCCGGCGGCACCGATCTTCCGCGCCGCGGCATTCCAGTCGCCCTGTCGGCCGGGAGGGCGCAGGCGGCGGCAGCGGCTGCCTCCGAGGCTCGCCGCGAAGCCCCGGACGGAACGCTCGCCGGGGCGGTTGCCGTCGAAAGCCAGCCAGACCTCACGGCCCCGGGCGAGCTCGGGCAGCCAGTCCACCCAGCGGCCGATCGTCGCCACGCAGGGCAGGCCGGCGGCGGCGAGCGACAGGGCATCGAAGAGGCCCTCGACGAGGATCAGCGGGTCCGCGCGCAGACCATCGTTCACTGAGAATACCCCGCCGGACCGGCCGACCGTGAACATCTTCCCCTCGCCGCGCCGGTCGTGCAGATGCCGGCCGTGAACCGCCCGCGGCTCGCCTTCGGGTCCGGCGAGCCGCGCCAGCACCGCGGGCCTGCCGTTCAGATCGCCCGTGAACCGGACCCCCGCGGCCGCGGCGATCTCGAGAGGCACCCTGCGCCGCTCAAGGTAGGCTTCAGCCGTCGTCGCCACGAGCGGCACCGACCGGCGCCATAGATCTTCCGGGCCTTCGCCCGTTCCCGGCAGGCGGTCGGCATCAGGAGGGAGCATCCACATGGCGAAGAGGCAAGAGTAACCATAAGGGTACACCCGACGAAGTGCCACCCAAACCGCGGCCCGGCCGCGGTCTGCGACGGCGATCCCTCGCTCGCCGTTGGGCAGAGCGGCGCGATCTACTACGCCTGGATCGGGGTCCCGGCATCGGCGCTGGCTGAAGCTCAGCGTGCGGCCGCGGTCGGAGAAGCCGGTGATGGTCGATTTCTTCGACACCGCACCGGCGAGAACCGAGGCCGGCGGTCCGAGCAATGGCTTCACGATTCAGTTTGCTCAGGCGCCGATCGAGGTGGTGGCGAAACGCGACATGCTCGCGTTCGCCGATGTGTGCGCACGCCTTTCGATCCTTCAAAAAAACGCGGCTGCGGGGCAAGAGGCGAAAGATGCGCTGACGATGATCCGCCGGGAGAGGATCACCGCGAGCTCTTACGCGGCCTATCTGAAGAAGCACTCCGCGGCCATTCAAAGCATCCTCGCATCCCACCTTCGCACCGCGA
>JBDSHF010000421.1:0-10276 GCA_039918595.1 Thermoanaerobaculia bacterium
TGGAGAGGGACCGAGGGTGAGGATTCGAAGGGCATATCGCATCAATCGGCAACCCGGGTCAGGAGGCGCTCTCCGCCACCCGCTCCAGCAACCGCACCACCTCCTCCGTATCCCGAAGCTGATACTCGGCCGCGGTCTCGCGCGGCTCGCCGGCGACCAGGATGCCGATCCCCCTTCCGGCGACGGCCCGGAAGGCGTCCTCGTCCGTGATGTCGTCCCCGATGTAGAAGGGGAGGACGTCAGGACGGTCGAGGCCGAGGGCGTCGAGGAGCCAGAGGAGGGCGCGCCCCTTGTCCCAGTCGAGGTCGGGGCGCAGCTCGAAGAGCTTTTTGCCGTGCCCCTTGCGCAGGCCGGGCACGGCGGCCACGGCGGCGTCGACCGCGCGCTCGATGCGCGGCAGGTCGCGCTCGTCCGCCAGGCGGAAGTGGATGGAGATGGCGAAGCGCTTGGGTTCGATGAGCACTCCCTCGACATCCGCGAGGTCGCGCCGGAGCCGCTCGGCGGCCTGCTCGATCTTTTCGGGGATCCCTTCGCCGACCTCGAGCCGCAGTGGCGCGCCTCCGTCGACGGCCGGCGGGCCGGCGATGTCGAAGCCGTGGCTGCCGGCGTAGGCGAGATCGCTCAGGGCCACTAGGGAGGCCACGTCCTCGCGGCCGCGGCCGGAGATGATGACCACGGGGAAGCGGCCGGAGAGGCGGCGCAGCAGCTCCCGGGTCGCCTCCGGCAGGATGGCGAGCTCCGGGCGGGGCGCCAGCGGCGAGAGGGTGCCGTCGTAGTCGAGAAAGAGGGCGGGACGGCGGCCGTCCAGGCGGGCTTCGATCTCGTCCCAGCGTTCGAGGGCGGAAGGGCGCATGGGGCGGAGGCTCAGAGGTACTTCCTCAAAGATACTCTTCGAATCCCATCGGGGGGAAATACTCCTTCAGGGCGCGGAAATCGTGGGGCACGGTGCCCAGGGCGGCCTGGAGATAGTAGTCCACCCACCAGAAGATGTCCTGCTCGCGCACGATCGTCCGCAGCTCCTCCATGCGGCGCCGGCGCTCCTCTTCGTCCATCTCGAAGGCGGCCTTCAGGGCGTCGGCCGTCCCCTCGATGTCGTGCGGGTTGACCAGCAGAGCCCCGGTCTGGAGCTGCGCCGCGGCGCCGGCGAACTCGGAGAGGATGAGGACGCCGCCGCCGTCCACTTGGGCCGCGCAGAACTCCTTGGCCACCAGATTCATGCCGTCCTTGATCGAGGTGACCAGGCAGACCCGGGCCATGCGGTAGAGCGCCAGCAGGTCCCGCCGCGCCAAGCTCTTGTAGTGGTAGTGCACGGGCACCCAGCCCGCCATCGAGAACTCGCCGTTGATCTCGCCGACCAGCCGTTCGATCTCGGCTTTGAGGGCCTGATACTCGGCGACTCCCTCGCGGCTGGGCACCACGACCTGGAAGAGGACGGCCTGCTCGCGCAGCTCCGGGTGGCGCTCCAGGGCGTTGCGGAAGGATTGCAGGCGTTCGATCAGCCCCTTGGTGTAATCCAGGCGGTCGACTCCGACGATGAACTGGGCGGGGCCCATCCGGATCCTGAGCTCCTCCATACGGCTCGCCACGTCCTCGCACCGGGCGGATTCGTCAAAGGATTTGAAATCGATGCCGATGGGGAACGCTCCGACCCGCACCACACGCGAACCGACGCGCACCTCGGTGACCGGACCGCTGTCGTTGATCTCCACTCCCGGCAGGAGGTTCTCGATGCAGGTGAGGAAGTTCCGGGAGTCGCGCGGGGTCTGGAAGCCCAGCAGGTCGTAGGCGAGCAGGGCCCTGAGGATCTGGCCGCGCCAGGGGAGCCGCAGCAGGATGTCGAGCGCCGGGAACGGGATATGGAGAAAGAAGCCGATCAGGGCGGACTCGTCCTCGTGCCGTATGTATTCGGCGACGTGGATGAGCTGGTAGTCCTGCACCCAGATGAAGTCCCCCTCCCGGCTGTTGTGGAGGACGGCGTCGGCGAACTTCTGGTTGACCTGCAGGTAGGCATACCAGAACGAGGGGTCGAAATTACACTGCCCCAGCAGGTCGTGGAAAAGGGGCCAGAGGATGCCGTTGGCGAACCCCTCGTAGAAATCCTTGACCTCTTCTTCCGAGAGGAGGACGGGCAGGAGGTCGTACCCCCGCTCCTTGTAGCCCGCGTCGAGCACGGCCTCCCAGGCGCCCCCCCGTTCGAGCGCCATCCCCGGCCAGCCGACCCAGAGACCGCCGCGGTGGGAGAGCACCGGCGCGATCGCGCTCACCAGGCCGCCGGACCCGGGCTTCAGACCCCAGCCGTCGCCCTTTTTCTCGAGCACGATCGGAAGGCGGTTGGAGACGACGAGCAGGCGTTGCGTAGAGGGGCTCAAGGTAAGTTAGAAGTGGTGCAAGGCGTGAGCCAGAGGTGGGGGCAAAACTTTCTTTTACCCCGGTCGTAGAACAGCTCCATGATTCGCTCCAACCTCCTGGCCGTGGCCCTTCTACTCCTCGCCGTTCCCTCCCTCCTGCACGCCCAGCCGGCGTCGCCGGAGCCACTCCACATCACGAAGGCGACCGCGCCGATCGCGGTGGACGGCCAGTTGGGGGACCCGGGGTGGAGCGGCGCGACCCGGGTGGACACCTTCTACGAGACGAACCCCGGCGACAGCGTGGAGCCGAAGGTGAAGACAGTCGCCTGGCTCACCTACGACGATCACTTCTTCTACGCCGCCTTCGACTTCTCGGACCCCGACCCGAAGGGCATCCGCGCTCCCCTGGGGGACCGCGACGAGGTGCCGAGCTACACCGACTACGGCGGCGTGATCCTCGATACCCGCAACGACGGCAAGACCGCGTTCATGTTCCTGGCCAACCCGCGCGGCATCCAATATGACGCCATCAGCAGCGACACCAGCGGCGAGGACAATTCTCCCGACTTCTACTGGGACTCGGTGGCGCGGATCACGCCGACCGGCTGGACGCTGGAGATCCGGATCCCCTTCTCCTCTCTGCGCTACAACTCGGCCGACGTCCAGACCTGGGGCATCCTGATCTACCGCAACCGCCCGCGCGACTTCCGGTATCAGATGTTCAACACCAGGATGCCGCGCGGCTCGAGCTGCTTCATCTGCCACTCCCAGAAGATGACCGGCCTCACCGGACTCCCGAGCGGCAACCACCTCGTGCTGGCCCCCTACGCCACGGGGCGCCAGGAGTGGCTGCCGGAAGGGGGCGCCGGCACCTCCCTGGCCCGTCGAGCCGCCGACTGGCAAGCCGGGCTCGACGCCAAATGGACGCCGAACGCCAACACGGCGATCGATGCCACGATCAACCCGGACTTCTCGCAGATCGAGTCGGACGTGGCGCAGATCACGGCCAACGAGCGCTTCGCCCTGTTCTTCCCCGAGAAGCGACCGTTCTTCCTGGAGGGGCTGGAGCTCTTCTCGACGCCGATCCAGGCGGTCTACACCCGCACCATCACCTCGCCGCGCTGGGGGCTGCGGGCCACGGGGGAGGCCGGCAGCGCCCTGTACACCGTCCTGGTCACCGAGGACCGGGGGGGCGGCAGCGTCATCCTGCCGGGCTCCAATGGGTCGAGCCTGGCGGACCAGGACTTCTCCTCGCGGGTGGCGGTCGGCCGCGGGCGGAAGGACTTCGGCAACTCGTTCGCGAGCTTTCTGCTGACCGACCGCGAGATCGAGGGGGGCGGGCACAACCGGGTCCTCGGCCCCGATTTCCAGTGGCGCCCGAACGGCGCCGATACGGTGACCGGGCAGTTCCTGGTGAGCGATTCACAGACTCCGGACCGCCCCGGCCTCGCCGCGGAATGGAACGGGCAGGACCTCGGCTCCCACGCCGGCTACCTGAAGTGGAGCCATTCGACGCGCACCTGGGACTGGAACCTACGGTACCTCGACATCGGCGACGAGTTCCGGGCGGACCTCGGTTTCCTCCCGCAGGTGGGAGTGCGAGACTCCACCGCTTTCATCGGGCGATCGGTCTACGTCGACAAGGGGCCGTTCCGCCGCATCCACCCCTACTTCCAACTGCGCAACGTCGACGATACGGAGGGCGGACTGCTCCTGCGCCGCTTCGTCCCCGGTGTCGAGCTCGAGGGGTTCTGGAACAGCTACTTCGGCGTCGAGCGGCGGACCGAAACCATACGGGCCGGGAACCGGCTCTTCGATTCCAACTACTATTCGGTCGTCGCGCAGATGAGCCCGTCGCAACGGATCGGCGACGTGTCGCTCAACCTCATCTTCGGCGACGACGTCGATTTCGCCAACCAGCGGCCGGCCCAGGGCGCCACGGTCAGCCTGCGGGGGACGGTGCGGCCGACCGACCATCTCGCCTTGCAGCTCAACGCCAACCGGCGCTGGCTCGACGTCTCGCCCACCGGCAGGGGGCCCCGGGAGGCGCGCCTGTTCACCGCCGACGTGGCCCGCGTCAAGGCCACCTACACCTTCACCTCCCGCGCCTTTCTGCGGCTGATCGCCCAGCGCGTCCGCACCGATCGGGAGACGGACCTCTATGCCGCCGGCTCCGGCGTCACCCGCCGCGACGAGGGGATCACCGGCTCGGCGCTGTTCGCCTACAAGCTCAACTGGCAGACCGTCCTCTTCCTCGGCTACTCGGACGACCGCGAGCTCTCGGTGGACGACCGGCTGGAGCCGGCGGGCCGCGCGCTGTTCTTCAAGATCTCCTACGCCTTCCAGCGCTGAGGTGGGATAGCATCGAACCATGCGGATCGAATCCCAGCTCCAGCCCGGCGAGGAGATCCTCTACCGGGCCTACGTCACGCGCCTGACCCAGGCGCCGCTGGTGGCCGTGCTGGCGGCGGCCCTGGTGATCGCGGCGGTCGCCTGGTTCCAGTTCCAGGCTACCTCGTGGGCACTGCCGGCGGCGCTGGCCGCCCTCGCCGTGGCGGTGGTCGCCGGGCTGATCTTCGCCTGGAAGGATTTCATCCGCCGGGCCAACGATTACGTGCTGACCAACCACCGGATCATCCAGGAGATCGGCGTTCTCTCCCGGCGGTCGATGGACTCCCGGCTGGACAAGATCAACAACGTCGAGCACCGGCAGACCCTCTGGGGGCGGCTCCTCAACTACGGCGACGTCGAGATCGACACCGCCAGCGAGACCGGGGCGGCCCTGTTCCGCAACATCTCCCATCCGCTCGAGTTCAAGAACGCCATCCTGGCGGCGGCGGAGCAGTATCGCTCCGGGGGCACCAGTGGCCGCATGCCCCTCGCCGCGCCCGCCGGCCCCTCCGGCGCCGAGCGGATGCGCCAGCTCAAGACCCTCCTCGACGACGGCCTCATCTCCAGCGAGGAGTACGAGGCCAAGCGGCGCGAGCTGCTGACGCAGCTCTGACCGGCCCGCGCGGCCGGTCCGCGAGCACCTTTCTCTTTTGGATCGATCCAACCTGACCGACCTACAAGGAGAGGAACGATGAAAAAGAAGCTGATGCTCCTGGCTCTGGCCCTGGGAACCGTGGGGGGCGCGCTCACGACGGGAGCGCGAAACGCCGAGGCCAATTCCTGCGGCTACAACGTCTGCTACCCGGGCGATCCCGGCTGGGTCTGTTGCGACTACTGCTGCAAGGACGCCAACGGCCACATCCTTTACTGCTCCGACCAGCCTAGCCGCTGCTCGACGATCTCCTGAACCGCGGCGCCGCCGTCCCGGCCCTTCGGAGCGAGGCGGCGGCGTCCAGGGCGGCGTGCTACCATCAGGCGGTAATGCCCCGTAATGCGACCGCCTCTGTAGTCCTTCCTTCCGGCTCCACGCTCGGCCCCCTGATCGAGGAGCTGAGCCTCGATCCCAAGCTCGGCCCCCAGCTCATCTACACCACGCACCTGCCGGGGAGCGAGGCCCGCTACGGCGATCTCGAGCTGCCGGAGTCGATCTCCCGGGCGCTGGGGAGAGGGGGCGTGCCGCGTCTCTGGGCGCATCAGACGGCGGGGATCGAGGCGGTGCGGCGGGGGGAGAACGTGCTGGTCACCACTCCCACGGCCTCGGGCAAGTCGCTGGTCTTTCAGGTTCCACCCCTGGAAGAGGCGGCGCGGGGGGGGCCGGGCCATGGCCTGTTCCTCTTCCCTTTGAAGGCCCTGGGGCAGGATCAGCGGGGGAAGTTCCTCCGCCTGGCCGAGGCCGCGGGGCTGCCGCCGGAGGTCGCCGGGTGCGAGATCTACGACGGCGACACCCCGGCCGCGAAACGGACGGCGATCCGCAAGAACTTCCCGCGGGTGGTGATCTCCAACCCGGACATGCTCCACCTCGGCATCCTCGGCCACTGGACCGGCTGGGGGCCGTTTCTCGCCGACCTGCGCTGGATCGTGCTCGACGAGCTGCACACCTATCGCGGCATCTTCGGCAGCCACTTCCACCACGTCCTCCAGCGCTTCTTCCGCCTCTGCCGCTCAGTCGGGAGCGACCCGGTGCTGATCGCCTCCTCGGCGACCGCCGCCAACGCCGGCGAGTTCGCGGAGACCCTCACCGGGCGGAAGTTCCACTGGATCACCGAGTCGGGGTCGCCGCGGGAGGACCGCCACCTGCTGCTCTTCCGGCCGGAGGCGAGCCCGTATACCGCCGCGCTCCAGCTCTTCATCCGCTTCATCAACGCCGGGTTGAAGACGATCGTCTTCACCAAGGCGCGGCGGATCACCGAGCTCCTCTACTCCTGGCTGCGGCGGCAGGAGCCAGCGCTCGCCTCGCGGGTGGCGAGCTACCGCGCCGGCTTCCTCGCCGAGGAGCGGCGGCGGATCGAGCAGTCGCTCTTCGAGGGGAAGCTCGACGGCGTCATCTCCACCTCGGCGCTGGAGATGGGGATCGACGTCGGCGGCCTCGACGCCTGCATCCTCGTCGGCTACCCCGGCAGCATGATGGCCACCTGGCAGCGCTCGGGACGGGTGGGGCGCGCCGGCCGCGAGTCGATCACCGCCCTGGTGGCGATGCCCGACGCGCTCGACCAGTACTTCCTCGACCACCCCGAGCAGTTCCTCGAGCGCCCCTGCGAGCGGCTGATCGTCGATCCGGTCAACGATCCGGTGTCGCGGGCGCACCTGGTCTGCGCCGCCTCCGAGATGCCGCTCTGCGGGGACGACCAGGGCTACCTCGCACCGCACAAGGAGCGGGTGGAGAAGCTGCTGCGCCAGGGGCACCTGCTTGCCGCCGCCGAGGGGGACGAGATCTTCTCCCTGCGCCGCCGGCCGCAGCGCCACGTCAACCTGCGGGGGGCGGGGGAGACCTACGCCATCCTGGCCGGCGGCCGGACCATCGGCACGGTGGACGGCGTGCGGGCGCTCCACGAGTGCCACCCCGGCGCGGTCTACCTTCATGCCGGCCGGCAGTTCCTGGTCTCGGCGCTGGAGCGCGAGGAGCGGCGGGCGATCGCCGAGGCGGCGGACCTCGACTACTTCACGACGCCGCTGACCGAGAAGGAGACCGAGATCCTGGAGGTCCTGGAGGAAAAGAGCGTGGGGCCGCTCCAGGCCTGGCTCGGCCGCCTCAAGGTGACTGAGCGGGTGGTCGGCTTCGAGCGCAAGCGCATTCACGGCCAGGAGGTGATCGACCAGACGCCGCTCGACCTCCCTCCCGTCGAGTTCGAAACGGTGGGGCTCTGGTGGGCGGCCCCGCGGCCGGCCGAGGAGACCCTGCGCCAGCAGGGGGAGCACTTCCTGGGCTCGCTCCACGCCTCCGAGCACGCCGGCATCTCGCTCTTCCCGATCCTGGCGCTCTGCGACCGCGGGGACATCGGCGGCATTTCCTACCCCCTGCACCCGCAGATGGGCACCGGCGCCGTCTTCATCTACGACGGCCACCCGGGGGGAGTGGGGATCGCCGCGCGCGGTTTCGAGGATCTGTCGGACCTGCTCGGACGGATCCTGCTGCTGATCGAGGGGTGCCCGTGCGAGAAGGGGTGCCCCTCGTGCGTCCAGTCCCCCAAGTGCGGCAACGGCAACCGCCCGCTCGACAAGCCCGGCGCGGCCCGGGTGCTGCGCCTGCTGCTCGGCCGCGAGGAGCCGGCGGTGCCCTGGGGGGAGCCGGTGAAGGTGACGCTGGTGGTGGCGGAGGAGGCGGAGGAGGACGGAAGAAGAGAGGTCGGGTCAGAGGGTTTTTTTCCTCCCCCGGAACGGGGGAGGCCAGGAGGGGGTGTCGAGGAGTCCGGGGCGTTTCCTTCGTTGGAGCTCCCCCCTCCTGACCTCCCCCCGTTCCGGGTGGAGGAAATTTCTCTGGCCCCCTCTCCCGTCCCCTCCCTCATTCCCTCACCGGGAGAGGGGGAACATGCCCCCCGCGGCCGCCACGCCCACCTGCGGACCGGCCCGGCGCCCGCGTTCGAGCCGATCCGGGCCGAGCCCTTTCTGCTCCAGCGCCCGGTTCTGATGCCGGCGCGGAAGGTGGAAAACGGCTGCCAGGGCACCGTCCTCTTCGACCTCGAGACCCTCCGCTCCGCCGCCGACGTGGGCGGCTGGCACAAGGCTTACCGCATGGGGGTCGCCGTCGGGGTGGTCTGCTTCCTGGAGGAGGGGCGGCTGGAGGTCTACCCCGAATCCCGGGTGCGCGCCCTGGTGGATGCCCTGCGCGGGGCCTCCCTGGTGATCGGCTTCAACATCAAGCGCTTCGACTACCTGGTCCTCGCCGGCTACACGGGGGAGGACTTCGCGCGCACCCTGCCGACGCTCGACCTGCTGGAGGACGTCGCCTCGCGCATCGGCTTCCGGGTGGGGATGGGGCATCTCGCCCAGGAGACGCTGGGGATCGGGAAGTCCGCGGACGGCCTGCAATCCCTGGAATGGGTGCGCCAGGGGCGGCTCGACCTCGTCGAGGAATATTGCCGGAAGGACGTCGAGATCCTGCGCGACCTCTATCTCCACGGTCGGCGCGAGGGGTGCCTGTTCTATCGCGACCGGCAGCGGGATCTCCGGCTCAAGCTTTGCGTGGAGTGGTAGGGTGCGCGGGGTGGTGGTAGAGACGCCTCTCGCCGCCCGGGATTGAAATCCCGGGCTACCCACGGCCGTCCCATCCGGGACTTCCTCGGAGAGCCCCGGGAAGGGGCGACTGTCGGTAGCCCGGGATTTCAATCCCGGGCAGCGGGGCACGGATCTTGCCCTGTCCTGAGGCCAAAGGAGCTTTGCTATGACTCATCCCTCTCGATCCCTTCTCGCGGCCGGCCTCCTCCTCGCCGCGCTTTTTACCCTCGCCGGCTGCGCGGGTCTCTCCACCCTTTCCGAAATGACTGCTCCCGAGGTCGACGTCACCGGCGTCAAGCTGCTGGGCACGAGCCTCACCGGCGCCAACGTGCTCGTGCAGTTCCGGGTGGACAACCCCAACGCCGTGGACCTCGTGCTCGACGGCATCGGCTACCGGCTGCGGCTCAACGGCGAGCCCCTGCTGACCGGGCGGCACGACCGGCAGGTGACGATCGCCGCCAGCGGCCGCACCGCCGTCGAGCTGCCGGTGACCATCAAATTCGAGGACCTCTACCGGGTCGTCCGCACCCTTCAGGGGCGCAAGGACCCCGAGTACACCCTCGACGCCGATCTCCGTTTCGCCGTCCCGGTGCTGGGCGAGGTCACCATTCCGGTCACCCAGTCGGGGAAGGTGCCGGTCGACCGGCTGCTCCAGCAGATCGGGCAATGATCAGGCCATAGGGCAAGGACATCAAAAATTCTAAATTAGCAACAAAGCTGTAAATTTGAGCGGGTTCTCCGAACCTGCCCCCATATAATCTCCGAGTTCAGTCAAGGAGATCCGTATGCGGAGTACCCGGTCGTCCATCCTTCTCGCCATTCTGTTCCTGGCCGGCTGCCGCACGGCGCCGCCGCCGGCTGCCACTCCGGCCGCGTCCGCCATGCCGGTGAGCCTGGCTTCCGAGCCGCGGGAGATCCACTACGGGTTCCTCTTCTCCGGCAACCGGGCCGGCTCCGGGGCCTCCCGCGTCGAGGCCGACGGCACCCAGGTCCATACCTTTGAGTTCAACGACCGCGGGCGGGGATCGAACACCACCAGCCGGTACCGGCTGGACTCCGGCGGGCTGCCGACCTTTCTCGAGACCACGGGCAACGACTACCTGAAGAGCCCGGTCCACGATCAGTTCGAGCGCAAGGGGACCCATGCCTCCTGGAAGAGCTCGGCGGAGAAGGGGGAGCGCGAGGTCCGCGAACCGGCCTTCTTTCTCAGCCTGAACGGCCCGCCCCAGGAAGCCGCCCTGCTGGCGAAGGCCTTGCTGGCGACCCCCGACCACCGTCTGGCCCTCCTGCCGACGGGTGAGGCGCGGATCGAGGAGCTCGCCTCC
>JBDSHF010000422.1:0-5143 GCA_039918595.1 Thermoanaerobaculia bacterium
GACGGGACCGGCGAACAGCACGAGCGCCGCCGCGGCGGTCGCGAGCTTCGAGGTTCGGTTCATGCCCGGCATGCTACGTCAAAGCACCGCCATCCTGTCTTCCATGTCCTTTGCGTCCTTGCCGTCCTTTACGTCCCTCGGACTGCGTCACGGCAGAACTGAACCGTCGGGGCGGAGCCCCGATCTTGAGGCCCAACGGGCCGCCCTTCTTTAGCCCAGGGCATCGCCCTGGGATTGAATTTCGCCAATCCAAATGCGGCCTGAAGGGCCGCGCTATCGTAAGGTCCGGCTTCCAGCCCAGGGCGTTGCCCTGGGCTAAAGGAGGGCGGCCCGTTGGGCCTCAAGATCGATCCCGTGGCGGCGACTGGCAATCCGGCGCCGGGCTCGGATACTCTGCCGCGATGACGCGAAATCGGGTCGTGCGGGCGGCGTTCTTCCGCGGCCTGACCTCTCTCGACGCCGTGCTGGCCCGCCGGGCCGGCGAGGCTCCGGACGCGCTCGCCTTCGCCGAGGAGGGCGAGCGCCTGAGCTACGGCGGGCTGCATGCCGAGGCCGGGGCGCTGGCCGGCGGGTTGGCCCGCCTGGGGGTGGGGCGCGGCGACCGCGTCGTCCTCTTCCTGCCGGCGGGGCTCGATTTCATCCGTGCCTTCTTCGCCCTGCAACGCCTTGGGGCCGCCCCCTGCGCCTTCGCTCCCGGGGGTCCGTCCGCCGCCGCCGTCCGCCGCGCCGGCCGGGTACGTCCGCGCCTTGCGCTGTTCGCCGGACCCGGGACCGACGGGCTGGCCCAGGAGCTGACCGGGGCCGGGCTGCGTTGCGCGAATCTCTTGGCAGTGTCCAGGACAACGTCGCCGCCCAGTCTGGAGGTAGGGGAGGAGGAGATCGCCTTTCTGCAGCCGACATCCGGCACCTCCGGCGAGGCGCGGGCGGCGATGATCACTCAACGCAACGCGCTCGCCTCGCTGCGCGCCGCCCGCGAGATGCTGGAGATCGGCCCGCGCGACGTGCTGGTGAGCTGGGTGCCCCCCTGGCACGACCTCGGCCTGCTCCGGTTCGTTCTCGGCCCCGTCTACTTCGGGGCACCCTGCCATCTGGTGCCGCCGGCGATCCGCACCCTCCCGCTCTGGCTGCGGACCGCTTCCGAGGTTCGCGCCACCATCCTCGGCGCTCCCGACTTCGCCTGGCGGCTCGCCACCCGGCTCGTCGACCCGCAAGGGCTCGACCTCTCGTCGTTGCTCTTCGCCACCAACGGCGGCGAGCCGGTACGGCAGAGCACGATCCTGGCCTTCGAGGAGCGCTTCGGCGTGCCGGGGGTGATCCGGCCGGGCTACGGGCTCGCCGAGGCGACCCTGGGAGTGACCGGCCTGCGCCAGGGCGAGCCGCTGCGCGTGGATGCCCGCGGCAACGTCTCCTGCGGCCGGCCGGTCCCCGGCGTCGAAGTGCGGATTGCCCAGGAAGATGGGGAAGAGGGGGAGATCCTGGTCCGCGGCGCCGCCGTCTTCGCCGGCTATTTTGATTCCGAGACAGCGACCGCCGAGATCCTCCGCGACGGCTGGCTCCACACCGGCGACATCGGCCAACTCGACGCCGACGGCCACCTCTACGTCCTCGGCCGCAAGCGGGCGATGATCAAGCGCGGGGGCGCTCCCCTGGCGCCGCGCGAGGTGGAGGAGGCCGCGGCGGGCGTGCCAGGCCTGCGGATCGCCGCCGCCGTCGGAATGCCGCCGGGCCCCGAGGCCGCCACCGAGGAGATCACCGTCGCCATCGAGATCGACCCTGCCCGCGAGCCCTCCCGGATCGCGGAAGACGTCGCCGCGGCGATCGAGAAGGCGCTCGGCTTCGCCCCCGACCGGGTGGTGGTGCTGGCGCCGCGCACCCTGCCGCGCACCGCCAACGGCAAGATCCGCCATCCGGAGCTGCGCCGTGAGCTGATCGAGGGGGATCTCGAGCGGCGGGGGGCGGTGCTGTTCAGCGCGCGGCGAAGGGCGGGGTGAGCAGCGCCCGCACCAACCCCAACCCGATCTCCTCGGGAGCTGCCATCAGATACCCTTCGAGCCATCGCGCCGCGCTGGCGGCCAGGGCTCCTTCCTCCACCCCGGCGATCGCCGTGCCCACCTCGGCCTCCACCTCGCTCTTCCGCCAGCGCGCCACCAGCGGCACGAGCGGTGCGCCGGTGAGCCGCGCCAGCGCGAAGGGGCCGCGCGCCAGCTCGAGAGTCCGGCCGAGGCAGGGGACCCGGAGGCCAGGACCCGGAGACCCGTCGAGTGCCATCAAGACGAAGCCGCCGCCGTTCAGGTGGGTGAGAGCGCGGTGGAAGGCGAAGGCCCGGCGCTGGTCGTCCCCCTCCGTCGACAGGATTTCCACCGGCGGGCTGGGGGAGTACAGCGCCCCCAGACGCAGCACGAGCACCGGACCGGGTAGCCGTTCGATCGCGGCGCCGAGCCCCTGCATCGCCCCGACGTGAAAGGTACCGAGAATGAGCGGCGGCCGGAGCGCGGCGAAGGCTTCCGAGGGGGGCCGCATCAGCCGCCGGACCGGCTCGAGCCCCTGCCGCTGGATGGCGTCGACGAGGAGCCGGTTGCGCGCCTCGAGAGCGCCGATCTTCCAGGCGGCGCGCGCCGCCACGCGAGGCGGGAGGTGGGGAAAGAGAGTCCGGACCTGCTCCGGGCTGGGCCAGCGGCGGGACAGCCGGTTGCGCAGAGCTCCGAGACCGGAGGCCGCCGGCAGTGCCATGCGGAGGTGCCGCGCCGCCAGCGGCGCCAGCCCGCGCTCCAGGGTGTCAAAAGTACGGCGGGGCCAGCTCACTGCGGAACAGCGTCGGGAACAGCGTCGCGCACGTGAGCGATGAGGCGGCCCACGGTGAGGGGAGCGCCTTCGAGCAACCCGGCCGCCGGGACGCCGAACCGCCGTTCGCAGTCGAGCAGCAGCTCGACCATGGCGATCGAGTCCAGCCCCAGGCCGCCCGCGCCGAGGCGCAGATCCTCCGGCAGCGCGCCGTTCCCGGCGAGAGGAGCGCGCGAGCGCAGGAGATCCAGCACGGCGTCCTCGATCTGAGCTCCCGTTTTCATCGTGGGGGAGTCTAGCCGGACCCTCCATGTATAGGAAGGCCAGGGGAACGGTACGACACCCGTTCCCCTGGTGAAATTCAGTTGTCAAAGAGCCCGCGACCGCTCATCCGCGCCGCATTCCCCGCCCCTCACGACTCATTCCCCGGCCTCCGGCGCGTCTTCCCCGCGGGGAACGCCCGGCGAGCTCGAGGGAACGCGGCGCGAGGCGGCCCTCCGCCGCGTTCCCCGTGCATTGTCCCGGGGGATCGCCGCTCGATCGGGCGTTCCCCCGGGGGAATGAGGTCCCGCGAGGGGGAAGGAGATGTCCCCTGTAAAAATATACTATGCACAATGGGGAATGTGCCATTCCCTCCGGGGAAAGCTCGAGAGAGCCGGGGGAACCCTTCATTCCCCTGCCATTTCAGCCATTACCCATGAGAGTTAAGGTCTGATCTCCGGGGAATCATACCGTAACCGTTCCAGAAGAGCATAATGGTCACATCCATCGCCAAGCGTAAAGCTTCGGGAGAGAGCCGAAGATTTCTGGGCAAAGGGGTTGACAACCCAGAGACTATGACGGATAGTATTCATATCGAAAGCGAACACCCCCCGGCCTCTCAGGGGAACGCTGAAACGGGAACAGCCGAGGGGCCGGGGTAACAGGCAGCGGAATTTCCGTCGCCAATTCAGGCGCGGATACGGGCCCATGACGGGCCTGATAAAGGAGAAGGACCATGGCGAGAGAACCGAAGTACGGAATCACCCTGAATGGATGGGAGCGCCTGCTGGCTTCGCTGGAGGCCAACGGCCAGGATTTCCCGCAGTTCGAGAGCTACCGCACGCAGCTCAAGGCGATGCTCACGGCGGTGCAGGAGACGTCGGCCCAGCAGACCGCGATGGCGGCCACCAAGCAGGAGGCGAGCAAGCGTCTGCAGGCGATGCTCGCCGACGGCCGCAAGCTGGCCAACTTCCTGCGCAGCGGCGTCCGGCAGCGCTACGGCAACCGGGCGGAGAAGCTGGTCGAATTCGACCTCAAGCCGCTCCGCTCGCGGGTCCGGACGACGGTCGAGGTGGCGAAGCCCCCGGCGACGCCGCCCCCGACCACCGCCTGACGTCGATGACGCCGGGTCACCAGTAGCGCGGGACGTCTCGAGACGTTCGCAGGCTCTTTGACAATTGATTCACCTTTGGCCAGGGAGGCGGCGTGGCGGCCGTCCTCTCTGGCCTTTTTTTCGCCCGGTGGATATGAGTATCGAGCAGGAGCCGGTTCGCCGGAGTCACCCACGCCCCTCGAAAGCGTCTTGGATCTCCGGAGGCAGGGGCGCATCGAAGTCCTCCTTGGACATCGATAGCACCCCCAAGCTGACCAACCGGACCAAGATTGTACCGGATAGCGTCTACGGTCAAGCGCGATTGCCTCTGAGGGAGGACCGCCCTGAAAGGGCGAAATTTGATTAGCCTGGCGCTTCAGCGCCAGGTCGGCAGTCTCCCAATTTCCCCTATCCGCCCCGAGGGGGCGGTGCCTTTCAGCAACCATTTCTGCGTCGGGGATCAGGACAGGATCGATTTGATCGTCTGTTCCGGCATCGGAGACGTTGGGTTCCGCCCCTTCAGGGCGGGTGGGGATTGGGGGGACGCCTACCTGGCGCTAAAGCACCAGGCTAATCAAATTTCGCCCTTTCAGGGCGGGGTCCCTCCGTGGTGTCGTCCTTAAGGTTTGCTTGTCCCTGATGTCCCTGCCGTCCCTGATCTCCTAGCGGCTCGCCTTGCCTTCCTGGACCGATCCCAGGTCGACCATGGCGCTGTCGGTCATCACCACGAAGGGGCGCGGCTCGACCGCGAGCCGGCCTTTGCCGTCGCTCCTGACGATCTGGACGGTGCCCATGCCGTAACCCATCGGGCCCCGGCTGTAGTAGTCCACCGCCAGCCGGTAGGGAGCGGCCTTGCCGGCGGCCGACGCCGGTGCCGTGAAGCATTCGGGGCCGTAGCCGGTGGTGACGTCGGCGTACAGCTCGCCGCCGGATGGCAAGGTTTTCTGTCCGTAGAAGGCGTGCCCGCCCTGGCGGTCGTAGACGTGGAGGTCGACGTCGTTGGCGTCG
>JBDSHF010000423.1:0-2859 GCA_039918595.1 Thermoanaerobaculia bacterium
GCATAGGCGTTGGGAACGCCGTCGGAATCCATCGAGACCAGCACCTTGCCGCCATCGGGCGAGATCGACAGGCCCGAGATCGCCGGGGGCGCGGCTCCCCAGGACGGCAGGGGGAACAGGAGGAGGAGGGAAAGCCAGAGAAGAGGTCTTGGTTGCATGACCAGGGGATCGTACCGCAACGGCCGGGCAGGCCCCCACCCCGAAACCTCACCCCCGGCCCCTCTCCCATCGCCCTCCCGCCGTCCGGGAGAGGGGAGCTTGACGGGAGCGACCTCGCTTGTAGGACAAGCTATACCAACAGTTTCGATGGAAAAAGCGCTCCCTACAGGCTCTATCGGTTCTGAGTCGTCCCCCCTCTCCCGGACGGCGGGAGGGCGATGGGAGAGGGGCCGGGGGTGAGGATTCGGGGTGGGGGCCGGCCCTGCCGTTGCAGTACCATTCCCTGGTCATGCAACCAAGACGCCTTTTCTGGCTTTCCCTCCTCCTCCTGCTCCCCCTGCCGTCCTGGGGAGCCGCGCTGCCCCCGGCGATCTCGGGCCTGTCGATCTCGCCCGATGGCGGCAAGGTGCTGGTCTCGATGGATTCCGACGGCGTTCCCAACGCCTATGCCCTGCCGGTGGCCGGCGGCCCGCCGGTCCAGCTCACCCGATCGTTGAAAGATCCCGTCCGGGTGGAAGGCTATTTCCCGAAGGATGAGCGGTTCGTCTACCGTAGCGGCCCGGCCGGGGACGAGAGCCACCTCTTCGTGCGGGAGCTGGACGGCAAGGCCGTCGAGCTCGCCCCCGGCAAGAACGCCCGCTTCCTGGGCTGGACCTCCGACGGCGGCTCCATGCTGGTCGAGATCGAGAACCGGGGGGCGCAGTCTTTCGATCTCTACCGGATCGCGACCGGCGGCTACGCGCGGACGCTGGTCAACCGCAACAGCTCCCTGGTGTCGCGCCTCGTCGCCGCCTCTCCCGACGGGCGCTACCTGGCCTACGCGGAGAACTACGGCGATCTGATCCGCAACGTCCGCATCCGCGACCTGAAGACCAGTGAGGACCGGACCCTGCAGGCGGGCGAGGGGTTCAACGCCCGCATCCCGCTGAGCTTCAGCCCGGAGGGCGCGGGCCTGCTGATCCTCAGCGACGTCGACAGCCAGTTCCAGAGCGGCGAAATCCGCGGTCTGACGCGCGTCGAATCGGCGACCGGCGCGACCCGGGACCTGATCCGCAAGAGCTGGGACGTGCTCGACGCCGTCTACTCGCCGGACGGCAAGCGGATCGCGGCCATCGCCGGCGGCGACACCCGCTCCGGCCTGGAGCTCTACGACGCCGCGACCCTGCAGCCCGTGGCTCTGCCGGCTCTTCCTGGCGTCAGCGAGGTGGCGGCGGTGGCGTTCTCCCGCGACGGCTCGAAGCTCGCGGTCCTCGCCAGCGGCAGCGCCCTGCCGCCCGGGGTCTGGGTCTACGATCTCGCCACGCCGGGCGCGCCGCGGCGGCTGACCGCGGCCGCCGAATCGCCGGCAGCCGGCGGCTGGGTCGAAGGCGAGGTAACGCGCTTCAAGTCGTTCGACGGCCTCGAGATCCCGGGCATCCTCTACAAGCCCCGGCAGGCGGCGCCGAACCGGAAGGTGCCGGCGGTGGTCTGGATTCACGACGGCCCCAGCGGGCAGTCGCGGCTGGGCTTCGACCCCCTCGCCCAGACCCTCGTCGAGCGCGGCTACGCCGTCTACCAGGTGAACGAGCGGGGGAGCTTCGGGTACGGCAAGAAGTTCCTGCAGCTCGACGACCGGCAGCACGGGATCGAGGACCTCAAGGACTGCATCGCCGCCAAGGGCATGCTCGCCGCCACCGGCTGGGTGGACCCGCGCCGGATCGCCGTCGGCGGCGAGGGGTTCGGCGGCTTCCTGACCCTGGTGGCCCTCGCCTTTCAACCCCAGGAGTTCGCCGCCGGAGTCGACCTCTTCGGCGTCTCCAACTGGCAGCGGGTCCTGGACGCCCTCCCCCACGGCGCGACCGCGCGCACGATCCTCTCCGACGAGATGGGCCACGTCGCCGATCTCAAGGCCGCCGAGCTGATGGTGCCCCACGACCACGCCGGCGACATCGTGCGCCCGCTGCTCCTCGTCCAGGGGGGGAGGGACCCTCTGGCCATCCCTTCGGAGGCGGCGGGGATCGCGGCGGCGATGCGGAAGAACAAGCGGGTGGTGGAGGAGCTGGTGCTGCCGGACGCCGCGCACGGGCTCGTCCTGCCGGGCGATCGGGAGAAGGTCTACCGGGCGGTCGCGAACTTCCTGGACCGCAACCTCAGGGCCGCCGCCGCGCGATGAAGTCGTCGAGCAGGGCGCGGGCGATCGAGAAGCGGGACGGCAGGCCGGGGAGGGCGTCGAGCTCGAACCAGCCGGCGTCCTCGATCTCCCCCTCCTGAGGGCGGATCTCCCCGGATTCCCAGTCGGCCACGAAGCCGATCATCAGCGAGTGGGGGAACGGCCAGGGCTGGCTGCCGAAGTAGCGGATGTTCCGCACCTCGACCCCCACCTCCTCGCGCACCTCGCGGGCGACCGTCTCTTCCAGCGACTCGCCCGGCTCGACGAAGCCGGCGAGGGTGCTGTAGACGCCGGGCGCGAAGTGGGGGGAGCGGGCGAGCAGGAGCTGGTCCCCGCGCTCGATGCGCACGATGACGGCGGGGGAGATGCGGGGGAACTGCTGCAGGCCGCAACGGGGGCAGACGCGCGCGAGCTCCCCTGTCTTGCGCTCGGTTCCGGCGCCGCACCGGCCGCAGAAACGGTGGTCGCGGTCCCACTCCACGATCTGCACCGCGCGGCCGGCGAGCTTCCAGGTCTCCTCGTCGAGCGCTCCCCAGAGGCGGCGCAGCCCC
>JBDSHF010000424.1:0-14674 GCA_039918595.1 Thermoanaerobaculia bacterium
GGGGGCAGAGCCCCCCAGCACCAAGGTCCTACGGAAACGCGTAGCGGGCCTCGACTTCGCGTCATGGTCAGGCGGCCTCGGCGCGACGTTCGAACTCCGCCGGACTCAGATATCCGGCGCTTCGTCACCTTGTGTGGGTAACCTCGGGGAAGTGGGGGGCTTTCTTGGAGCCTGAGAGCCGGATAGCCTTGGCCAATGCACGATCGGGAGCTCTATCGGAAGATCCTTGGCATTGAATCGCCTTGGCAGGTGGTGGATGTTGAGTTGGACACGGGAGGTCGGGAGGTTCGGGTCCATCTTGAGAACAGGGAGCCCAAGCCGCCGTGCCCTGTCTGCGGTGAGCCCTGCCCTCGCTATGATGCGCGGCCCCGCCGTTGGCGGCACCTGGACACCTGCCAGTATCGAACGATCCTGGTGGCGATGGTGCCCAGGGTGGACTGTGCGGAGCATGGGGTCCATCAGGTGGCGGTGGCGTGGAGCGAGTCGGGTTCGCGGTTTACAGCTCTGTTCGAAGCTCTGGTGATCGACTGGCTCAAGGAGGCGAGCTTGACCGCGGTAGCTGATCTGCTGGGCTTGTCTTGGCAAACCTGCAGCGCGATCCAAGAAAGAGCCGTGGCCCGCGGCCTTGCTCGCCGCACAGCTCGTCTGCCAGTGCGCCTGGGAGTCGACGAGACTTCCTACCAGAAGCGGCATGAGTACGTCACGGTAGTGGTCGACCAGGAGGCTGGTACTGTGGTGCACGTTGCCGATGGCCGAGGCCGCGAGGTCCTGGACACCTTTTTCGATGGCTTCTCTTGGGAAGAGCGCCAACAGGTGGAGTCGGTCGCCATGGACATGTGGGCCGCCTACATTGCTTCGGTGAGCACGAAGATCCCTGGTGCCGTCGACAAGATCGCCTATGACAAGTTCCACGTGGCGCAGCACTTGAGCCAAGCGGTCGACAAAGTGCGCCGCCAGGAGAACAAGGCGTTGCTGGCTGAAGGGGACGACCAACTCAAAGGCACCAAGTACCTCTGGCTGCGTCACCCGGATCACCTGAGCGAAGACACCTGGCAGGCCTTCGAACCGCTTCGCGACAGCGCGCTGAAGACAGCTCGTGCCTGGGCCATCAAGGAATTGGCGATGAGTCTTTGGAAGTACCGGACCCGAGGCTGGGCGCGCCGAGCGTGGCTGGCTTGGTTTGCCTGGGCCATCCGCTCGCGCCTTGAGCCCATCCGGCGGGTGGCCAACATGATCAAGAGTCATCTGAACGGCATCCTCAATGCTATCGTCTTGGGAGTCACCAATGCTCGATCCGAGGGGGTGAATTCAAAGATTCAATGGATCAAGTATACAGCTCGTGGCTTCCGAAATCGGTTGCGTTTCCGAATCGCTATCTACTTCCACCTCGGCGGCCTTGACCTCTACCCAGAAAACCTCCGGTGAACCAAGGTTACCCACACAAAGTCACGAAGAGCCAGATATCCCAGGGCGGAATGGCGACGATGACGGTTGTACCAGCCCTCGAGGAATTCAAAGACGGCCCTGCGGGCCTCTTGCGGGGTCCTGAAACGGCGGCGATCGAGCAACTCGCATTCCAGGGTTGCGAAAAAGCTCTCGCACAGAGCGTTGTCAAAGCAGTCCCCGACCGAACCCATCGAGGGACGAACCCCGGCCTGTCGGCAACGCTGGCCGAAGGCGATGGAGGTGTACTGCGTCCCCTGATCGGAGTGGTGGATCACCCCGCACGGCCGCCTCTGCTCCAGAGCCATGTCCAAGGCCCCCACGACGAACTCGGTGCGCAGATGAGTCGCCATCGACCAGCCCACCACACGACGGCTCCAGGCATCCACCACCACCGCCAGGTACAGAAACCCTCCTCCGGTCGGAATGTAGGTGATATCGGCCACCCAGAGCCGATCGCGACCCTCGCAGACGAAGTTGCGTTCTACCAGATCCGGCGCTGGGCGAGCCTTTGAATCCCGGATCGTGGTGGTGACCTGGCGTCGGCGACTGGCTCCCACCAAGCCCGCCTCCCGCATCAGACGAGCGACCCGCTTGCGGCTGACCTGGGTGCCGTTAGCGAGCAGTTCGGCGTGGATGCGCGGCGCCCCGTAGGTTCCCCGGGAGCGCTCATAAATGGCGCGAATTTCACCGCTCAGCTCCTCGTTTGCGCGGGCGCGAGAAGAGACCGATCGCTGACTCCGCGCGTAGTACCCACTGGGGGAGACACCCAGCAGGCAGCACATCCGGCGCACCGAGTATTTCGCCTGGTTGGCTTTCACGAATCCGAAGACCTCGACGGGATCGATCCGGTCTCCCGAGCAAACCAGGCCGCGGCTTTTGCCAATATCTCTCGCTCTTCCTGCAGTTTACGGTTCTCCCGCCGGAGCCGCAGCAACTCCTCGCGCTCAGCACTCGTCAGAGCCTCCGGCCGGCCGCTCTCCTCGATCCCGCCACTCTGGAGAACCCAGTTGCGGATCGACTGGGCCGACCGCTCGAACTCTCGCGACAACTCCTCCGGGGTACGACCGCCCCGCACCAACTCCACCATTCGTTGCCGAAACTCAGAAGGGTAAGGGGCACGTGTCTTGGGCATCGCGGACTCCTATTTCCACAAAGGGTAAAGTGTCCACAAAACCGGGGCAACTCCATACCTGTTGGTGGAGACAGTGAGCACACCTCAGGGGCCACGACAGCGCACCCTGTGTTCGCTGGGTTCTCTGCCTCCGGGACCCCAGAGCAAGTGGCCGGGGCTGATCCACTGGGTCGAGGCTGCGCTTTTGGGACAAACCTCACTGGAGTCGCAGGACCCGTTAGTCACCGAGCTTGTAACCCGTGTCCGTACCGCGACCAGCCGCCAGGACATCGTGTCCGTGCACACGGATCAGTTGCGCCAGGAGGAGGCCCGCGAGGCTTGACCTGTCCACGTGGGTCATCAGATGTGGCAACCTCTGGGGACCGACGACATTCTGCTGGAGGTTGGCCTTTCGCCCAAGGCTCGGCGGCTCACTGAGGTCATGGTGCTGAACCGCCTAGTGGCCTCCGTGCTTGGAACACGCGATGCCGGATTGGGTTCGGCGCACGGCGTTGGGCGACATTCTGGGGGTTGACCTGCAGGAGCTTACCGACGAAGCCCTCTATCGCAATCTGGATCGCCTGCACCCCAATCGAGGCAAGATCGAGGCCGCTCTGGCCAAGCGGGGAAAAGTCTTTTTACTCTGGATGACAGGGCCGGGCTCACCGCCCTGGCCGCCCACTTGGGCGCCCCCGACCCAGCGCCGGGTTCGCCGCGCTGCTCGCCGCCGGCAGCGCCGGTGCGCACGCGGCGGTGGTGCGGTTTCGGGGGGCGCTGCTCGAGCGCGGGTTCGCCCCCGCCACCATCAACCTGCGCCTGGCCACGGTCCGCAGCGCCGTCCGCCTCGCTCGCCTGGCCGGCACCGAGTGGGAGCTCCACGTGCAGGCGGTGCCGGCCGCGCCGCGGCGCGAGACCCGAGGCCCGGCGCCGGCCAACGTCCGCCGCCTGGGCGAGGCGGCCGCCGGCCAGGACTCGGCCGAGAAGGCGACGCGGGACGTGGCGCTGATCCGGCTGCTCTTCGACCTGGGGCTCCGGCGCGGCGAGGTGGTGACGATCGATCTCGCCGACGTCTCCGGGATCCCCGGCGCGCGGCGGGGCCGCCGGACCGCTCTTCGTGGGCTTGGCGCCCGGCGGCGGGAGGTCGGGGGCGGGTGGCTCCCGAGCGTTCGACCTTCCCGCCCGGGGTCCGCGGCAGCGCCGCCAGGGGTCACGTAGCGGATGGAGGTGGGCGGGAGGCGGTCGGCGAGGAAGGCGCGCAACGGCTCGATAGGGGCGGAGCGAGGTAGGCCAAGAGCGAGGACGGCGCCGGTGCAGAGGTCGCGGGGGCGACCACCGCCGTACCGCCGCTCATCGGAGGTTCGGCACCTCAAGGGCAGGCCGGTCGCCTGAGCGTCGGCGTGGCGTAGGTTCGATACGGCCGCTGGCCCTGCCGCTCGCTAGGCCTTCGCTCAATACCCCTGATTACCACCATTTCCCAATCCGGACCGCTACCTTCGGTGCAAGAGGGTAACCCTCGGAAAGGGATTGAGATGAAGAAGAACCTCGTGCTGTCAAAGGAAACGATCATCAACTTGACCGCGGTCCGCGGTGGTGCTGCCCGCTTTCCAATAACGATCGATTACACCGTCTGCGATTGTCCTGAGCTCAAGCCAGAACGCGTCCAGTAGTCAATCCAAGACGGGGGGAGTCGCTGGTCAGTGGCTCTCCCCGCTTTGGGGAATTCAGGATTCAAAAGGAAAGACCGAAGCGATCGGTTTGCGAGTTTCCGTTCAGGACCCCACCACCCGCAGCTCAAAGTCGCCCTTGATCTTCAACACTTGGAGCGCGTAGGAAAGCCATGTCAGTGGCCATCTCATGGGTCCAGGCGTAAACCGGCCACTCTTCATCGGTGGTCTTGCCTTCTTGAATACGGGTAAACGGAGGCTACGAAGTTCTTCATGTCTTATTTCTCGATCGTTGGGTTTGCTGAGCAAGGAGAATTCGCACCTTCAGGCCAACAAGTGTTCGACGCAGCGGGGTCCACCGGCGGAATTCGTGAATGAAACAGCATGGAAGCCGAAGAATAGCAGTGGGCAGAGTAAGCGAGCGAGGTATTCGGTCTGTAAAAGCAGAGGCGGCGGAAAGAGGAAGGCGGCAAGGCCAACAATTACTGCAACGAGTCAGGTCTCAAAGAGCGGTCGGCTGGGGATGGGGAGGTGGGACTTTTCGGCTCTCTAGCCCAGCCTATTCACCGGAGCTCTCCCGGCTGTCCTCGACGGCGGTGAGAGTCAGTCTGCCCTGGCTGACATCGATTCTGAACGGAGTTCCCTTGTCAAAGCCGGCGACCTTCAGCCATCGGCCCCGCAAACGGATCATCGGTACGCTGGGATTGCCCCCGAAGTAGTAAGTAACCGTCGCTTTACGCATAACCACTCCTTGACGAGTTGAGAAGGGCTCTAGCTCGCACCGAGCCAAGCCTCGTAGATCGCCTGACCAATTCCGAGGGCCACCTGGTTCGCCTCGTCGGCGCCGGTCCCGGCCCCCGCGCTTTCGAGGGCCCCCTCGATCGACAGGCCGTCGACCTGGACCGAAGCCGTGATCTTCCGGGCGACGAGGTCCACGGCCAGTTTCTGCATCGTGCCCGCGTAGTAGGGAACCTCGATCGTGACGTCGAACTGCTGACCGATCCGATGCACCCGGCCATTCGCCTGGCGGACCACTCGTGCGTCGTAGTCGACCCCCTCGACCCAAATCGCCCGCGAGAAGGCGACAAGGTTGTTGAGCCCGGTCTGGACGGCCTTGGGGTTCGTGATGAGGATGCGGCGCCCGGGCTCGATCACCTTCGCGTTGAGCCAGTCCTCTCGCTGGGCCGCCTTCACCTTGTTGACGTCGAGGAAGACCGGGAGCTCTCCGAGGTGCTCCTTGAACAGGCGCAGGTAACGCTTCGGAAGCCCGCTCTTCCCGGTGTGGAGGAGGAAGATCAGGACGTTGCGTCCCTCGTCGAGGTAGCCGCGCACCCGTGCAATCAGCCACTGCTCCTTCGGCGTCAGCTCGCTCGCGGGGAAGAGCTTCCCCTCGGCGACAACCGCGCCTCCCACCTCCTCCGGATACTTGAGGACGAAGGGGGTGAGGTCGTCCGTCGCACGGTCGAGGTACGACGGCAACAGGCTCATGGCCCCCCAGAGCTTGCCGGCGTTCGAGCTATAGAGATCGGCCCGGATCTTCTGCATCAGGCAGCCCGCGAGCCGCTGATGCTCGGCGAGCATCTCCTGGCCGATCCGGTCGTCCTTCGCGATCTCGATCGGGACCTGAATCTCCCGGCAGGGCGGCAGCTCTCCCTCGAGATCCTCCTTGTGCATGATGAGAGCGACCGGCAGGAGGTGCTCCAGGATGAACAGCGGGAGGACGCCTGGAGCTTCGCCCATCTGACGGATCTCGAGCGGCTCGCGCTGCTCCTCGCGGTCGCTGCGGACGCCGTAGCCGACGACCTCGCTCTCCCCCTCGAGGCCTGCGGGAACGAAGACCTTGCGATAGCCGTAGCGGGTGACGAACGGCCCCTTCTCCGTCCGTCGGAAGGCCTTCCGGAAGCGAGGACTCATCGCCCAGAAGTTGGCGAAGAGGGAACCCGCGTAGCCCCCCATCAGGGAGCCGGAGAGGGCGAGGGTCGGCACGCCGGGGATCTCGACCAGGCGGTGAGCCGCCTTCTGCTGGGCGCTGCCGAGGTTCGAGTACTCATGCGCCTCGTCGAGGATCAGGAGATCGGGGTTGCAGGCGAGCTGCCGGCGATGCCGCAACAGGTAGCGTGCGATCGAGTAGCGGCGGGGTTCCGGAACCGCCTGGAACAGCGGCTCCGGGCAGGGCTCCGAATCCTCCCATCGGCCGCAGGCGACCAGGGACTCGAGAGCCGCGAGCAGCGGGTTCTGGGGCTCGCCGTCCTCCGGGTCGGCTCCCTCGATCTGCCGCACCAGCGCGATGAGCTCGGCGGCGATCGACCGGGGGCCGCTAACCTCGAGCGAGTAGCTGCTCAAGCCCCGGGCGGACGCGGCTGTGGCCTCCTCGGCAAAGCGGTCGGCGGTCCGACGGGCCTCGTCGCTGATCAGGGCGGCGGCATCCACGGTTCCGGGGGCGCCGGTCGAGCCGGCCACCCCGGTCAACAGCTCGATCGCTCGCCGGAGCCGGTATCCCTCGTAGAGGTACTCTCCGGCGTGGCTCCCGAGCAGCTTCAAGGCCCCGCGGGCGATCGCCAGGATCTTGGCGCTCGCCGGCGTCGGACCCTGGGGCGGCTCCTCGCCGTTCTCATCGTCTGCCGCGGCAAGCCACCGCTTCAGCATGTTGCGCTCGGCCACCAGGGCCCGCACCGTGGGATCGAAGGGGTAGGTGGTGACGAGGATCGCCGCCAGCTCCTCGGCGAGGGCGGCGGCCCGGTTGGTCGGCAGGCGCCGTTGGTGGCCGCAGCGCTCCCGGCGGTTCGCGAGAGCCTCGGGATCAGACGTCACCAGGTGTCCGCAGCAGGGGCACTGCCGGGCTCCTCGGATTCGCCTCTCGAGCCCCCGCAGCCCATGACTCAGCTTTGCCGTCTCCCGGCTCAGCAGGTAGATCTCCGCCGGCCGGTCGAGGTCCGTGACGGTCTCGACCGTCTGCACCCGGTGGCCCGGGAGCACCGCCGCCGCCTGGTCGCGCCAGCTCTTCAACAGGTGAGGCGGGCAGAGGATCAGGATCCGGCGGACGGGCCGGAGCCCCGAGGGATCAAACCCCAACCGGCGAAGCTCCGACGTGGTCCGGGAGAAATGCTCCGGAGCGAGGTGCCCGGCGATCGAGAGGGAGACCGTGGACTTGCCGGTACCGACCTCGGCCGCGGCCATCGGGTTCTCGCCCCGGGCGAGGAGCTTCAACCCCGCCGAGATCAGGTGCCTCTGGATGGTGAAGGGACGCCGGCCGAGCTCCGGGAGATCCATTTCATGCTCGGGGTTCGAGGGGTCATGGAGGGCCGGAAACTGACTCCGCATCAGCCGGCCCAGCGACTCCCCATAGGCCTCGACCAGGTCGGCGGTGTTGAAACCGTAGAGCTCCTGAGCGCCCGACGGGACCGTTCCCGGCTGAAGCTCGAGGAACTGCAGCGTGTCGAGACGCAGGGCGTGAAGCGTGAGCTTCGGTCGCTGGACCTGGACGCTTCCGGTCTGTATGCCGTCCTTGTCGAACTTCTCCTCGACCACCCTGAAGTCACGGCGAAAGGAGCCCTTGACCAGGAGGGGTGGAAGGCCGGGACGGTTCGGGGCAAGCCGCTTGCCGTTCAACATGCCGGCCGAGAGCGCGAGAGCGATGTGTGCCGGCCGGGGCGGCATCGCGACCTCGTAGCGAGCCCCGATCAGCTCGCCGACCGAGCGGTGCGTCCCGAACATCGGCGAGTTGGCCCAGGGACGAAAGCCGTCGACCAGCCCCTGGACGTCGAGCGGGATCGTCTCGAGCGTCAGGCCGGGGTGCTCCCCCCGAACGCCATAGGCCGGAGCGCCGAGCTCCTCGAGCACCGGGAGGATCTCCGGCGCCTCGCTCCACCGCTCGATCCGCTTGCCGTCGAGATCGTTCTCGGGAAGAGCCGCGGTCCGCCGGCGGGCGACCAGGACGCACTGCCGAAAGGCCGCAAAATCCTCGTCCGGAAACCGCCACGCCCGCAGGTCGGTGAACTGGCAGGCGAGGAAGGTTGCGCTCGCCTTCAGGGCGTAGTGGGGCACGACGAACATCAGGAGCCCGGCCCCGGGCATCAAGCACCCGGTCCACCGCTTCAGGAACCTGTGTTCCAGCCGGCCTTCGACCGCGTCCGTGTCATAGGGCGGATTGAGAAAGAGCAGCGACGCTCCGTCGTTGGGCTTGATGTCGACGTGAAAGGCATCGGCCTCGAGGACGGTGTCCCACCGACCCCCATAGGAGCTGACGTGGGTAAGCCGCGCCTCGGCCGCCTTGAACCGCTCCTTCTCGAGCTCGACCAGGAAGAGATGGGCGTCATGGACGTTGTGGCGCGAGCTCGACCGCTCCTCCCCGAACCAGAGGTCGCGCAGGCCAATGATCGCCGCACCATCACCGGCGCAGGGATCGACCAGGACGTGAGGGCTCCTCGACTCCGGAAGAGAAAAGGTTGTCAAAGAGGCGAAACTGGGCAGGAGATGAGCCGGTGTAGGGAAGTACCCGGCCAGGGCGATGGAGGCTGGACGTGCCATGAAGGGTCACCTCGTCTCGTAGTTCTCGGGGAAGGTGCTTGGCCGTCTGCTGGGCCAAGAACTGGGCGAAGACATCGGAGGTCACATTGCAGAGGACCGGCGCCTCGAAGCCGATCCCCGAGACACCCGCGGCGAAGAAGTCTCCGGGGCTGGTGTCGTACCCCTCGGAGAGCGCGCACCACGGCTCCTCCTTGGCGGCTCGAAACAGCTCGAGGTGGAAGCGCAGGTCGTTGGCGATCGGAAGCGCCGTCCGGGCATCGAGGAAGGCGACGAAGTAGGCCGCCATCGCCGCCTCCCTCGCGTCCGAGCCCAGCGAGTCGCCGATCGCCGCCGCCTGCTCGTCGACCCAGGCCGTGGGGGGCATCGAGACGAAGGAGATCGACGTCTCCTCGCTCGTCCCGGGCTGCATCGAGAAGACATGGGGGAGGTAGACCAGGGTCAACGTGCCGGCGGCCTAGCTGACCGACTCGTAGCGGAAGCCCGCGGAACGAGGAATCTCGAACCGGAGCCCGGACCCTTGGGTCCCCTCGAGGGCGGGACGTCCACACTGCAGGTTGGCGACAAAGGAGCGGGAGGCGGAGCTCGTGCCGGCAAAGGCCAGGAAGGCAGGTCGATGGACGCGCTCCTTGGCGGTTCCCCCGAGCTCCCACAAGGGATTGGCCAGCACCCAGGCGAGAAGCTCGACACTGAAGGCCCGGCTCTTCTGCCCCTCCCGTTCCGGCTTGCTCTCGATCCGGATCGTCTTTCGGTACATCAGACGTCCGCTCGAGCCCGCCTTTCGTCCGAGGTGCAGGTGGCTGCGTCCCTGAAGAGATGTCCTTCGAATCGAAATGATCGATCGTTTCTCAAGCGGTCTCCTTTCTGTCGAGGAGGTTTGGATTCGCTCCTGACAGGGCGCAGGGACCCGAGGGGCTCGAAGGCCCGGCCGTCAAGGCCGCGCGCAGCGCGCCCGCAGGGTTTGCCTTGCGGCCGGGACGCCCCTCGGGTAGGACCGCGCTTGGCAGGAGCGGAGCCGAACCTTCGGCGAGAGAAGGAGCTCCACGCGGCAAGATCAGCCGGAGGTCTTCTCGTCGAGATCTGTTATTGCGTGAATCGAGTGAGGTGATCTCAAGTCCCAGGACTGAAAAGAAGCCGGGAGCCCAACAGAGAACGGCCCCCGGGAGGTCCCGGGGGCCGGCAGGAGCTGAGGTCTCCCGATCAGGCGACCTCTTCGCGAACCTTGAGCTTCACCGGCTCGTAGCTGAGGACCACGAACTGCCGGACGGTCTTGGTCTCGCCGTCCTTCTGGTAGGAGCGGTTCTGGAAGTAGCCGGTCGCCTTGATGCGGTCGCCCTTACGGAGCCGGAAGGCGACGCCTTCCCAATCGACGCAGTAGTGCCAGCGAAGAGGCTTGTCGCCGTAGCCGCCGGTGGCGAGGGAGAAGGTGAGGAAGTTGCGCTCGGGAAGATCGAAGCTCGTCTCCACCGCGTCATCGATGATCGGGTCGTAGTAGCTGCGGGTGCCAGACTTCGCCTCGATGGTGTGGGGCTCGGGATCGCCGCCGAGGTTGCCGTAGAGGGAGAGGGTGTTCTTCGGGGTGTTCGAGGTCATGGGGTGTCTCCTTTCGGGCTTGGGTCCGTTCGTCACGGACCGCAAAGACCCGAGGGGAGCCAAGGATGGCCGTCAAGGTCGTGCGCAGCACGCCCGCAGGGTGTACCTTGCGGTCAGCCGCCCCTCGGGTAAAAAGCGAGAAGTGATGAGCGGTCCCAGAGCCGGGAGGAGCCACCCTGACCCAGGAGAAAGCCGCAGGACAACCTCTCCCTCTACGGCAACCTCGGCGGCCGGAAGAACGGAAACCACACGACGGAACGTCCCAGACCACAACGCGGCGACCACGACCCGGTCACCGATGAGGCGATGAGGAAGAGGAGCGGCATCGCGCGGTTCGAGCGGACCTTTCCCCTCCGGAAGCCCCCGGGGCCGAGCGATGAGACCGCAGCGGCAGTCCTTCGACCCAGATTGGGGAGGCTCGCCCACCTCAGAGCCAAGGCGACCCGATCGGCCGGCAGACCCTCTTGCGGACCGCTCCTCGCCAAGAGTCGGCAGACACCACAAGCCCACCCGGCAGTTCCTGGTCGTCAACGCCGCATCGGAAGCGCGAGAGTCGACAAGAGATCGCCTGATCGAGAGATCCTCACCCAGCCGGCTCCTGGAGCCTCGGACGCCGGCTTGGTCCCAAACCCGGAGGAGGGACCTCCTCGTGGATGCGTCTCGCCCCTGGGGCGAGCGCGGCCCGGAGCGACCGCGGAGGGCGTGAGGGCCTGAGGCGGAATCCCCGGAGCGCCGAAGGCGCGAGGAGATGCAGACGGGGACCGACCCGCCGCAGGCGGGGGCACGCTCGAGGCTGTTTTTGAATCTCCGAAAGCCGGTTTTCCACAGCCAGGCCGCCGACTACTTGCTCTTAAACTACATGTGACTACCTGAAGAACTACATGGGGGCCGCGAAGTCACGACAGGTCAGTGACTTGGAGCGGAAAGCGTTAGCGTTCCTTCGGTCTGGCGTCAGCGTACCTTCGGTCCAGCGTTAGCGTTCCTTCGGTCCCGAGGCCTCCAGCCGTTAGCGTTCCTTCTGGAAAACTCGGCGGTTTCCACAGCCCAAGCCAACGGACGAAAGAAGAGCGTCAGAGCGGCTTCGGCGGCAACGCCCGCAGAGCCACATGGGGAGGGTAGGGGAGGAGGACCAGACCTCGCCGGGTGTTCTTGACCCGGACGGTGGGGTAGACCGAGAGGACCTGCCGGACGGCCCGCAGGAAGTTGTAGCGGAACGCGCGCTCCTCGGCATAGTCGGAGCCGAACTGCTCCTTCAAGGCGAGCCAGGAGATCGGCTCGGGGCGCTGCAGCCGCAACGAGCGAAAGCTCCGCCAGGTGAGCCACATGTAGACGTCCATCTCGAGCGGCGAGCGGAATGTCCGCAGGACCGCGAGCGACACCGGGACCGGATGGGCGAGGATCTCCTGGAAGAAGTCCTCGTTGAGCAGAAGGAAGGAGCGCTCCGAGGAGTCCGGTGATGGCTCGTCCCACCAGAGCCGGTAGCGCTTGACCGGATGAATCCCGCCCCCCTCGAAGAAGGCCGGGGAGAGCGACAGGTTGGCCTCGGCCGGAGCGTTGCCGAGACAGGAGAAGGTGACGTTGACCAGCCGGTGGAGCTGCTCCCGCAGGTGGACCAGAGTGCCCTTGGCTCCCGAGGAGGGGGTGATCCCCAACTGATCGGCGAACTCGGAGAAGGTCCGAGGGAGGTAGAGGAGAGGGCTCCGCCGCCGCACCGCCTCCGTGATGACCCAGACCCAGACGAGGCGGGGATAGCGACCAAAGGGAAGTCCCACCCGCCGCGGCGTCAGCAGACAGAGGTCATAGAGGCCGCTGCTCCGGGTGAACTCGTTGTCGTCGGACCTCGAGTGCGGCAGGGTGGTGGCAACCAGAAGACGAGTCGTGTAGCCGATCGGTCCCTCGGGACCGTCGGCCTCGGGAAACAGGAGCCTCTGGTCAGCCGTGGGCGTGCCGTTGGATCTCGAGCCTTCTCGGGCTGATCGCCGAAGGTCAGCGGTCGCCGGCTGCCTTGAAGGAGGCTTGCTCATGGCAAGAACGAGACTCGGCAGGCGAGGGCGCCAGGGTCTCTGCACGACAACTGTAGTTTGCGTGGATACACTTATCCCCTTAAGCAAGGCTCCCGAGACGATGCCAAGCAGCCGAAATATACTACAGACGTAGTGGCAAGCGGGTAGACGGGAGCCTAGCTTACGGTCGGCCTTTCTTAGCCCCCGGATGGGTCGCCATTTTCATCGAAATCCGTACTGCCGTTCGGAGCGGCTATCTGGCGGTGGCGAGCCGTTTCTCAACGACCTGCCGAAGGATCTCGAGATCCTCGCGTCCCCCCAAGGCAAACTGCTCAAGGAACCGATCGACATGGAACCGCAGAGCCACCTCGAAGGGAACCGAGGGACGATACGAGAGCCGGCCGGCGGACTCACTCTTGAGGTAACCCTTCTGCTCGAGCCGCTTGACGAAGGTGCGGACGGTGTTGTCGTTGAGGGAGAAGTCCGGATCGTGCCGGGCGAGCTCCTGGGAGATCTCGGCCATGGTCAGGGGGTTGCGCTTGGAGAGGACCCAGAAGACCTTCCACTCGCTGGGCGAGAGCAGATCCTGGCGGGCCACGGGGCGGCGCGCGGGCATCTTAGGGTGCTCCCGGAGAGGTTCGTGGTGAGGTCATCGACCGCCGTATTCTAGCGTGAGAGCGCGAAAAGACCATTTCAGCCCCCGGGTAGCCGGTCGGCCGGGGAGCCCAGATGATCACCCCTGCGATCTCCGGCTCCACCTCAGGCCTTCCCATCGTCGCCTCCCGGATCCTCGGGGATCTCGATGCGCACGCCGGTCAAGGCCTCGTGGGTCCAGGAGATGAGGCGGAGGTCCTCGCGGCTCCGAGGCTCGCCGGCGGCATCGATGTCGACCCTCGCGGCCTCGGCCGCCTGCCGCCGCTGGCGAGGGGTGAGATCGTGCCAGAGCAGGAAAATGTCGGGGTCCGAGGTCGGATGAAAGACCCTCTGGGGATTGAAGCGCCCCCGCTCGACATAGACGCTCGCCGCGAGGAGCGCATCCTGGAAGGCTCCCTCTCTTTGCCCGGCGAGCCGCAGGGCGAAGAGGATCGGGGCCACGAGGTGGGAGGCGAGCCGGTCCGTGGGCAAGCCTGCCAGGACTCCTGCGATCCCCCGGAGGGCGTCGGGTCGGGTCGCCCCTTCCTCGGCCTCGGCGAGGCTCCTGGCGAGCTCGAGGCCGGCGAGGGCGGCCTCGTGGCCGGCGCCCTCCGCGGCCAAGCGATGGAACACCTCCTCCAGAAGGGCGATCGCCGCCTCCCGTTGCGGTCGGGCCCGGTGGATCCGAGCCTGGACCCAGCGGAACCGGACCTGGTCGAGTGGGTTAGAGAACCGGGGACCGAGCGCAAGGATCCTGGTCTCGACGTCGGCCAGGCGATCGTGGTCGCCGATCTCGGCGTAGACCAGGGCAAGAGCCTGAAAAGCCGAGAGAAGGGCGTGAGGGTCCTCGGCCGACTCAAGATGCGCCAGCGCCTCGCGGAGGGGGAGGAGAGCCCGCTCGGGTTCGAGCTCATCGAGGAGAAGCCAGCCCTCCGCCAGGCGCAGTTGGGCCAGCTCCTCGTAGCTCCCGAGCTCCTCGGCGATCGCCGACGCCCGCTCGAGCAGGGCCAGCGCCTCATCCAGGCGCCCCTGCTCCCTCCGTAGCGCAGCCCAGGAGCTGCACAGGGAGACTCGCGCCTCCAGGGCTAAAGGCTCGTCTTGAAGCTCCACGGCGGCCTGCTTCAGAAAATCCTCGGCAACCTCCGGCCGACCCACCCGGCGCTCGACCTCGGCGAGGAGCACCGTGGCGGTCGCCCCCAGCTGGCGGCGTCCGGACGTCTCTTCGAGCCGATCCAGGAGGAAGACGGCGAGACCGGCCAGATGCCGGGACCGCCGAGGATCGTCGTCCAAGCCCATCCTGGCCGCCGAGACCAGGATCTCGGCAAGTCCCAGCGTCTGGAAGCGACGCTGGCCGCCGATCGTCGATGTCCTCTGACCCGGCGCCAATTGGAGCAGCTCGTCCAGGTGACGGCGGTCTTCCTCGGCTTCCCCGCGGCCCTCTTCGGCCTGTGCAAGCTCGATCGCCCGGAGCAGGACTCTCTGGCTCGTCCTTGGCGAAGTCTCGACAGTCAGGACCAGGCCGCCGGCGTCGAGCCTCCCCTCGAGGGAGCCCAGGTCGACCACCAGACCTGAGAGCCTTCGCCGGCAACGAGCGCAGGAGAGCAGATGCGCCAAGAGCCCCGAGGGTACGGCGGACAGCAGAGCTCCCATGGCTTCCGGGTCGAGGTGCACTCTTCCTCCAGCTTCTCAGTCCCCCCCTC
>JBDSHF010000425.1:0-15436 GCA_039918595.1 Thermoanaerobaculia bacterium
GGCGGGGGCGACCGCCGCGAAGCAGGCGGTGACGTCATTGAGGGTCGGCGTGACGGTATTGTCGGTCGTCGACAGGTACGCCTTGTACTCGAGATAACGGTTGCCGTTGAACTGGCTGAGCGACGCGGCGCTGGTCGTGAAGAACGTCGCCGCGGTGCCGTCGGGACCGACGAAGCTGAAGGGGCCGATATTCGAGTTGCTGGCGGCGACCTGGAAGCGGAGCGTCGTGTTCGCCGGGGTGGTGGCGTTCCAGGAGAGCGTCGTCCAGCTCGGCGTGAAGCCGACCGGCGGGTTGCTGTCCTTGAGGGACGAAACCAGGTTGCCGGACAGCGAGAAGCCGGTCTTCATATAGATCTTGAAGCCGACGTCCGTCGTCTGGCCCGTCCAGGTTCCGCCGCTGTTGGACGAGGTGACCCGGCGGCCTCCCGCGTAGGTGCTGCCGGTGCTCACGACGTACGCGTAGGTACCGGCTGAGGGGGCCGACACCGGGCGCAGCACGATGGCGTACACCGTTCCAGCCGTCAGCGTCGGGGGAGTGGCAAAGGTCGCGGAGAAAAAGCCTCCGGCGCCGCTCGAGAAGCCGGGAATCGTCGCCGTCGCGAGATCGGCACCCGTCGGCAGGTTGGCGCTCGTGGCCCGGATCGAGACCGTGATGTTCGGGGTCGTGCCGGTGCAGCCGCTGCAGAACAGATCCACGTCGGCCTGTGTCAACTGGCCGGTGACGCCGGCCGTGAAGGTCTGGCCGAACCACGCGGTGGTAGTGAACCCGAAGCCGCTCGTGGTGACCGACGTGTTCTGCTGATCGATGGCGGCGGCGTTCAGCAGGATGACGTTGCCGGGGCTGCTGGTCAGATCGACGCTGGTCGGCACGCCGGCCTGGAAATCCGCCTGGGACGTGTCGGTGGGACAGGCGCTGGTCGCCGCCGTGCCCAGCGAGAAGTTCTTCGTCGTCGTCGCCCCATCGGTCACCACGATGCTGGTCATCGTGCTCGAGGTGTAACCCGGGGAGCTCACCGTGATGCTGGGGTAGGTGCCGGACGGGATGGACGCGAAAGAGTAGAAGCCGGCGGCGTCCGTGGTCGCGGTCCTGCTGCCGAAGGCCACGGTCGCGCCGCTGATCGGAGCGCCACCGACCGTCGCCGTGACGGTCCCCTGTACCGTGCCGTTGGTGACCGGGGTACAGGAGGGGAACTGGAACGACCCGACGCGGGTCTGCCAGTTGCCTCCGGTCGTAATGTAGTACTCAGTGGTGAACCAGAAGGTGCAGCCGTCGGGGTCGAGCGACATGGCGCTGTAGTCCCCCCACCGGTTGCTGGTGTTCTGGGCCCCCGTCCCCTCGACCAGCGAGGTCTCCGTCTGGGGGAGGGTGTTCACGGGGTCCGTGGACAGCCGCCCCGCATAGCGGATCGCCGGCATCAGCGTGCCGCTCGAGGCGCTGTAGCCGACGGCCATGTCCCCCGCGCGGTCGACGGCGAGGCTGGGCATGTACCGGTTGACCGTGGTGTCCGGGGTGAAGGTCGCCGCCTGCGTGGTGTTCGCCGGGATCGTCCCGCCCGTCACGGTCACCTGGTAATAGCGGGGAGCCGCGGTCGACGCGGCGCCGCCGAGAACGGTATGGACGTTCCACAACGACTCGACTCCGCCGAGGTTCGTGTACTGGTTCTGCATCATCAGCCGGGGGGCCAGCGTGTCGTTCGCGTTGCCCCCCTGGGCCGGCACGGTGGCCGGCGGGCTGGCCCAGCTCGCGGGCGCGATCACCTGAGAAGGGCCGGTGAAGGTGGAGAGCGAGATGCTGCTCCAGTCGACGTGGAACTTGTAGACGGAGACGACGTTGGTGAACTGCCATACCACGCTGAAGTAGTTCGGCGAGCCGGCCGGCGGTGTGCCCGTCTGCAGGCGGGCGTTGGCCGGAAGAAGCGTGAACTCAGCCGCCGGGGGGCTGAACTGGACGACCTGAATGGTCGGATTGCCGGCGTACATCTGGGCCTTGTTGAGCGCCCACACCCGGGTCCCTTGGAAAGACGCGCCCGCCGGGAAGCCGAACATGTTGGCCGACATGTAGATGCCGTCCGGCCAGATCCCCATCTTCGGGTAATCGCCCAGGGCATCGGTCAGGTGCAGCGAGTAGTAGTTCCATCCGCCGGTGACCGGATCGCCCGTCTTGGAGACCGCGAAGCACTGATAGGCGCCCGGCGGACTGATGACATTGTTGGAGCCGTCGAGCTGGAAGGCGAAGTCGGTGATCACCCAGCGATCCTCGAACGTGTCGTAGAGGATCACGGGATCGCCGAAGTTCTCGGTATCGCACAGGTTCCCGAAATTGCCCTGGCTCATGAAGGTGTCGAAGGTGAATGCCGCCACCCGGACGCTGTCGGACTTGCGGTAGATGCCGAGGGAGCTGTTGACGGACTGGATGTAGTAGACGGGCCCTACATCGCCGACGGTATCGGGCGGACGTCCGGCGCCCCAGTTGGCGAAGTCGAGGCCGAGGAAGTTCGCGAGCGGCGAAGGCGCGGCGGCCTTCAGCCCCGGCACCGAGGAAACGGCAGGCTCCAGGAGGCCTCCCGGGAGCGCAATCCGGTCGATCTCCGGATCCTCGCGCTCGGGCCGCTCCCGTGCCTTGGGCTTGGTCAAGGGCAGGGTTCGCAGGTCCACCACCGTGCTCCCGGCCCGCCTCATCACGAGCTCGGTCGGTCGCCCATTGGGCTTCGGAGCCGACAGGGCCGCATCGGCATCGGCCTGCACGGGATCCACGGGATCCTGGGCCGCGGCGGTGCCGGGGGTGACGAAAAGCAACAGCAGCAGAAGCGCAAAAACCGGGCTCAAGGCCAGACGGGCCTTGGCGCCGACTCGCATGGTAGGCATGTGGAAACTCCCCTCCCGAGGAAAAACAAAGCTGTACGAAATTTCTGGGTTCTCCTAGAGAGTAGCAGGCCTCCACAGACGTGTCCACAAATTTGTCCTGACCTGGGGGAATTCAGTCTCCCCGACATCTGTTGCAACGAACGAACCGGGCAGCTTGTCAGACCGCCAACGATCGGCTAGGCTTTCGGGTTCTTGGACACAGACCCCTCTGGGGAAATCACGAAAAGAGAGAAGGATCGACCGTGAAGAAAGAAATCCATCCGCAGCTTCACATGGTGACCGTCCACTGCGCGTGCGGTAACACCTTCGACACCCACTCCACCAAGGACGAGGTGCGCCTGGAGATCTGCTCCGCCTGCCATCCGTTCTTCTCCGGCAAGCAGAAGCTGATCGACACCGCCGGACGCGTCGAGCGCTTCCAGAAGCGGTACGCGCAGACCGGCCGCGGGTAAGAAGGGGCCACCCCCAGGCTCCGGCCCCCTCGGGGCCGGGGCGGAGAATCCTCAGCATGCGTTCTAGCAACAGCCCCGAGGGCGAGCTGCTGGTCGGCGGCCAGGCCTTGATCGAGGGAGTGATGATGCGCTCCCCCGGCGCCTATGGCGTGGCGGTCCGCCGGCCGGACGGCTCGATCGCCTTCCAGCGCGGCAAGGTGGCGAGCCTCGCCAGGCGCTATCCATTCCTGAAGCTGCCGATCCTGCGCGGCGTCGCGGTGCTCTTCCAGTCGCTCGCGCTCGGCATCCGCTCGCTCAATTTTTCCGCCGAACAAGCAATGCCCGCCGAGCAGGCGATGCCGGAGACCGAGAAGAAGGCAGAGGACGCCAAGGCAACGGGCGACAGCGGCGACAAGTCCAACTGGGCGATCGCCGGCTCGATGGCGGTCGGCCTCGGGCTCGGAGCCGTGGTCTTCCTTCTGGTGCCGCTCTGGCTGACCCGGCTCTCGGAAACGTACCTCTTCGGCTCGCTGTCGAGCCTGGGGTTCAACCTGGTCGACGGCGCGTTGCGGGCCCTGTTCTTCCTGGCCTACATCTTCCTGATCTCGCGGATGAAGGACATCCACCGGGTGTTCCAGTATCACGGGGCGGAGCACAAGGTGGTCTTCGCGTGGGAAAAGCAGGTGCCGCTGACGGTCGAGAACGCCCGCGCGCAGAGCCGGCTCCACCCTCGGTGCGGCACCAGCTTCCTGCTCTTCGTGCTGCTGGTCTCGATCCTGGTCTTCTCGTTCATCCCGAAGACGCTGCCGTTCCTGGTGATGTACGGCGGACGGCTGCTGCTGGTGCCGGTGATCGCCGGGCTCTCCTACGAGGTGCTGCGCTTCACCGCCAAGCACCAGGCGGCCCCGCTGTTCGCGCTGCTGGTGGCGCCCGGGCTCGCGCTGCAGCGGATCACCACCCAGGAGCCGACCGACGACATGCTGGAGGTCGCCATCGCCGCGCTCGAAGAGGCGCTGCGCGAGGATGGCATCCTGCAGGATCATGAGATGCCCCGGATGGCGGCGGACCCGGTTGCCGTGGCGGCCGCCGCCAGTCTTCCGGCGTAAATCGCCCGCTTGAATTTCAAAGACCAGGACCATGATCGAGAAACTCGCAGAGATTGAAAAAACCCACCAGGAGCTGACCCAGCGGCTCTCCGATCCCGCCGTCTTCTCGGACCCCAAGGTGTACCGGGAAGTGAACAAGACGCTGTCGGAGATCGATCCGGCCGTCCGCCTCTACCGTGAGTACGTCAAGATCCGGAAGCAGCGGGAGGAGAACGACGAGTTGCTGGCGTCGCTGGCCAAGGACGACGACCTGTACGAGATGGTGCAGGAGGAGAAGCACCAGCTCGTGGCCCGGGTCGCGGAGCTCGAGGAGCGGCTCCGGCTCGAGCTGACGCCCAAGGACCCGAACGACGAGCGCAACGTCGTGCTCGAGATCCGCGCCGGCACGGGGGGCGACGAGGCGTCGCTGTTCGCCGCCGAGCTGTTCCGCATGTATACGCGCTACGCCGAGCAGCAGGGTTGGCGGGTGGAGGTCATCGACCTCTCGGAGTCCGGGGCGGGGGGGGTCAAGGAGGTCTCCGCCATCGTCGAGGGGCGGGGCGCCTACAGCCGCCTGAAGTACGAGGGGGGCGTCCACCGCGTGCAGCGCGTCCCCGCTACCGAGTCCGCCGGGCGCATCCACACCTCCGCGGTGACCGTGGCCATTCTTCCCGAGGCCGACGAGGTGGAGGTCGAGGTCGACGAGAAGGACCTCCGGATCGATCGCTTCTGCGCCTCCGGCCCCGGCGGCCAGGGGGTGAACACGACCTACTCGGCCGTGCGGCTCACGCATCTCCCCTCCGGTCTCGTGGTCTCCTGCCAGGACGAGCGCAGCCAGATCAAGAACAAGGCCAAAGCGCTCCGCGTGCTGAAGGCGCGGCTGTACGATCTGGAGCGCGAGAAGGCCGATTCCGCGATGAGCGAGGAGCGCCGCAAAATGGTGGGCTCGGGCGACCGCTCGGAGAAGATCCGCACCTACAACTTCCCCCAGAGCCGGGTGACGGACCACAGGATCGGCCTGTCGATCCATCAGCTTCCGACGGTCATGGAAGGCAACCTCGATCCCCTGATCGAGCCGCTCAACGCGCACTTCCAGGCCCAGAAGATGGAAGAGCAGTCGCGGGCCCACTGAGCCGGCGCTCCCCCCATACGCCGGCGCCCTCCGGGGCGCCCGCGAAACATTTCCCCTCCGTCCGTCATTTACTCCTGGCTAAACAGTTTGGAGCGTCTTTGCGTATATAGCTCCAGACATCAACTAGGAGAAAAAAACCATGAAGAAGCTGGCTGCGTTTGTCCTGGTGGCGCTGATGGCCGCCCCCGCCCTGACCGCCCAGATGGGAGTGCCGACGGAGTCCATGGGGGGGCGCTTGAAGTCTCCCGAGGAGAAGTCCCTGGAGGCCTACGCCCGCGGCGTTAAGACGATGAAGAAGGCCAGGGAGGAAAAGGATCACGACAAGCAGATGAAGCTCTATACCCGGGCGAAGGACGAGTTCTCGAAGTCGGTGGGATACACGGGTCATTTCGAAGGCTATCTGGCGCTCGGGCAGGCCTTCCTCGCGCTCAACCAGCGGAAGTCCGCGCTGGAGGCGTGCAACCAGGCCCGGTCGATGAAGCCCAGCTCTGAGGAGGCCCAGGGCTGCGTCCTGGAAGCGCAGAAGGCGCCCGAAAGCAGCGAGGCCAAGCCGCCGGCCGGCGGGCAGTAGGTCCTCTTCTCCCCATCTTCTTCCCGAAAGGGGGCCTCAGGAGTGGGGCCCCGCCAGCTTCCAGACCGCGGCCACGGTCAGCTCCGCGATGCGGTGGAGCTCCTCCGGAGTCAGGTACTCGTCGGTGCCGTGTCCGCGGTAGTGCTTCATGTCCTCGGCGGGTCCGAAATCGACCCCATTCTTGAAGAGCCTGGCCTGGGTGCCGCCGCCGATCGCGATCGGCCGGCCGGGGGAGCCCGTGACCTCTTTCCAGACGTCGAGCAGCCCGGAGACCAGCGGCCCTTCGGCCGGGGCGATGTGGGGCTGGCTCGCGAGATTCACCTGGGCGTCGATCCCGGCGCCGGTGCGGCGGGTGAAGACGGCGGCGCGGTCGGCGAGCTGCTTCTCGATGAAATCCTTGGCGATCCCACGCGGATAGCGGATGTTGATCTCGGCCACGGGGGTGCCCTTGTCCTCCCGCAGGAAGGAGAGGTTGGAGGTGAGCTCCCCCATCACCGGATCGCGGTGAGCGAGGCCGAGCGCGCGCGCGTTCGTCTCGGTGCCGACGGCGACGCCGGTGAAGCTGGCGAGAGCCCCCCAGGCATCCATCCTCAGCTCCAGGGTGGCGAGAAACGAGGTGAGGTCGCCGAGGGCGTTGTGACCGCTCGCCGGCTCGGACGAGTGCCCGCCGCGCCCCTCGGCGACGACCTTGAAGAGCTCCCCCTCGCGGCTGACGACCAGCTTTCCCTCGGGATGGGACCGGCTCCAGACGCCGACGCTCCGCAAGAGCTCGCCAGAGGCGCCGGCGCGCTCCTCGGGAGTTCCGGCGCGCTCGAGGAGCGCCTCCCCCCGTTCGGCGATGATCGACATGCCGCTGCCTCCGCTCATCCTGACGACCCGCCACGCCCCCGGCTTGGGAGCGGCGACCGGCTGGGCGCGGAAGGTGAGGATGCCGTACCCCTTCTGGGCGTGGGTGACGGGATAGCCGGCGTCGAGGCCGACCGTCCGTTCCGGCATCGGGGCGCGCGCGAGGTAGTAGGGGATCTCGTCCCAGCTCGACTCCTCGGCATTGGCGATCAGCAGGCGGACCGTCGAATCGAGCGGCCAGCCGGCGTCCTGAAGCGCCGCCAGGGCGTAGAAGGCGGCGACGATCGGCCCTTTGTCGTCCTCGGTGCCGCGGCCGATGATCCGGCCGTCCACGAGCTTCGCCTCGAAGGGGGGAGACGACCATTTCTGCCCCTCGACTCCCTGGACGTCGCCGTGGGTCAGGAGGGCGAGGACGGGCTTCGGCCCGGACAGCGTCAACTCTTCCATCCGCCCGTCGTAGCTCTTGAACCCGAAGCCCTGACCGCGCGCCCGCTTCTCCAGCCACTCCCGCTGGCGCACGAACTCCGGGGCGTTCCAGTTCTCCCTCCCCTCGACGACGAAGGTCTGGAAGGCGACGAGCTCGCGGAGGTCGGCGACCATCCGCTCGCCATAGCGGGCGAGGGTATAGCGCCGCAGCAGGCAGGAGGCGAGCCCGGCGTCGGCGGCGCTCACGGGGGCCGCGGAACGCAGACGGGCGAGCCGCGCTCCCAGCTCCCTGGCTCCGGCCGCGTCCGCCGCCTTGGCGGCCGCCTGCTGGAAGGCGTCGAACGCCTGGCGTCCCGAAGCGTCCGGCCCCGGCAGCGCGCGGGCGGCGGCCGCGAGAGAGGAGCCGGCCTCCTTGCAGCCGGCCGTGTTCTGGGCTGCCAGAGGGAGGGCGGAGGGGAACAGGAACGTCAGGGCGAGGATCGTCAGGGTTCGTCGCATGGAAGATCTCCGGGAAAACTTCTTCGCGATCTTCTATCACAGGGCGAAGCCGGCCGTAGCCGCTAGACTAGGCGGCCGATGCCTACCATCGGCCAGCTCCTCGCCGAAGCCCGGCCGCTCCTGGCGGCCACCCCGTTCGGCGCTTCCCGGCGGGAGGCGCGGCTGCTGCTCGGGCATGTCCTCGGGCTCTCCGAGGGGCGGGTGATCGCCCGCGAGGACGACGAGGTGCCGCCGGAGGCCGAGCGGCGGTTCCGCGATCTCCTGGCGCGCCGCCTCACCGGCGAGCCGGTCTCCTACCTGACCGGCGAGCGGGAGTTCTGGGGGCGGCCGTTCGCCGTCGACTCGCGGGTGCTGATCCCGCGGCCGGAGACCGAGCACATCGTCGAGGTGGCGCTCGCGCTACGGCTGCCGGAAGCCCCCCGCATCCTCGACGTCGGCACCGGCTCCGGCATCCTCGCCGTGACTCTCGCGCTCGAGATCCCCAGCGCCAGGGCGGTGGCGGTCGACCTCTCCCCCGGCGCCCTGGCGGTGGCGGCGAAAAACGCCCGCCGGCTCGGCGCCGCGGACCGTGTCTCCTTTCTCGGCACCGACCTCACGGCCGCGCTCGACCTCCGCCGCTTCGACCTGGTGGTGAGCAATCCCCCCTATGTGGACCGCGCGGAGATCCCCGAGATCTCCCCCGAGGTGCTGGATTTCGAGCCCCACCTGGCACTCTTTCCGCCCGGCGCCGGCGACGCCACCCTGGCGCGGCTCTTCGCGCGGTGCACGGGCCTGCGCTCCGGGATACCATTGGCAGTCGAAATCGGACGCGGACAGCTCGACGCCGTGCGCCGGCACGCCGCGGCCTCCGGGCTGGACATCGCCGAGGTCCGGGAGGACTATGCCGGCATCCCGCGCACCGTGCTGCTGCGGCGCCGGTAGCCTCTGAAGCAGCCTCTGAATCAGAAAGGGAGCCATGGAAAAGTTCCACATCGTAGGGCCGACACGTCTCGCCGGCCGCGTCGCGGCGAGCGGCGCCAAGAACGCCGCCCTGCCGGCGCTCACCGCCAGCCTGCTGTCCGACGAGACGCTGACCCTCCGCCGGGTGCCCCGGGTGCGCGACATCCGCACCCTCCTGAAGCTGCTCGACCACCTCGGCATGGCTTCCCAGGAGGAGGACGGCGCCATTATCCTCCGCCGCGAGCGGCCGAACCCGGATCACGACGCCCCCTACGACCTGGTCAAGACGATGCGCGCCAGCGTCCTCGTGCTCGGACCGCTGCTCGCCAAGGAGGGGCACGCCCGGGTGTCGCTGCCCGGCGGCTGCGCCATCGGCGTGCGGCCGATCGATCAGCACCTGAAGGCGCTCACCGCCCTCGGCGCCGAGGTGACGCTCTCGCACGGCTACGTCGAGACCCGGGCCAAGCGGCTGACCGGCGCCCGCTTCCGCTTCGACATGCCGACGGTCACCGGCACCGAGAACGTGCTGATGGCCGCCTCTCTCGCCCGCGGCACGACCGTGCTCGAGAACTGCGCCCGCGAGCCCGAGGTGATCGACCTCGCCAACCTCCTCAACGCCATGGGCGCCCGCATCTCGGGGATCGGCGAGGAGACGATCGTGATCGACGGCGTCGACGGTCTGGGCGCCGCCGAGCACACCATCATCCCCGACCGGATCGAGGGGGGCACGTATCTGATCGGCGCCGCGCTGACCGGCGGCGACGTGCTGCTCGAAAGCGCCAATGCCGCCGATCTGGCGCCGCTGCTGGACAAACTGGCCGAGGTCGGCGCCAGGGTCGAGATCACGGCGGAGGGGATCCGCGTCCGCGCCGACCAGGGGATCGCGGCCCGCGACCTGGAGACGGCGCCCCACCCGGGCTTCCCCACCGACCTCCAGGCCCAGTACATGACGCTGATGACCTGCGCCTACGGAGTGTCGTCGATCAGCGAGACGATCTTCGAAAACCGCTTCCAGCACGCCCCGGAGCTGATGCGGATGGGGGCGGACATCCGCGTCGACGGCGGCAGGGCGCAGGTCCACGGCCCCTCGCGCCTGACCGGAGCCGGAGTGATGGCGACCGACCTGCGCGCCTCGGCCTGCCTGGTGCTGGCCGGCATCGCCGCCGAGGGGGAGACGGTGATCGACCGCATCTACCACCTCGATCGTGGCTATGAGCAAATGGAATTGAAATTGCAGAGCCTCGGCGCGCGAGTCGCGCGGTGGTCGGTTCCGACTGGCACTTAAAACTCTGAGTGCCAGGGCGGAGCCGCTTCTCGGGCTCCGCTCCTCCGATGCTCGGCACCTTTGCCCTCGCCCTTGCCGTAACTGTCGCGGATCCGCGGCCGGAGCTGGTCGAGCACCTGCTCGCCGGCCGGTCGGCCCAGGCGCTCGCCCGCGCCGAGCAGGAGCTCGCCGCCAACCCCGAGGCCTCCCGCAAGCTCGGCCTCGACTACCTCCGCGGCCATCTCCTCGATTCCCTGGGCCGCTTCCCGGATGCCCTGGAGGCCTTCGCCCGCACCATCGCGTCGACCCCCGCGCTCAAATTCCACGGCCGCTATCGCCTGGCGCTCGATCAGGACCGGCTGGGGCACCCCGAGGTGGCGGCGGGCCTGCTGGCGACCGCGGTGGGCAGCGCGGCGGACTCCCCCCTGCTCCCCGAGGCGGTCCGCCTGCTCGACCGGACGCTCGCCACCGGGGGAGACTGCAAGCTCCTGCGCACCTTGCGGACAGAGTCCATGCCCGCCTCGCAGCAGCGGGAGATCCAGCTCACACGGGCGGAGTGCGCCCAGCGCACCGGCTATCTCGAGATCGCGCGCAGCCTGCTGGTCAACCTGATCGAGGCGAGCCGCGACGACGAGACCGCCCGCCTGGCCGCCGAGCGGCTCGCCCCCATGGTTTCGGTGTCCGAGCACGGCCGGGCGCCGATGCTGCTCGGCCTCACCTTCGAGCGGCACAGTGACTTCGGCAGGGCCCTGATCTTCCTGCAGCGCGCCGCCGGCAAGGGCAACGCCCTCTCCCCGCGCGACGCCTACGAGACGCAGCTCCGGACGGGCCAGATCCTGCTCTCGCAGCAGCGCTACGCCGAGGCCTCTCTCGCCTTTGCCCGCCTTTCCATGCTGGCGAGGACCTCCACCGACCGCGCCCGCGCCATCTATCAGGAGGCGCATGCCCACGAGCTCCGGGGGGCTTGGCCGGCGGCCGGCAAGGCCTACCGGCAGGCCTACGCCGCCGAGCCGCAGGGGGCCGCCTGGGCCGCGCCCGCGCTGCTCTCGGCGCTCCGCCTGGAATGGCGCGCTGGCTCCGAGGACGCCGCGATCTCGCTGTACGAGAAGCTCACCGGGAACCCCAAGTGGCGGGGCGAAACGGCGCGGGCGGCCCTTTTCTTCGCCGCCTCGGACCTCGTCCGCGGCCGCCGCGAGCGCGTTGGGGCCTGGCTGGCGAAGGCGCGCCTGGGGGGCCGCGACGACCGCCTGGAGGCCGATTACTGGAGTGGCCGGCTGGCGGAGCTGGAGAAGGACGGTCCGGAGGCGGTGGGCCGGTATCTGGACGTCCTGCGCGCCGACCCCTACCATCCGCTCGCGGATGGAGCCCGGGCGCGGCTCGCCGGCGAGGCGCTGGCCCGCGTCACCGCCGCCGAGGGGCGCCGGCTGGCCGCCGCGGGCCGCGTCGACGACCTCTACGGCGCTTGGCTGCTGCTCGGCGGCGGCGACCCGGGGGGGGCGGGACGGACGGCCCTGCGCCGGATGGAGCAGATCCTGCTCGCCGACCGCCGCGCCGCTCCCTTCCTGAGGCTGGCCGAGGTGCCGGTGCGGCGCTGGCCGCTATGGGAAAAGCCGCTCGCCCGGCCGGAGGAGGCGCTGCTCGCCCTCGGCGTCTGGCACGAGGGGGCGCCGGCGGTGCGCGATCTCTTCCCGCTCTCCGATCCGTCGCTCGCCTTCACCGGCGGCCTGCTGCTCGCCCGCGGGGGGGAGATCGCCCGCTCCATCGCCATGGCCGAGGCGCTGCGCGACCGCGCGCCGTCCCGGATCCCCCTGGCGCTCCAGCCTTCCGGGTTCCGGCGGCTGCTCTATCCCTTCCCGTACCGGCAGACCATCATCGCTCAGGGCGTGATCCGCAGGGTCGACCCCGACCTGCTGGCCGCTCTCATCCGCGAGGAGAGCCACTTCGACACCTCGCTCCTCTCCCCGGCCGCGAGCCGCGGCCTCACCCGCCTCTCCCTGAGCACGGCCCGGCGCCTCGCGGCCCAGCTCAAGCTGGAGGAACGCCTTCAGGCCGAGGACGCCTACCGGCCCGAGGTCTCGATCGCCCTGGGCGCCGCCCATCTCGGCGCCCTGCTGAAGGACTTTTCGGGCGGCGTGATCCCGGCGGTCGCGGCCTACGACGCCGGGGAGCCCGAGGCCATGGCCTGGCGCAACCAGTGCTTCAGCCCGGAGCCCGAGGAGCTCTACACCAAGATCGGCACCAGCGCTACCCGCGATTACGTCCGGCGGGTGCTGGCGGCGTGGGAGCAGTATGAGGAGTTGTATTAGATCGCCTTTGTCAGATTGCCGGCCGAAGAGTGTCGCCCCTTCGGGGCTGGTCCCTCACTCCCCAACCCCTCTCTCCCGGCCTCCCCCCCAACCGCCGGGAGAGAGGGGCTTTAAGACAAACCCTACTAACTTCTCCCTCTTCTCCCGGCGGACGGGGGGGAGGCTGGGAGAAGAGGGCCGGGGTGATGAGGGCTCAGCGCCTCAGCCAAGGGAATCTGACAAAGTAAAGTTAGACCGCCGGCGGCTTCTTGCCCGCCGGTTCGGCCTTCTTCGGGCCGGCCTTCTTCGTGTCGATCGTCTTGACCACCGGCGGCAGCGGCTGGTTGGCCTGCTGGGCGAGGGAGTAGATGGCGATGTCGGCCTTGGTCCGCAGATCCTGGGTCCACTTCCCCATCTCCTGGGTCATCTTCTGCTGCTTCAGGGTCTCGCGGATGTCCTCGCGCACGTCCTCGAGCGGGGGGGGCTGCTGCCCCCGCTTCTGCATCTCGGGGGTGAGCACCTCGCGGTAGTAGCGGTTGAGCTCGTCCGGCCCCACGAAGACGCGGGCGCCCAGCCGCTCATCCACGTAGGTCAGCACCAGGAGCTGGCGGGCGACGAGCTGGCGCAGCCCCTTGGAATCCACCCCCACCTCTTTCAGGGCCTTCTGGAACGCGGCTTCATCGGGGAAGCGGGAGCGGATGTCGGCGACCCGCTTCTGGATCTCGTCGACCGGCACCTGCTCGAAGTTGAAGCGGTCGATCTCGTGGAACTGCAGCCGCTGGTCGATCAGGGCGTCGAGCACCCGGCGGCGGAATCGCTCGTCGGCCTCGCCGGGCCGCGGCTGCTCGAGGCCGAGCCGGACGGCCCGCTCGACGTCGGAGGCGAGCACCGGGTCCTCGTCCACCACCGCCAGCACCCGGTCCCGGAGCGTGACCTGCCCGGCGGCCGCCGGAGGGGCAGGCTTCGCGGGCGCCGGCTTTGGCGTCTGCGGCGTCTGCGGCGTCTGCGGCCAAGCGGGCGAGCCCGCCGCGAGGAGAGCCCAAACGAGCGGAGCGGCGGCCAGGAACGGCCGGAAGGAGCGCGAGTCGGTCTTCATGCGCCCATGCTAGCATCCGCCCCGACGACCCCAAAAACCATGGCCGCCAACAACAACATCCTGAAGATCGGCCTGGCGCAGATCGACGGCCGGCTGGGGGACGTCGAGCACAACGCCGGGCGCCACCTCGAATGGATCGCCCGGGCGCGGGAGGCCGGCGTCGACCTGCTGGTCTTCCCCGAGCTGTCGCTGACCGGCTACCGGCTCCTCCATCTGACCCCGCGGGTGGCGCTGCCGCTCGGCTCGCCCGTGCTGACCCGGCTCGCCGAGGCCGCCGGCCCGATGCGCGTGGTGCTCGGCTTCGTCGAGGAGGGGGAGCGCGGCGTGCTGCACAACAGCGCCGTCCTGCTCGCCGGGGGCGGACCTGTCCACGTCCACCGCAAGCTCTACCTGCCCACCTACGGCATCTTCCAGGAGGACCGCTTCTTCGGCGCCGGCCGGCGGCTGGAGACCCTGCCCCTGCCCTGGGGGACGGCCGGCCTCCTGATCTGCGAGGACCTCTGGCATCCGGAGCTGGCCCGGCGGCTGACCGTGGCGGGAACCAAGCTGCTGATCGTGGTCTCGGCGGCCCCCGGCCGCATCGGCCCGGGCGCGATGCCGGAGAGCCAGGAGAGCTGGGAGGCCCTCACCCGTTCCACGGCGCTGCTCAACACCTGCTGGGTGCTCTACTGCAACCGCGTCGGCTGGGAGGAGGGGTCCTTCTACCCCGGCGCCAGCCACATCGTCCGCCCCGGAGGGGAGATCGCCGACCGCGCGCCGCTGCTCGAGGAGCACCTGCTGGTGGCCGAGATCGACCTCCGCGACTCCGACCGCCTGCGCTGGCGCCTGCCGCTGCTCGACGACGAGCGCTTCGACATCAAAGGTCCGGAAGACTCGGAGGGCCCCTCCGCGTGATCCGGCGCGAGCAGGTCCGCGCGCGCCTGCGGCTCAATGCCCCGCTCGCCGAGGCGGTGCTGACCAGCTTCATCCGCGACGCCGTCGAGACCTCCGGCACCGCGGGGGTGGTGGTGGGCCTCTCCGGCGGCGTCGACTCCTCGCTCTCGGCGGCGCTCGCCGCGCGCGCCCTGGGACCCGAACGCGTCCATGGCTTCCTGCTCCCCTACCGCACCTCGTCCCCCGAATCCGAGCGCGACGCCCGCGCCGTGGCGGGACACCTCGGCATTCCACACCGGGCGATCGAGATCTCCCCGATGGTGGACGCCTACTTCGCGCTGGAGCCCGACGCCGGGGCCGACCGGCGGGGGAACAAGATGGCGCGCGAGCGGATGACCATCCTCTTCGACCAGGCCAAGAAGCTCGACGCCCTGGTGCTCGGCACCTCGAACAAGACCGAGATCCTCCTCGGCTACTCCACCATCTTCGGCGACAACGCGAGCTCGCTCAACCCGCTGGGCGATCTCTACAAGTGCCAGATCTGGGAGCTCTCGCGGCACCTCGGCCTGCCCCCCGAGGTGATCGACAAGGCCCCCTCGGCCGACCTCTGGCCGGGGCAGACGGACGAGGGGGAGCTCGGCTTCTCCTACGAGCTGGCCGACGAGGTGCTCTACCTGCTGTTCGACCTCGGGCTGCGCCCCGAGGAGGTCGCCGAGCGAGGCTATGAGGAACGGGTGGTCCAGCGGATCGTCGCGCTCGAGCAGCGCTTCCGCTTCAAGCGCCGGCTGATGCTGATCGCCCGCCTGTCGGGGAGCGCGGTGAACCTCGACCAGGAGATTCCTCGAGACTGATGGCCGGCAAGCTCCTGGTCGTCGCGACCCCGATCGGCAACCTCGACGACCTGTCGCCTCGGGCCCGTGCCGCGTTCGAGTCGGCGGACCTCGTGGCCTGCGAGGACACCCGCCATACCGGCCGCCTGCTGGCCCATCTGGGGATCAAGAAGCCGTTGGTCTCCCTCCACGAGCACAACGAGCGGCAGCGCCTGCCGCGCCTGCTGGCCGACCTCCAGGAGGGGAAGACGATCGCGGTGGCGAGCGACGCCGGCACCCCGCTGCTCTCCGACCC
>JBDSHF010000426.1:0-13830 GCA_039918595.1 Thermoanaerobaculia bacterium
GCCGGTGCTCCAGGAGGGATCGAGACGGGGATCCTGCAAGGCGCGCCAGATGGCCTCGGCCCACTTCATCTTGTCGAACGCCTCCTCGAACTGCCCCAGGACGTAGTGATGGAATCCCGCCACCCAGTAGGCCTGCCCCTGCCACCACGGTTCGTCGCTCCGCTCCAGCAGGGCGAGGGACTCGCGGCCGTGCTCGATCCCTTCCGAGAACCGGCCCGACCAGAAGGCATCCCGGCAGAGCACGTACCAAGCCTTCCCCTCCGTTGCCGTGTCACCGGATTGCCGCGCCGCCTCGATCGAGAGACGGGCGTTGCTCGCGGCCGCCTCCTGATCGCCGAGATAGCTGTAGGTGTGGGCCAGCCAGAAATAGTACGGGCCGGCCAGCGACGGATCGCCCAGCCGGTCCACGAGTCCCTGGTTTTCGAGGAAGATCTCCAGCGTCTCCGGGAAGCGGGCCAGAGGCAGGAGAGACTCCGCGAGCCGCAGGATCAGCTCCAGACGGCGGCGCCCTTTCTCGCCCACCGGCAGGCACTCGCAATGAACGAGAGCTTCCCGCAAAGCCTGCGCCGCTTCGGAATGAGCGTACCGGCTCGCCGCCTGTCCGGCGAAAAGGGTCAGATAGGAGACCGCCTTTTCCGCATCGCCAGCCTTGGAATAGTGGTACGCCAGGGTGTCGTAGACATCCTCGAAACGGCCGGCATGGAGCTGCTCGAAAGCCTGGCCTGCCGCCGTGTGAAGGCTCTGCCGCCGGCCTTTCAGTAGCGTCTGATAGACCGATTCCTGAGTCAGGGCATGTTTGAAGAGGTAGCGCGGCTCCTCGGCCGTGGGCTCCTCGTAGAAGAACTCCCATCGCTTGAGGTCCGAAAGGAGCGGCGTCAGATCGTCAGACTGACTCCAGACCTGTGTCAGCAGAGGAAGGGAGAACTCCCTGCCCAGAACGGAAGCGGTCTGGAGAAGCCGTTTGTGCTCCTCCGGCAAGCGGTCGATGCGGGCCATCACCACGCCTTGGATCGTGTCGGGAACCAGGACGTCCGGATGTTCCAGCAGCGACCGCGTCAGCTCCTCCAGATAGAAAGGGTTGCCCTCCGCCTTGCTCAGCACGGCCGCGACCAAAGCCTCCGAAGGCTCGGCCCGCTGCAGGACGTGCCGGACGACGGCCTGGCTCTCCGGCCCCGTCAGACGCGAGAGAGCGATCTGAGTGGCATAGGACTTCTCGATCCAGGGTGGCCGATAGCCGGAGCGATAGGTTGCCAGGAGCAGCACGCGGGAGACGACCAGCCCCTCCACGAGGAACGCGAGAAAATCCTCCGAGGTCTTGTCCACCCAGTGCAGGTCCTCGATCTCGAGGACCACCAGGTTTCCCTGGCCCAGGTTCAGGATCATCTGCCGCAGGATGCGAAAGATCCGGGCCTGAAGCGCCTGCGGGCTCAGCTCCGCCAGCCGCTCGGTCCCCTCTTCGATCCCAAGGAGATGAAGCAGGTAAGGCAGCGCCTCCTCGGCCTCCATCCCCACCCGCTGCAAACTCGCGAAGACCTTGGCGGCTACCGTGGCGGGATCGTCTGTCTCGGCGATTCTCCACTCGTTGCGCAGCATGTAGAGGATGGGCAGATACGGCATGCCGCTCGCGTAGGAGATGCACCGTCCGGCCAGGAACAGAGCCGGGCTATCCCAAAGCCGCCGACGGAGCTCATAGACCAGCCGCGACTTGCCCGCGCCGGCCTCGGCCGCGATGCCCACCACCTGCCCCTCCCCCCCCGCGGCCCGCTCCCGCAATTCCTCCAGGGTTGCCATCTCCCGCTGGCGGCCTACGAAGGGAGAGCGTGCCATCCCGTCCAGGACCGCCTGCTCGGATTGCAGAATCCCGAGGCTTAGAAGCCTGAACGCTTGGACCGGAGCCTCCTTGCCCTTCACCTGGAGCGGCCCGACAGGCTCCAGCCGGGCAGCCCCCTGGAACAACCGGCTCGCATCCTCGCTCATCAGGATGGTCCCCGGCTCGGCGAGCTGCTGAAGACGGGCCGCCAGGTTCGTCGTGTCCCCGATCGCAGTGTAATCCCGCCGGAGCTGGTCGCCGATCCCCCCGACCACCACCCAGCCGGTGTTGATGCCCATCCGGACCTTGAGCTCCAGCCCGTCCTGCTCGCCAAGATCCGCGCGATGCTCATGAAGAAGCTTCTGCAGTCCCAGGGCGGCCAAAGCGGCTCTCCTGGCATGGTCCTCATGGGCGATCGGAGCCCCGAACAGGGCCATGAAGCCGTCGCCCAGGAACTGGTTGATGGTTCCTTCGTAGCGGTGGACCTCCGAGAGAGCTAGTTCGAAGAACCGGTTCAGCAGGAGATGCATGGTCTCGGGTCCCAGCCGCTCGGCCAGGGACGTGGAGCCCACGAGGTCACAGAAGAGGACGGTGACCTGCTTGCGCTCGCCTTCGAGGGCGGAGCGGGACTGGAGGATCTGGGTGGCGAGGTGGGGAGGGGTGTAGCTTTGAGTAACAGACGAAGGGGAAGATGGAGCGGCCTGCACGGTAGGGGCTTCAGCCCTCGCTGTTCCCAGAGGAGTGCCGCACTCACCGCAGAACTTGAATCCGAGGGGGCTTTCAGCACCACATTGGGAGCAGACGACGGCCAACTTCGCCCCGCACCGGCCACAGAACTTCATGCCGGCAGGGGTATCGAACTGGCAAGAGGGACACTGCATGGCAACTCTCAGGTCCAGTCTACCGGCCCACCTGACACGTAGCAACCACAGGGCGTGAGCTCATCGAGCCGCAACGCAGGGTTTGGGAGAATCTTCCAGCGTGTCCCGTTTCTTTATTTAAAAGCACGTATAGTATTAGAAGGCCAGAGAGGCTTCTGCCAACCGGAGTTGTCCCATCCGCATGCACTCGCCAGCAATATGTCCTGAGCCGCTCAAGACCGGAGAGGCCCTCATCGAGGAGTTCACCTCCCAGACGTGCATGTCAGCTCCCCCTGTCGTCGTCCGGCTCGCGGGCCTCCCGGCGCAGGCGATCGAGCCACTCGCGAGTCCGTCCTGTGTTGCGCTGCTGCAGGTCAGGAAGCTTGGCGAGGAAGAGCTCGGAAAAGCCCGGCGGTCGATGGTCGAGGCGATAGGCCACGCCCTCTCGGGGTTCGACCCAGCGACCCGCCGCCTTTTGCTAGCGGTCAAGCGGAGCTGTTTCAACGGCCGCGAGATCGGGAGGTACAGCGGGAAAGCGGAGTGGGCCGAGCTCCTGCGGGTTTCGCCGGGCTTGGCCGAGCGCATCGTGACTCTCGAAGAGCGGCTCCTCGAGCATGACCGCTCCTTCGCTGCCCTTTACGAGAGCGAGCTCACTCGCGAGCGGCGCCACGTCCTCCATCTGATCCAGGATCGCCGTTTTCTCCGGGGTGTTGCCCTGGGAAGACCAGGCCTGGTGGAGAAAGCCCGCTCTCGGGTTCCTTCATTTGCCGCCTCGGGATCTCTGAAAGGTCCCGAGAAGTGGGAGCTGAGCCTCCTGCGTTTCGTAACCCGAGCCGCGGCGAAACTCTCGGCTAATTCCACGCTCACCACCTACGCTCTGGGGAGCGTTCAAGCCTCTCCGGCCGAAACAGGCTTCCGTTTCACCGGCTCTGCGCAACGGGAGGATTCCCTGGTCCGCCTCAACCGCCCGGAGGCTGAGCAACTTCAGACGCTCCTAATGAGGCATCCGGCGGCGCGAGAGCGCGGCCTCGTCGCCTGGAACGATAGCCTCGAGGAGCTCGAGCCAGGCCGGTATCTCTTTTTGCGCGACAGCCACTGGGACCTCGAACCCGGAGCGAAGGAGTTTCTTTTCGTCAAACCCGCAAGGGTCACGGTGAGTCTCCCAGATACGCTGATCGACGCCGCCCGGGACACTCTGCGGGAGGGAGAGCTCCGGTACGACACGTTCCTGGCTCTCCTGGAGACTGGGTACGGGATCTCGGCTCGGAGCGACCTCGACAATCTCGTCGATCTCGGGCTCCTCGTCCTCCTGCCGCCCTGGCCGACTCACGAAGCCTGCCTTGAGCAGCGGATCGGGCAGTTCCTTCGCACCTTGCCCGACGAGCCCGCCTTACGCGCGACTGCGGATGCCCTGGATGAGCTGCTGGCTCTCGAAGAGAGCTTCGCTTCGGCTCCTCAACCCGAGAGCTCAGTCGCCGACATGAAGGGTGCCTTTTCGCGGCTTCTCGAAACGGCCGCCCATCTGGTTGGACACGAGGGCTCTCTCACCACCCGGGCGCACTTCTTCGAAGACGTGCTGCTGGGGCCGGAGCCCTCCGTCACCTCCACTGCGGATGGGGGGATCTTTCAGATCTCGTCGCCGTTGGTTCAGGACATCATGCAGACCGCCGGCCTGATCGCGCGCTTCGCCGGTCTGTTCAACCTTCGCCACGACGTTCTGCACACTCTGGCGGCCTGGTGGCGGGAGCATGAGCCGAGCCGTCGAGAGGCTCCTTTTACGGAGATCGCTCGCGGGTTCGCCCCCGTTTGGAAGCAGTTCATCCGCTTTTATACGACAGCGTACGAGGACGCCCTCAACACCTTCGACCCGTTGCACGCGCCGGCGCTCGAAACACTGCGGGAGAGGCGCAAGACGGTTCTCGTCAGATCCCGGGAATTGCTGAACGGGTCGCCGACGAAGGGCTTCCTTCCGGCGCAGCAGCTCGAGGAACTCGTAGCGGCTCTGCCCTTCCGCTATGACCCCCAACTGGGTGCGTGCGTCTTCGTCCAACCCGTGGATGCCGAGGGCAGCTCCTGGGTGCTCAACCGTCTTCACGAAGGCACAGGGCGGTATCTAAGCCGTGTCATCCCGATCCTGAAAGAGCCTCTGCAGCAGCGTTTTCTTGACCACCTCACTGCGAGATCAGTGGTCGAAGTGGAGGGAGAGGAGGCGGATCTTCTCGAGGTCAAGTACCCCTGGACCTACCTGGTGAGGGCGCACCCGCCTCAGGCAACAAAGGTCCTGGACGTCCGGGGTCTGCATCTCGACCTGCCGCGCAGTAGGAAGGTCGGCCTCGGCGATCTCACGGTCCAGGCGGACCTCGATGCCGAAACCTTTCGATTAATCGATGCTTCAGGTCGTCGCGTGCTCCCCGTAAACCTGAGCACCTTGTCCGACAACGGGCACTCCAACCTCCTGCGATTTCTTCTGGCGTTCGGACCCGGCGAGACCCGCGGCGTCCTGCCGCTCACCCTCGTCCAGGGTGATGAGGATTTCAGATCCTTCAACCGCTTGACCTGCGGCAAGCTGGTCCTGTGTCGCCGCCGTTGGGTGATCGGCATCGAGAGGCTCCGCGCGAGCCTGGAAAATCTCACCGACTCGCGCGCTTACATCGTCATCCAGGACTGGCGCCGCCAGCTTGGCCTGCCGGCGGCGGGCTTCTACCAAGAGCCTACGTACCACGGCAAGCCTAAACCCCAATACGTCGATTTCAGCTCGCCGTCGCAGTGTCGTCTTCTTGTCCACAGCCTCCGGAACATGGCGACCGGGCATCTGAGTCTCGAAGAAACCCTGCCATCCCCCGCCGACTTTCCCTTAGATTTCACAATGAACCGTCGAGCCTTCGAACTTCTGATCGATAGTCTGGCGATCCGCACCAAGAGCCGGAATTCTCCCTCCAAGGTGCAGCGCCATAACCGAGAGAGTTGATCTCTCAGATGGGAGTGAATCATGTCTCAGAACCAGGATCCGGAGATCCAAGCCCTTTCCGATGACGATCTCGAGTCGGTCAGCGGAGGTAACACCACCACCTCTGCGGGCTCGAGCTGCACCACCAGCGCGGGCACCTGCACCACCGCCGTTGGCGGCAGTTGCTCGACCAGCGGGTCCGGCTCCTGCACAAACAAGGAGTTCCAGACCATCCAGGCTTAATCCCTAACTACCAGCCCGCCTCCATCGGGAGACGGGCTGGTAGTTCCCGATGGTTTGGAACTGGAGAGTCGATGTCCACAGACGAGAGAGGTCACGCAGTGGAAACTCATGTGGAAACTTGGGGAGACCTGATTGCTCCTCTGTCTGTCTCCGACTTTTTCGCGAACTACTGGGAAAAAAAATTTTTACATCTGCACAATGACCCCCGCCGGTTCTCCAGCTATTTTTCGCTGGACGACTTCGATCGATGGTTGACGTCGACACGGGGCAGCCTCTTCATCTCACCCCCGCAGGCTGATGCAGAAACCGAGAGATACCGGCCCCAGGAAATCAGCCTGAGCTCCGCCTATGCAGCCTTTGCGCGACGCTGCCTGCTGGTATTGAGCCCGGTGACAGACTGGCCCCCCATCCAGGGTCTCGCCAAGGCTCTGGGGAGGGACTTCCAGGCCGAAATTACCGTGGAGGCCCATCTGGCCCCGGAGGATACGAGGACGTTTCCGCCCTACGTTGCCGGGCACGACGTTCTCATCCTGCACCTGGAAGGAGAGCGGATCTGGCATCTTCATGAGTTCTCCCTGCTGCAGATCAACCCCGCACAGAAGAAGAATCTGAAGTTTCCCCTGAAATGGTACGGACGCACCAAGGCACCGGTGGCCGCCGAAGTCTGCCTCAAGCCTGGTGATCTGCTCTTCATCCCACGGGGCATGCCGCACCGGGCCGTCGCCCAAAGCGGCGCATGCCTCCACCTGGATTTCAGCATCACTCCGCTTGTCTGGATGGATTTCCTGAAGATTGCCGCCGAATGCGTCGCGGTTCATTCGGACGATTTGCGGAGAGCGCTCCCGCCTGGCTTCGTAGAAAACCAGGAGATCAGTGAGCGTATGCGGAGCATCTTTCAGGACGTCATGAAGACATTTCAGGAAATGACCTCTTTCGACGAAGTGCTCGCCGCGGTCAGACGCAACCGCGTGAAGCTGCAGAGCTATCCGCCGGATGGCCACTTTGCCCAACTCGCGATGCTCACAGGGCTCGCTCCCGACTCCGAGATCGAGCGGCGCCGAGACCTCCTCTGCGCCGTCGACGACGTCGTAGACGTGAACAAAAATCCCAAGGTCGCCATTTTCTTTGGCACTGAGCATGTCGCAGGCCCGCCGCATCTGCGGCGGGCGCTGGAGTTCATCCGCGATCAAGCCAAGTTCCGCGTATCCGAGGTCCCCGGGCTCGACGAGAAGAGCCAGTTGGTCTTGGTGCGCCGCCTGATTCTCGAAGGGCTGCTGCGACGGGTCCTGTCGACTGGGCGGGTCGAACAACCGGAGCCGGCGGTGCCGGTTTCAGGTTGACGGCGACGCCTCTCGCCATGGCGCCGGCAGCACGACGAGCGCTGAGAGAGCCGGCGGAACAAGGGCGCTGAGGGCTGCTGCTGCGGATTCCTCTCCTGATACTTTCTCCTCGATCCAGGAGAGGTCCGCCTCGTCGCGGACGAGCGCTTCTTCGAGGGTGGCCGTTAGGAGACGGCTGAGGTATACCTCCTCCGCATTGCTGAGCCCCAGCCGAGTCGCGGTCATGTGGAGCTGGCTGCCCCCGATGCCCGCTCGGGTCGCGCGATCGGCGGTCCTGGCCGCTTCGGAGAGTCTCCCGGCACCCAAGGCCAGAAAGTCCGAGGCTCCGCTGAAGGGCTCGCTCTCGGCATGCAGGGAGCTCACCGCGGACAAGCTCTGGTGGAAGAGCTTCAAGAACACCTTCATCTGGGACCGAGCGACCTTGTCCCCCTTCTCAACGATCTTCGGCATGATCTCGCCCATCGAGTCCACGCCATACCTGAGAAGATCGAGCAGCTCGGTTTCATCGATCGCGAAACCCAGGGCCTGCTGGAGCAACAATCGAAACGCATAGGCGAGTTGGGCAGAACGCGGCCTGTCCCCATGCCTGAAAAGGAACTCGACGGCCGCCACGCTCGAAAGCGTGAAGAAGTCGAGCGAGGCCTGAAACCGGCTCCGACCTCCATAGCGCTGGATCTCGGGGCGGAAGGGCATCACCCGGAACGAGTTGTCCGGATAGATCGAACCATCGCTCTCGTGAGGGTCTGAGCCCAGAATGAACTCGTTCGTCTTGCGAATCACCTCTTCTTCCAGCGACTTTGTGGAAGGGGTCAGATCGAGGAAGTCTTGCGCGAATCTTTGAACCTCTTCCTGGACGTGATCTCTGGAGCCGGGCAGAGCTCTCAACCGTAGGCGGACATGAGGTCCGCCCAGTCCATAGCGGATAAAAAAGAAGGCTTCGATCCGAGCAGCCTCTACGAGAGATACCACCACCGGGTGAACGAAGCCTCTCAGTACCCGGTCCAAATCCTCGTGGTAATAGAGGTGACAGGAAATCCAGCGCTCCTGGACCTCAAGGGCCTCGGATGCCTCACTATGCACGGTTGAGTCGCCCCTGAACTACGATCACGATACCAACACCCGCTTCACCATCCGATCGAACCGCTCTCCCGCCAGGTAGACGCCGTCGAGTACGTTGGGATCGAGCTCGTCGACGTCGTCCTCCTCCTCGCCGTCACCCTCCCCTCCCGGCCCCAGGTCCCGGTGGCGCTCGCGGACGGTTGTGGATAGGTAGATCGCCAGCGCCCGGTAGAAACGGGCGGCGAAGCCTGGGTCGGCGGCAAGCTTCCGGCTGAGGACGGCCTTCGAGAGGGCGAAGACGGTCGACTCCTCCAGGGCCTTGACGGTGGCGGAGGGCGGGCGAGCGTCTACGAAGGACATCTCGCCCACGATCTCGCCGGCATTCAGGCGGGCGATCTCCCGTTCCGGGCCGCGGCGAGAACGGAGCCAGACAGCGAGCTTCCCATCCAGGAGGATGAAAACGGCGTCCACCGGCACTCCCTGCTCGATCAGGACTCCCCCGGCGGGGACGAACCGCTTGGCGCCAGCGGTGAGCATCCACTCGACGTCGTCGTCGTTGAGCTGGCCGAAGAGGAAGAGGACTTTGCGCATGATGACTCCTGGTTAGGCGATCTGCCGTTCGGCGAGCCTCGCGAAGGCGCCGCCGCGGCGGAGGAGATCCCGGTAGCTCCCCTCCTCCACCACCCTGCCGCCGTCGACGACGTAGATGCGGTCGGCGTTCTGAATGGTGCTCAGGCGGTGGGCGATGACGATGCGGGTGGCCTTCAGGCGCTCCAGGCTGCGGCTGACGATCTCCTGGGTGCGATTGTCGAGCGCGCTCGTGGCCTCGTCGAAGAGGATGATCCGCGGCCGGTTCACGATCGCCCGGGCGATCAGGATGCGCTGCTTCTGGCCGCCGGAGAAAGTCTCGGCGCCCTCGCTGATCACGGTGTGCATCCCCATCGGCATCGCCTTGATGTCCTCCTCCAGCCCCGCCGCCCGCGCCGCTTCCCAGGCGTCGTCGATCCCCAGGTTCGAGCTGCCGGTGATGTTCGAGAAGATGCTCCCTGCCATCGGCCGGCCGGTCTGCAGGACGACGCCGATCTGGCGGCGGACGGACTGCACGGCGAGACCGGCCAGATCCTGGCCGTCGAAGTAGATGGAGCCCGAGGTAGGCTTCTCGAAGCCGAGGATCAGCCGCAGGCAGGTCGATTTGCCCGCTCCGGAGGGGCCGACCAGGGCGATGAACTCCCCCGGTCCCGCCCGGAAGGAGACGTCGTCCAGGATTAGGGGGCCGTCCCCCTGGTAGCGGAAGGAGACGTGGCTGAACTCGATCTCGCCGGCGAGGTCCCCGGGCTCGGCCTTTGATTCGTCGACCTCCGGCACGGTCTTGAGGATCGGCGACAGGCGCTCGTAGATGGGCACCATGGTGAGGACGCTCGAGAAGGCCGAGACCAGAGAGAGTGTAGCGGCGAGGAACTGACCGAAGGCGGCGCTGAAGGCGAGGAACTCGCCAATCGGCATCGCCTCCGTCGAGGCATAGCCCACGACGGCGAAGATGATGAGCGAGGTGAGCACCCCATAGACGGCGTTGTAGGCGGCCTGGATGTTGGCCGCCCGCTGCGCGGCGAGGGTCCGCCGCCGCTGCTCGGCGAAGCGCTCGGCCCAGCGGGCGTAGGCCCGGGCCTCGGCGCCCGCCACCCGCAGCTTGGCGATGCCGTTGATCAGTCCGAAGAGGAGGCTCGCGATCTTTCCTTGCAGATCGAGGAGCGCTCGCTGGTGGCGGATCTGGAGGTAGACCAGCCCCGCCGTCACCCCGGAGAGAAGGAGCACGAGCGCGGTGGCGATCAGGGCGAGCCGCCAACTGTAGTAGAAGAGGAGCGCGAAGCTGAAGACGGAGAAGACCGCCCCGAGGAGCAGGGTGAGGACGTTGCCCGTCAGCATCTCGCGGATCGCGTTGACGCCCAGCGAACGGTTCGCCAAGTCCCCCACCGTGTACTTGCGGAAGAAGGTCACCGGCAGCGAGAGCAGCCGGTCCCAGACCGCGGCCTGCACGCGGCCGTCCGCCTTGCCGCCGAGGCGGAGGACGGCGATGCTCCGCGTGAGCTGGAAGATCGAACCGGAGAGCGCGGCCACGATCAGGGCCAGGGTGATCTGCGCGAGCTGGCCCCGGTCCGCGCCGGGGATGACGTTGCCGAAGAGCTGCCCGGTCAGGATCGGGACGAGCATGCCGAGGAGGCCGCCCGCGGCCCCCATGAGCAGGAGGGTCAGGATGTCGTCCCGGCGCCCCGCGAAGGTCGCCCGCAGCAGATCCCCTTTGGTGAGCGGCCGCTCGGGCAGCGGCGGATAGAACATGTGGGCGTCGCCGCTCAGGCTCTCGGCGACGGCGGCGTCGACCCGGACCCGCGTCCCCGCCGCCGGATCGACCATCTCGTACGCCCTGGACGAGACCGGCAGCAGGGCGACTGGGCGCTTGTTCTTCTGTTCCGAGTCGAGGGAGAGGAAGCCGACCAGGGGGCCGTTATCGCGCCGCCACCAGTCGTCGCGCAGGATCACCCGGCGGGAACGGACCCGGGAGGCAGCGCAGATCTGGGTGAGGCGATCCTCCAGCTTGCCTCCGGCCGGCGCGTCGGCTCGGGCGCGGATCGCGATCCCCTGGGTCTGGCCGACCAGGGCGCAGGCGGCGAGCAGCGGATCGGAGCCGGCTTGGAGACCGGCGCCCGCGCCATCGGTGGGCAGGAGGACGGAAGCGAGCCGCGCGTAGGCGCTCCGCAGGCTGGAGCGGTCGAGATCCAGACGGCGCTCGAGGCGCTCGCGGTCCTGCCGCTCCAATTTCTCGTTCTGGAGGGCGACGTAGCGAAGACAGAGCTCATGGAAGCGGGCGAGCCCCGGCCAGAGCCCAGAGCCCTCCAGGAGGTCGCTCGTGCCGAGGGTGAAGATCCGTGCCTCGCCGGCGCTCACCAGCCAGAGCCCCTCCGGCACGGGAAAAAGATCGCCGTCGCTCAGGGCGAGCTCCGCTTCGCCCATCAGACTGGAGCTCCCTTCGACGTGGCGCACCCAGGCGACCCCCTCCCGCGGACGGGCCGCCCTTCCGGCTTCGGAGAGGTGGGTCTCGATGCCCCGGCGCAGCTCCGCGAAGACCTTGGGACCGGCGGCGCGGGAGATACCCCCCAGGAGGCCGGCCAGCCAGCCGTCGAGCCGGGCGGCAAGATCGGCTGCCGTTCCCGGATCGCGGGCCAGCTCCTGGAGGCGGTCCGCCGGAAGCCGCCGCAGGCTCGTTCCGGAGTGCCCGACGGCGAGAAGGCTCGAGACCGCGGCCTCCTGGAAGCCGCAGAGGAGCTGGCCGGGAGCTACCGAGCAAAGGTGGATCCGCGGCCCCTCCCCGCCACCCGGCACCGCGAAGACCTCGGCGCTCCCGGCCTCCACGAACCAGACCTCGGGAGCGGCATCGAGGCGCAGGGGGGCGTTGCCGGCGAGCCGGACCTCTTCGCTCTCCGCCAACGCTCGATCGAGGGCCGACATGGTCTACTCCGCGCTGATCAGCCGGGAGTAGGGGCCTTCGATCCCCTTGAGCTCGTCGTGGGTTCCGCGCTGCACCACCTTCCCCTTTTCCAGGACGATGATCTCGTCGGCGTCGCGGATGGTGCTCAGGCGATGGGCGACGATCAGGCAGGTGCACCCCCGCCGCCGCAGGTTCTCGTCGATCCGGCTCTCGGTGGTGGGATCAAGCGCGCTCGTGGCCTCGTCGAGGACCAGGACCGACGGCCGCCCCACCAGGGCACGGGCGATCTCCAGCCGCTGCCGCTGGCCACCGCTCCAGTTGGCGCCCCCCTCTTCGACCGGGCTGTCGTACCCCCCCGGCCGCGCCGCGATGTCCTCGTGGATGCAGGCGTCCTTGGCCGCGGCCACGACCTCGGGCAGCGGGATCGTGGCGTCCCAGAGAGTGAGGTTCTCCCGCACCGTCCCCTCGAAGAGGAAGACGTTCTGGTCGACCGCGGCGAGCGAATGGGTCAGCACCCCCGCCGGCGTCTCGCGCCGCTGCCGGCCATCGAACCGGATCTCCCCGCTCCACGGCTCGTAAAGGCCGGTCACCAGCCGGGAGATCGTCGACTTGCCGCTCCCCGAGCCCCCCACGAGGGCGACCCGGGAGCCGGGCTTCAGGGTCAGGTAGAGACCTTCGATCAGCGGCGGATCGAGCCGGCTGTAGCCGAAGGCGACGTCGCGCAGCTCCAGGAAACCTTGCAGCCGGACGGGTGTTCCCGCGGGCGGCGGCTCCCCGGAGCCGCTGCCGGCGCTCGGATCGATCCGGTAGCGAAGGACGTCGTCGAGCCGGTTCATGTCCCCCTCGACCATCTGCAGGCGGCCGCCGAGGCTCACCAGACGGTTGATGGGGGCGATGAACGCCGCCATCAGGAGCTGGAAGGCCACCAGCCCGCCGAGGGAAAGGCTGCCGTTCATCACCCGCAGGCCGCCGAGGCCCAGGATCAGAGCCATGTTGACCGCCGAGAGCAGGGGTGGGACGGCGTCGAGCATCTGGGTATACCGCTCCAACTCCTGCCGGCCGTTGACCACCTTGGCCTGGTAGCCCGCCCAGCGCGCGAAGAGGTCCGACTCGCCACCGGTGGCCTTCAACGTCTCGATCGTCTGCAGGCCGCCGATCGCCGTGCCGAGGAGCTTGCCTTGGTCTTGAACCAGCCGGCGGTTGCCGTCCACCCGCTTGCGGGAGACGAAGCGGAGGGCCGCCACGTTGAGCGACACGACGGCGATCCCGACCAGGGTCAGCATGGCGTCGTACTGGAAGAGGACGGCGGCGAAGAAGACGACCATCAGGACACCGAGGGCATTGGTCGCCAGGTCGCGCGAGAGGAGCTGGGCGACACGGTCGTTGATCGCCACCCGCGAGCTGATGTCCCCGGCGAAGCGCTGGCTGAAGAACTCCGAGGGCAGGCGCAGGACATGCCAGAGGAAGCGGCTGGACGAGCCCACCGCCATCCGGGTCTCCAGCCGCAGGAGGTAGACCTGCTGGATCCAGGTCAGCGCGCCGGTCAGCAGCGCGGCGGCTCCCATGGCGAAGAGCAGGGGGGGCAGCCAGTCCCGCCGGTTCTCCAGCAGCACGCTGTCGACGAAGATCTTGGAGAAGACGGGGACCACGAGCCCCGGGATCGCCAGCGCCAGCCCGGCCAGCAGGACGAAGGCGAGCGCCGCCCGCGAGCCGGCCAGCCGGCGGCGCAGCGCGGGGATCAGCCGCGGCGGATCCCCCTGGCGCTGGAACTCGGGCCCCGGCTCGAAGGTCAGCACGACCCCCGTGAACGCTTGGTCCAGCTCCTCCTCGCTCACCTCCCGCGGCCCCGCCGCGGGATCGTTGAGGAAGACGCTCCCTTTGCGGAAGCCGTCGAGCACCACGAAATGATTGAAGTTCCAGTGCAGGATCGCCGGCAGAGGCATCGAGCGCAGGGCTTGCGGCTCCTTCTTGAATCCCTTGGCCGCGAGACCGTAGGTGCGGGCGGCCTTGACCATGTTGCTCGCCTTGCTGCCGTCGCGCGACACGCCGCAGGCGACACGCAGCTCCTCGAGCGGCACCCAGCGGCCATG
>JBDSHF010000427.1:0-10260 GCA_039918595.1 Thermoanaerobaculia bacterium
TCGTCCTTCCCGGGCTCGAGCAGCGCGGCTTCGGCCTGGGCGCGGGCCTCGGCGGCCAGCCGGAGGCGCTCTTCCTCTTCATCCCAGACCCGCCGGCGGGCGGCGTCGCGCTCCCTTCGCCGCTTGATGGCCCAGAGGGCGAGCAGGGTGACCAGCAGCCAGAGGGTGACGGAGCTGGTGAGCAGCGGCACCCAGCGGTACCAGAAGGTCTGGCGATCCCAGAAGGAGGTCTCGGCCGCGGCGAGCGAGTCGCCGGTGGCGGCGCGGAAGGCGTCCGCGAAGGGGAGGCCGCGGGAGACCCCCTGGAGGATGCGGCCGGCCACCCCCTGGCCGTAACGGTCGAAGAGGTCGCGGACGAAGGAACCGGAGATGGCGTAGGCGCGGTTGACTTCCGCCTGGCCGCCCGCGAAGCGGTCGTCGAGCGCGGCGAGCGAGACCGGCCGGTCGACGAGCAGGGCGAGGGTCAGGCGGGAGCGGTCGTCGAACCCCCAGGAGAGGCCGGCGATCATCGCCATCCCCTCGTGGAACCAGCGCGGCAGCGGCCGCCCCCCCGCCGCCCGGGAGACCAGCACGTGCGCCACCTCGTGGGCGAGGAGATCCGAGAGCGAGGTGTCCGGATAGCTCGGGACGCGCCCCGGGAGCAGCACGATCACTCCCTCCTCGCCGATCGCATACCCCGAGACCCACGGCGGCACCACGGTGGCGGCGCCGGACCCCTCCGGCGCCAGGATCACCCGGATCGGCGAGCCCGGATCCTCGAGCCCCACCAGCCGCATCACGCTGGTCAGCCGCGACGAATCGATCGCGCGCAACTGGGCGGCGGTCCCGGCGAGCGCGGGCGGAGCCTCGACCTCGATCCGTGGAGCCACCTGGGCGGGAGCCGCGAAGGCCCGCAGGAGGAGGAAAACGAGAAGCGTTAGTACGCGGGTCGAGGCGCGGAAAATTGTCATCTCAGCATATTTAAGCGACTAGCGACATTTTGTGTGGTTTTGCAGTAGGATCGTCCCACGAATGCTGGTGAAGTCGTCGCAAGAGCCGGTCGCCGCAGTCAGGGTACCCCTGCATCGCAATGCGTCCGGCGTTTCCGCCCGGTAACTCTTGGATGTACGCCCGGAGGTGAAGATGGTTCGTCCCCGTCTCCTCGGTCTCGCCGTTCTCCTCGCTTTGACCGTACTCCCGCTCGCGGGCTGCCGCCAGGCGGCCGTGCGCTACAACACGCGCTACAGCGCCTTGCTCCAGCAGGAGATACCCCGCACGCTGCTGATCCCGGTCGACGGCGTCCAGGCCAGTCACCTGCAGAACACCTGGGGCTTCGCGCGCGACGGCGGACGGCATCACAAGGGGATCGACATCTTCGCGCCGCGCAACACGCCGGTGCGCAGCGCCACCGAGGGGATCGTCGAGTTCAAGGGGATGAAGGGCCTCGGCGGGCAGGTGGTGACCATCACCGGCCCCAACGGTTACCGTCTCTATTACGCGCATCTGGAAGACTTCGGCCCGCAGGCGGTCGGCGACTGGGTCGAGGCGGGCGAGATCATCGGCACCGTGGGCAACTCGGGGAACGCCGCGATCTCCTCCACCCACCTCCACTACGGCATCTACAACCCCGCCGGCGTGGCGGTCAACCCGTACACGTTCCTGAGGGCCGGCCAGCCGTACGCGGAGCCGGGGCAGACGGTTCAGACCGCGGCGAAGTAGGGTCACCCCCGCTCGGCGGGGGTCGGCGCGGCCTCGGGCGCCCGCGCCGGCTTCTTCTTGCCCGAGCCCGGCATCACGCCGTCGCCCATCTGGTTGCGGGAGCTGACGTGGGCGGAGTAGGAGGCTTCCACCCGCTTGATCTCGTCACTCTTCAGGTGGCACTTCTTGTACTTCTTGCCGCTGCCGCACCAGCAGACGTCGTTGCGGCCGATCGGGGTCTTCGGCTCCTCCGCGCGGGGGGTGATCAGATTGCGAAACCAGCTTGCCAGGGACACGGTGGGTCTCCAGTTCGAGTCGTTCTTTGGGGTCAACAGGGTCGATCGCGATCAGCCGCCGTTGCGGCCGGCTTCCCGTCCAACAGGTCCTTGAGGGCCTGCATTTCAGGAACGGCGCGGAAGAATAGCACGGGGTCCGTGCCGGGCTACCCCGGAATCCAGCAGACCACCGCCGTCCCCCCGCCCGCCCGCCGCTCGATGCGGAGCCGGCCGCCGTGGGCCTCGACGATCTCGCGGCAGAGCGGCAGGCCGAGACCCGAGCCTCCGGGCTTCGAGGTATAGAACGGCAGCAGCGCCTTCTTCATCCCCTCGTCGGAGAGCCCGGTGCCGCGGTCGAGCACGCGGAAGCGCACGCCCCCCTCCCCCGTCGGCTCGACGGCCAGCCGCACCTCGGCGGGCGGGCCGCCGGATTCATGGGCGTTCTTGAGCAGGTTGATCAGCGCCTGCTGCATCTGTCCTGCGTCAAAACACCCGGGATCGAAGCGGCCGGGAGCGCCGGGCGGCTCCCCCTCCGGCTCGAAGGGAACCACCTGCCGCAGCTCGGCGAGGAAGGGCTCCCACGCCACCTCCCGCCGGACCGGCTGCGGCAGGCGGGCGAAGCGGGCGTAGCCTTCCAGGAACTCCTTCAGATGGGTGGCTCTCTCCTCGACGACGTCGAGCGCCGAGCCGAGGCGTTCCGCGTGCTCCGGCTGGCCGACCATCAGGCGGACCGAGCGGGCGAGCGAGGCGATCGGGGCCAGCGAGTTGTTGATCTCGTGCGAGAGAGTGCGGATGGCCCGCTTCCAGACGTCCACCTCCTGGCGCCGCAGCTCGGGGGTCAAGCGCTTGACCAGGGTGAGGTCGTGCCGCCGGCCGTTGAGCTCGAAGACGCGGCGGGCGACGTGAAAGACCTCCTCCTCGCCCCCCTGATCGAGGGAGAAGAGCGAGTCCCGGCCGCTGGCGAGCGCCTCGCGCAGCCCCTCCGGGCACTCGGAGAGAATGTCGGCGAAGGCCCTCCCCTCGTAGCGGCCGCGGGTCACGAACAGCTCGCGGGCGGAACGGTTGACGAAGAGGATGCGGCCGCGCGAGTCGGTGAGCACGATGGCGGTCGGCGTCGCCTCGAAGACGGTCTCGAGCAGCATCTCGCGCTGGATCAGGGCGCTCCGCTCGTCGCGCAGCACGTCGCCGACGGCGTTGTAGAGCTCGACCAGCTCGCCCAATTCGTCGCCGCGGTCGGCGGCGAGGTTGAGGCTGAAATCGTGGTCGCGGTACCCCTGGACGCCGTCGCGCAACGCCTGGAGGACGCGGGTAGCCGGGATCAGCGTGCGGTCGAGGATCCACCACCCCAGGGGAAAGCCGAAGCCCACCGCGGCCAGCAGGACCGTCCAGGGGGAGGGGAACCAGTAGGCCGCCGCCATGCAGACGGCGACCACGGCGAGCAGCCCGAGGAAGAAGGCGAGGCGGACGCGCGACGCGAAGCGGAGGGGCTTCATCGTGCCGCCCGGGATTGAAATCCCGGGCTACCTACGGTCGCCCCTACCCGGGGCTTCACGAGGAAAGGGGGTTGGGAGTCCCGGAGGGGACGGGCGTCGGTAGCCCGGGATTTCAATCCCGGGCGGAGAGGCGGTGGACTGGAGCGGATCGTCACTTCATCCCCGTTTCATCCGCGCAGCCGCCGCTCGACGGCGAGGCCGTGCTTCTCCATCTTGCGGTAGAGCGCCTGGCGGGAGAGGCCGAGCGATTCTGCGGCCTTGGCGACCACGCCGCCCGCCTCTTCGAGGGCGCGCTCGATCTTCACCCGCTCGGCCAGGCCCATCTCGTCCGCCTCCGCGGCGAGCGCGGGGCCGGCGGAAAACGGCGAGGCACCCAGGCCCAGATCGTCGGCGCGGAGGGTGTCGCCGCCGGAGACCAGCACGGCCCGGCGCAGGGTGTTCTCCAGCTCCCGCACGTTCCCCGGCCAGGAGTAGCGGACCAGCCGCTCGCGGGCCGGCGAATCGAGCCGCCAGAGGGCGCCGGTCGGCGACGGCGAGAGGTCGCGCAGGAAGCGCTCGGCGAGCGGGATCACGTCCTCGGGGCGGTCGGCGAGCGGCGGCACGGCGAGCTCGATGACGTTCAGGCGGTAGAAGAGGTCCTCGCGGAAACGGCCGGCGCCGATCTCCCGGCGCAGGTCGGCGTTGGTGGCGCAGATCAGCCGCACGTCCACCCGCCGGGTCTCGCTGCTCCCCAGGCGCTCGAACTGGCCGCTCTGGAGCACGCGCAGGAGCTTCGCCTGCCCCGAGGCGGAGAGGTTGCCGATCTCGTCGAGGAACAGGGTGCCGCCGTCCGCCGCCTCGAAGCGGCCGATCCGCCGGCGGGTGGAGCCGGTGTAGGCGCCGGCCTCGGCGCCGAAGAGCTCGCTCTCCAGCAGCTCGTCGGGGAGGGCGCCGGCGTTGACGCGGACGAACGGGCGCTCCTTGCGCCGCGAGTTGGCCTGGACGATCTCGGCCAGCTTCTCCTTGCCGGCGCCGGAGGGGCCGGTGATCAGCACCGGGATCTCGCCGCGGGCGACCTGCAGGGCGAGGGTGACCACGGCGTGCATCTTCTCGCTCGTCCAGACCGCGCCGCAGAGGTCGTGCCGCTCGGCGAGGTCCTCCCAGCTCCGCCGCGCCCGGCCACGCAGGCGGGCGTTCTCGAGCTGCAGCTCGCGCAGGCGCAGGAGATTGCGCACCGAGGCGAGGAGCTTCTCGTCGTCCCAGGGTTTGGCCAGGTAGTCGCTCGCCCCCTCCTTGACGAGCTGGACGGCGGTCTCGAGCGACGTCCAGGCGGTGATCAGGAGAACGGGGAGCCCCGGGTCCCGCTTCTTGACCTCGCGGAAGAGGGCGATCCCCTCCTCGCCCGAGGTCGCCTCGGGGCTGAAGTTCATGTCCTGGAGGACGATGCCGATCTCCGGCTCGGAGCGAGCCCCGTCGGCGTCGAGCCGCCGCAACGCCTCCTCGGGCGAGCGGGCCACGGCACAGGCCATGCCGCGGATCTCGAAGAGAACCTGGAGGGCGGTGACGACGGCGGGCTGGTCTTCGACGATGAGAACCTTGAGCATGGCCACTCTTTATTTATACCCCGCCGCCTGGATCGTCACGTCGAATCGCATCTCGTTTTGTCCCTCCATGATTGCTGAGAAGCACCTAATGCATGGGTGTCGATATAACTCCTCACCCATCGACCGGAGGTGAAGGATGCGCAAGAAAATGCTTCTCCTGGCCCTGTCGCTCGCGGCGCTCGCGGGCTCGATGTCAGCTTCCAAGGCCGCCGCGGGCGGGACTCATAGCTGCCCCATCTGCACGACGTACGCAGATGGCTCGCGGTGCTGCGTGAGCTGCGTTTGCGATGCGAACAACCAGATCCTGGCCTGTACCAATCACTACTGTCCGCCGGCCTGAGGAGGCTCGATCGTGCGAAAGAAGATGCTGCTCCTGGCCCTCGCTCTCGCCGCCACGGCTTCGCTCACGGCTCCCCGGGCCCAGGCCTCCCCCCTCGGCGGCGGCGGCGGCCCCTTCCACGCGTGCCCGATGTGTACGACCCTCTCCAACGGCTCGCAGTGCTGCATCAACTGTCAGTGCAACGACAGCGGGGTCACCCTCTGCCCGCAAAACGCCTGCGCGGAGATTTAAGAAATCAGGCGGCACCGCGGGGCGCATAGCATGCGCCCCGCGTTTTCCTCTTTATACGTTCCGCGTCGCGATCGCCGGCGGCACGCGGGCGCCGCGCAGGGCCGGCCCCAAGGCCGCGCCGAGGCCGATCGCCCAGAGGGCCAGGGCCCCCGCGGCGACCATGGCCGGGCTGAGGCGCGCTCCCGCCACCCAGGTGACGAGCCCGAAGTTCAGGCCGTAGGCGAGCGCCACCCCGAGCACGACGCCGAAGCTGGTCACCATCCAGTTCTCCAGCAGGAAGTGGCGGACGATCGCCATCCGGTCGGCCCCGAGGGCGCGGCGAGTGCCGATCTGACGCCGCCGCTCAGCCACCGAGAACGAGGTCAGGCCGACGATCCCCAGGGCCGTCACCAGCACCAGCAGCGCCATGACACCGTTGAGGGAGGCGACCAGCAGCCGGTCGCGGCCGTGAAACTCGTCGCGGTTCTCGACCAGCGTATGCGACTGGAGGAAGCGCCCCTTCTCCACCCCGAGCAACCCCTTCTCGAGCTGGGAGACCAGGCTTCCGGGATTCCCCGTGGTACGGACGAGATAGTACGAGCCGCTGTCGAAGGCCACCGACCGCCCGGGGGCGAACATCACCTTGTCGGAGTTGCCGCCGAACGGATTGTAGAAGCGGTCGATGATCCCCACGATCTGGAAGTGCTGGGATTCGTCGGCGTCGGCCAGCGGCTTGCCCACGGCGCCGCCGCCGGGGTAGAGCTGATCCGCGAGGGCGCGGCTCACCACGATCGGCAGCACCTCGTCCGGCCGGACATCGGCCCCATGGTCGTACTCCGCCTCGGCGAAGCCGCGCCCCTCGACGACCGGGATGCCCAGGGTCGCGAAGAGGCCGGGGTCGGTCTCCGCGCGCTGGGTCCGGGTGGGCTCGCCACGGCTGCCGGGCACCCGGATGGCGGTGATCTGGCCGCTGGACTCCCAGGGGCGCAGGCTGGTGTGGGTGGCGGCGCGCACCCCGGGCAGGGTCCGCAGGGCTCGGACATCCTGGTCGACGAGCCGGTTGAGCGCCGCGGGGTCCCGCAGATGATCGTCGAACGGGTTGCTCTGGATGACGACGATGTGCTCGTCGTCGAAGCCGGAGGGCCTGGCGAGCTGGGCCTGGGTATCCAGGATCAGGCTCAGGCAGTTGGCGACGATGGCGAGCGTCAGCGCCACCTCGACCACGATGAGGACGACCCGCGCGCGGTTGCGCAGGAGGGAGCGGAAGATGGGTCCGAATTCCATGGCGGTCTCCTACTGGCTCTTGAGATGACGAGCGGGCGGAACGGCGCAGATCCGCCACGCGGGGTAGAGGCCGGCGATCGTCCCGGCCAGCAGCGACAGGGCCACGGCGGCGAAGACCATGGGGACGTCGAGCTGAAAGAACGCCACGCCGTCCGGGCCGTCGCCATAGACCCGGTTGAGGATGGCGAGGCCGGCCACCGAGAGCAGCACCCCCAGGAAGCCGCCGGCCAGCCCCATCAGCTCGCACTCCACGAGGTGCTGGACGAAGATCGTCCACCGGCTCGCTCCGAGGGCGCGGCGCACCCCCACGTTGGAGGCCCGGGCCAGGAACTTGCCGAGGAACAGGCCGATCAGGTTGAGCGCCGACACCACCAGAAAGAGCAGCGAGATGGCCGCCAGGGCCTTGGTCTGCGGCGGCACCACGCGCTGCTCCTCCATCAAGTCGAGCAGGGAGGTCACCCAGTTCTTCGGCGGATTCGGGAAGCGTCCGAGCTTCTTCTGCTCGGAGACATAGGCATCGATATAGCTCTGGTACTCCCGCACCTTCCCGGCGTCCGGCAGCTCGGCCCAGAAGCCCAGGAACAGCGATTCGTTCAGCATCAACCGCGAGGCGTAGGGGAGGGCCTCCTCGCCGGGCTGCGGAGTCCGCCAGTTCATCTCCATCTCGGCGGGCTGGAACGTCATCGGCCCCGCCAGTCGCAGGGGGATGAAGACGGGCTCCGGCGCCCGCAGCGGATTGCCGATCAGTCCGAAGGCCCGCACCCGCGGACGCCAGGGGCCGAGGACGCCGGCCACCCGCAGATCGTGACCTTCCAGCCGGATCGCGCGGCCGACGCTGTTGGCGCCGCCGAACAGCCGGTCGTTGAGAGCCGAGCTGATCACCGCCACCGACTCCGGCCGGGCGTCCGCCTCGCGGCTCCACGGACCGCCATAACGGAACGGCACGGCGAACATGGGGAAGAAATCCGTCGTGACCAGGCGGACACTGTCGCGGAAGGGGCGCACGCCGTCGGCCGGAAAGATGGTGGCCCGGGAGCTGAACGTGGCCGTGCTGCGGACCGGGATCCGGCTCTTCAGCAGCTCCAGCGCGTCGCGCCAGGTGATCAGCGGCGGCGGCTCCTGGCGAAACGGGCTGTCCCCCCTCCCCCAGGAGTCCATCCGCACGTAGTAGAGCGAGTCGCTCTTGCCCGGGACGGGGTCCCGCGCCAGGACGTGATAGGCGGTGATGAAGGTCGTGGAGACGCCCACGCCCAGGGCGATGCCGAGCAGGATCAGCGCCGAGAGCACCGGATACCGCTGGACGCTCTTCCAGGCGAGGCGGACGTTGTAGAGCAGCATGGCGTCCTCCTGGTTATCCCGCCGCCTGGCGATGGACGGTTTCCTGCCGGGTTTCCGGTCGATTCAAGGGGAACGGCGCGATCCGCTCGAAGTCGACCAGCCGGCCGTCGGCGATGTGGAGCTGCCGGTGGGCGCGCGCCGCGTGCTCCGGGTTGTGGGTGACCATGACGATCGTCGTCCCGGCCTCGTTGACCTGCTCGAGGATCTCCATGATCTCGCGCGCCATGGCGGAATCGAGGTTGCCGGTGGGCTCGTCGGCGAGGATCAGCTTGGGATCGCCGGCCAGCACACGGGCGATGGCCACCCGCTGCTGCTGGCCCCCCGAGAGCTGCGCCGGCAGGTGGCGGAGGCGCGAGGAGAGCCCCACCATGCCGACGGCCTTCTCGATCCGCTCCTTGCGCTCTTTGGCCGGCAGGCGCCGGTAGCGCAGGGGGACGTCGATGTTGTCGAACACGTCGAGGTCCGGCAGCAGGTTGAACCCCTGGAAGATGAAGCCGATCTTCTCGTTGCGGACGCGCGACATCTCGCGGTCCGAGAGGCGCGAGACGTCCAGGCCGTCGAGCGTATAGATCCCCTCCTCGAAGGCGTCGAGCAGCCCCGAGACGTTGAGGAACGTCGTCTTCCCCGAGCCCGAGGGACCGGTGATGGTGACGAACTCTCCCGCTTCCACCTCCATCGAGAAGTCGCGCAACGCCCGGGTCTCGACCAGCCCGGTGCGGTAGATCTTGGATACGTTCTGCATTTTCAGCATCGGCATGGCGGTCTCCCTGATGGCTTCTTGATGAATTGAGCTTCAGCGCCTGACGAGGACGGTCTTGGCGCCGTTGAACGGGTCCATGTCGGAGAGGAGGAGGCGGTCCCCCTCCTTCAGCCCGGCGACGATCTCCACCTCGGAGACGCTGGTGGCGCCGACCCGGATGGGCCGCAGGGTGGCGAGGCCGTCGGCGAGCACGTAGGCCTTGCGGCCGCCGCCCCCTTCGAGGAAGGGGCCGCGGGGTACCTTGAGCACGTTGGGGCGGGTCTCGAAGATCAGCCGCACCGAGACCCGCTGGCTCTGGCGCAGGCCGGCCGGCATTCCCCCCTGGAACTGCACGGTGCCCTCGACCTGCCCCGCCCGCACCTCCGGCGAGACGGCGGTCAGCGTGCCCGGGACCTCGCGGCCGCCGTAAGAGATGGCCGCCGGCGTGCCGGCCGTGGCCTCGGCGGCGTAGGATTCGGGGATCTCGACCTGGATCTCGAACTTCGAGAGGTCGACGATGGTGAGCAGCGGCGCGTTCGGCGGCACGGCGTCGCGATCCTGGGCGTCGACGGTGGCGATGAGGCCGTCGAACGGGGCGCGGATGGTCAGCTCCCCCACCCGGCGCTCGAGCTCGGCGACCACCAGATGCTGGCGCTCGACCTGGCGGCGGCGATCCTGCACTTCGAAGTCGCGCGACTCGCGGCCCAGGCTCCCCCCCTTGTCCGCCTGCTCGAGCTGGACCTCGGCGATGCGCACGGCGTCGCGGCCGCGCTCGTAGTCGACGATGTTGAGCAGGCCGTCGGCGTGGAGCTTCTCGGCCCGCTGGAGGTCGCGGCGGGCGGCCTCCAGGGTGACCCGCCGGAGCTTGACCGTCTGCTCGTCCCCCTGGTTCTGCTGGCGGGCGGCGAGGTCGCTGCGAGCGAGGTCGGACTCTATCGACTGCAGCCGGGCCTGCTCCTGGGCGAGCTGCGACTTGAGGTCCGGGCTCTCGATGGTGGCGAGCACGGTGCCGGCCTTGACCGCCTCGCCGGCGCGGACGGCCAGCGAGACGATCCCCTGGGCCGGGCTATACAGGCGGGGGTGGTTGGCGGCGACGACCCGCCCCTGGGTGGAGGCGTCCCGCTGCAGGTCGCCGCGCACCACGGTCCCGACCTGCACCCGGTCGAGGTCGACCGACTGATCGGCACGCGCCCACCGCTGGAGCGATGGGGCCAGGGCCGCGCTCAGCGCCGCGAGAGCGGCGACCACCCCCAGCCCGATCTTGACGCGCCGGGAGAGCCCTGGCGCCTTCGGGATGACTTGGTCCATGGAATCGGTTTCT
>JBDSHF010000428.1:0-15692 GCA_039918595.1 Thermoanaerobaculia bacterium
TAGAATCCTTCGATCAATCCCTGTTTTCGTCCAGAGCCCTGTCATCCCAGTCTACTCGGGCTCGAGGTGACGCGAGCGACACCCAGGCGACGCGACCTAAGCTCGCATTGCCAGGAATATCCATACATTGCCGCAACCTATGCTTATGTTGGTGCGTCCTATCGATACATTGCCGCGTTGGGCCTTGCGACCTGCTGGCTTCCGGAAGACATGGCTCCGTCCTTGGAGCATTCGTCGCAAGATTGCGCCGAAATGCGGCAGAATCAGGGCAGTTCGACTCGAAATTTCCTTGCGTTGCCGCGATCTGGCGCCACGTTGCCTCCACGTGGAGATCTCCAAGGGAAAGCCGCGTAAGATCGCTGCATTTGATCCGCATCTCGGTGTAATGCTTCCAGGCAACGCGGCAATGTGTGCGAATTCTCTGTCCAGTTCGGGCCGCTTTGCATCTTTTTATCTATCGCTCGCCGCGGTTTATCCAGCGGTTGATCCGATGTTGAAGCGAGTTGCTCCGACATTGCTTCATATTGCGCCGGTTTATGGGCGATCGAAGTCGCAAAGGCTTCGCATGCACCCATTGTTATCCGCGCCGAGCTGGAGGAGAGCCCGGCGCCGCAAGCCGGGAGGATGTCGCGTCAACGGTAGCGTACTCTTGCGCCGACCCGCCATGGTATCGCCCCGCCTGGGCTCCGGCTGCCGCAGCGGAGCTTGGTGTTGATGCAACGTGCCGCGATATCGCGGGCCAAGGAAGGTGCCTCTGACCGCTGGACACCGACGCGCGGACGGTGAGCGGGGTGCCGTCGCGGCCGAAGGAGTCTGTCAACACAGTTTTGAGGGGAGCTCTCCTGGGAGCGCCGGCGTCCCGCCGGCCTACTTACTTGAGTTAGTTGCCGGCGGGACGCCGGCGCTCCCAGGGGTGGCCTCCAGCAACCGGGGCAGAGTCTGGATCGCGGCGAGCATTTCGCGGATCAGCTGAACGTTGCGTCAAAGCTAAAGAATAAAGGAGTTATCATTGATGACAGGAACTGCGCTCCGCGCGGTCCTGCCGGTTAGGCCCATATCGTTATGCGCACAAGAGGTGGTATGACACCGAACCTTTCCAAGCTCTTTCCTTGTCTTGTCTTCCTATTAATAGGTTCATGTAGTGCACAGCCCGTGCGTGAACCTGAGCGAGTCGAGAAGGAAATCACGCGTAGCCTTGTGACAGGCGATGTGGCGGTGCATGTCGGCGGCGACGAAAATCTGGACGCATGTTCGTCGCAGGCGGTTCCTCGCTTGTCCGCGGCGGCTGACCCTGGTTATATCGAAGTTAGAAAAGGTCCAGGAGAGGAGTTCTCTGTCGTCGATCGCCTCGAGACGGAGAGAATCATTATCGTCTGCAGCGAGGATGGCCTCTGGTCCGGGGTGGTCTATCCCGAAAGGGGTACTGATTCACGTGACTGCGGGGTGTCGTCGCCGATAGACAAGCTGCAACCCTACAAAGGTCCTTGCAAGTCAGGCTGGATTCGCCGTGACGCACTGGAAATCGTGGCTGGATGATTGAGAACGCGCCTAACCGTATGGAGCTCTTGGGGACGCCAAGGAGACATCATGACGGTCTCGGGCAACAGACTTCCCGATGAGCAGATGTGACAGCCTCCGCGGGGCGAGGGCGGGGACGAGCCCCACCTCTACGTTGCTGCTCCAGTCGGCTCGGGCTTCGGTTCGACGTGGGGTTTCCAGGCCTCGCCCTTCTTCCGGAACCTCCCGCGGATCTTCTCCCGCGTTTCCACCATGATCTCGTAGATGGTGGGGATCACATTTACTCCGTGACGAGCCCTAAGTTTAGCGCACGCGCCGAGGGAGCGGCTACATTCTCCTTCTGGGTTGGAACAGGTTACAGCTCGTCGTCGCTGGCCTCGGGGTGGGCGGCCAGCCAGCGCTGGATGGTGGCGAGGATCTCCTCGACGTCCTGCCGCTCTCCCGTGAGGATGCCGTACAGCTCGGGCGGCGTGACATCGTCGTAGAAGTGCACCATCCGATTGCGGTAGCGCGCCATCAACCGCAGCTTGGCCGCGCTTTCCGGGGGGAGGATGCCCTGGGCCGTCAGCTCGCTGGCGACCGCGGCATAATCCGGTACGACCTTGCCGAAGCCTTTGGCCAGCACGTGGCGGCCGAGGTCGAGCAGCCCTTCCAGCGACCGTCGCAGGAACGACTCCCCGGCCGCCACCATCCGCGGGTCCGCGGAGAATTCGGTTTCGGAGGCCAGGGGCAGAGTCTGGATCGCGGCAAGCATTTCGCGGATCAGCTCCGCCTTCGCCGTCACGGTCCTGAGCCGGATCTTGCTGGGGCTCATGGCTGGAGCAGGAGCCGGCGGCGCTCCCTCTCGAAGGGCGCGAGGTCGCCGGCGCGGCGCATCACGTAGAGCTCGAACTCGTCGCAGCGGTCGAGGTCGGCGCAGAAAACCCGCTCGCCGCGGAGGATGTCGAGCGCGAGGAAGGCGCTGGCCTTTCCGGCGTCGATCAGATCGACGGCCAGGCCCAGTCGCTGCTCGAGGGCATCTTCGAGCAGCAGGACCTCGTGCAGGGACTCTTCCTGCCGGAAGAGGACGCCGACGTCGACGTCGGACTGCTCGGTCTCTTCGCGCCTCCCGCGGGAGCCGAACAGATAGGCCGCCAGAATTCGGGGATCGCTCGCCGCGAAGGCGCGGATCTCGCCTTCGATCTCGGCGTTGGAGAGGGTCCTGGCCGCGGCGCCTGCCATGGCGGCAAGCCTACCATCGATCCTCGCCGAGCCCGCGCGGACGGTGAGCGGGGTGCCGTCGCGGCGGTAAAATAAATAGGCGACGGTCCGTCGTCCCGAGACGACGCCGCGGGCGGGGCGGCATTTGAATAGCCTGGGGTTGAAACCAGTTGAAACCCCAGGCTATTCAAATTTCGCCCCTACGGGGCGAGGGCGGGAACGAGCCCCGCCCCTACGTTTCGGCGCCGGTCGGCTCCTGCTTGGGCTGGATGGGCGCCTTCGCCTTGCGCCGGAACCGCCCCCGGATTTTCTCCCGCGTCTCCACCATGATCTCGTAGATGGTGGGGATCACCAGCAAGGTGAGCAAGGTGGAGGTGATGGTGCCGCCGATCACCGCGCGGCCGAGCGGCGCCCGGAAATCGGCCCCCTCGCCGGCTCCCAGGGCGACCGGGATCATGCCGGCGATCAAGGCCACCGTGGTCATCAGGATCGGGCGCAGGCGCACCCGGCCGGCCTCGATCAGGGCGTCGCGCAGCGGCATCCCCTTCTCGTGGTTCCACTTGGCGAAGTCGATCAGCAGGATGGCGTTCTTGGCCACGATCCCCATCAGCAGGATGACGCCGATCAGGCTCATGATGTTCAGCGTGTCGCCGGTGATCAGCAGCATCAGCACCACCCCCACCAGCGACAGCGGCAGCGAGAGCAGGATCGCCAGCGGATCGAGGAACGAGCCGAACTGGACCACCAGGATCAGGTACATCAGCAGCACCGCGAGCCCGAGGGCGGCGAAGACCTTGCCGAAGACCTCGTTCTGGCTCTGCACCTCGCCCCCCTGGGAGAGCGAGACCCCGGGGGGGAGCCGCAGCCTGGCGACCCGCCGGTTGAGATCCCGCGTCACCTCGGAGAGGGAGCGCCCCTGCGTGTTGGCCTGCACCGAGACCACCTTGTCGCGATCGAGGTGATCGATCTGGGCCGGCCCGACGCCGCGGGAGATGGTGGCCACCTGCCCCAGCGGGATCAGGACGGGCGCGCCGCCGGCCGCCGCTCCGGTCATCCCCGCCGCCGCGCCGGCCGTTCCCGGCGCCGCGGCCCCGCCGCCGCTCACCAGCAGGGGGAGCCGTTCGAGGTCGGTGAGGTTCGCCCGCGCCTCGGGAGCGAGACGGACGGTGACATCCCGGGTCTTGCCCAGCGGATCGATCCAGTCCCCGGCGTCGATGCCGGCGAAGGCGGGGCGGAGCGACTGGGCGACCTGAGCGACAGTGAGGCCGAGGGTCCCCGCGAGCCCGCGGTTGAGCTGCACCTCCAGCTCCGGCCGGTTGCCACGGGTGGAGAGGCCGATGTCGGTCGCCCCGGGGACCTTGCGCATTTCGCTCTGGATCGCCAGCGCCGCGCGGCTGAGGGTCCCGATGTCCTGGCCGCGGAGCTGCACCTGGATCTGCCGCCGGCCGCCTCCCGGTCCCCCCTGCTTTGACAGGTAGGCTGTCGCGCCGCCGATCCGTTGCGCCTCCTGGCGGATCTGCCGGCCGAGCTCCTGCTGGGAGATGTCGCGCTTTTTCTTGGGCACCAGCTTGATGTAGAGGTTGCCGGTGTCGACGTCCCCCGAGCCGGTGCTGCTGCCGAGGCTGGTATAGGTGTAGGCGACCTCCTTGTGCGAGCGGGCGAGGTTCGAGAGCTGGCGGGCCTTGAGGGAGGTGTAGTTGAGGTTCGAGCCCGGCGGCGTCTCCAGCGCCAGCGAGATCTCCGAGCGGTCGCTCTCGGGGATGAAGCCGCCGCCGCCGAAGAACACCTGCAGGGCGATCGCCCCGAAGAACGCCACGAGGACGATGGCGATGACGGCCAGCCGGTGGTCGAGCGCCCAGGCGATGACCCCCTTGTAGCGGTCGGCCTGACGGTCGAACCAACGGTTGAAGCTGTCGAGCGCGCGGGCGATCGGGTTCTTTCGCTCGTGCCCCTCGAGCTGCGGATCGGGCCAGTACGCCGACAGCATCGGGTCGAGCGAGAAGGAGACGAAGAGGGAGACCATCACCGCGCAGGCGATGGTCAGCGCGAACGGCTTGAACCACTGGCCGGCGATCCCCTGCATGAAGGCGACGGGCGCGAAGACCGCCACGATCGAGAAGGTGGTGGCGGTGACGGCCATCGCGATCTCGTTGGTCCCCTCGAACGCCGCCGTCATGTGGTCCTTGCCCATCTCGACGTGGCGCACGATGTTTTCCCGCACCACGATGGCGTCGTCGATCAGGATGCCGATGGCGAGCGACAGCCCGAGCAGCGACATCGTGTTGAGGGTGAAGCCGAAGGCCCAGACGGCGATGAAGGCGGAGAGCACCGACACCGGCAGCGCCAGGCCGGTGATCACCGTCGAGCGCCAGGAGTTGAGGAACACGAAGACCACCAGCACCGTGAGCAGCGCTCCCTCGATCAGCGCCTCCTCGACGTTGCGCACCGAGTTGCGCACCCGCTCGCCGGCGTCGCGCACCACCGACAGCTTCACCCCCGGCGGCAGGGTCGGCTGGATCTTCGCGATCGCCGCCTTCACCGCGTCGGAGACGGTGGTGGTGCTCGCCCCCTTGGACTTGGTGATGTCGATGCCGACCGCGAGCTGGTTGTTGAACAGGGCGAGCGAGCGCTGCTCGGCGGTGCCGTCCCGCACGTCGGCCACCTGCCCGAGGCGGACGAGCTGGCCGTTGCGGGAGCTCACCACGAGCTGCGCGAAATCCTCGGGGCTTTCGAGACGGCCTTTCAGGCGGATCGACTGCTCGGTGAGGCTCCCCTGGAGCTGCCCGACCGGGGCCGCCAGGTTCTGCCCCTGCACGGCCTGGACGACCTGGGCCATGGTGATCCCCGACGAGGCCATGTCGCCCGGCCGGACGTCGATCGAGATCTCCCGGTTGGCGCCGCCCACCACGGTCACCTGCGAGACGCCGTTGATTCCGCGCAGCGACCGGGTGATGCCGGGATCGGCGAGCAGGGTCATCTCGGGGGGGGACATGCGGTCCGAGGCCAGCACCAGCGATACGATCGGCTGATCGTCGGGATCGAACTTGCGCAGCACCGGCTCTTTCATCTCCGGCGGCAGATCGTTGCGGATCCCGGAGATGGCATCGCGCACGTCCTGGGTCGCCTGGTCCGGGTCCTTGCTGAAGACGAACTGCACGACGATGGTGGCGAAGCCGTCGAGCGAGGTGGAGTTGATCTTGTCGATCCCGGAGAGGCCGCTGAAGGCCTCCTCCATGCGCTCCACCACCTCCTGCTCGACCTGGGTGGGGGAGGCGCCGGGGTAGGGGACCGCGACGAACACGATCGGGTTCGCCAGGTCCGGGAACTCGTCGACGTCGATGTTGAACAGGGCGAAGATGCCGAAGATGACCAGCGCCAGCATCGCCACCACGGTGACGATCGGCCGCTTGATGGCGAAATCAGAGATGGTCATAGCGTCTGTGCCAGCCTTTCCGCCGCCTGCTGGACCGAGGGCGCCAGCCGTACCGGCGTCCCCGGCGCGATCTCCTGGGCGGCGCCGAGGAGGACCACGTCCCCGGCCTGGACGCCGGCGCGGACCTCCACCTTCTGCTCGCGGTCGTCGACCAGCCCCAGTTGCACGTCGACCCGCGCCACCTTGCCGTCGCGGACCAGCAGCACGGCCGGCCGGGCCATGCGGCGGTCGATCGCCGCGGTCGGCAGCGTCAGTCCGTTGCGAGACTCGCTCTCGATGCGCCCCTCGGTATAGAGGCCGGCCACCAGGTCGTTGCCGGGGTTGGGGATCTCGGCGTAGACCCGCACCTGCCGGGTGGTGGGGTCGGCGCTCGGATTGATGCGCGAGATCTCGCCGCGGAAGGCGCGGTTGCCGTAGCCGGTGACGGTGAACTCCACCGGCAAGCCCACCCTGATCTGGCCGATCTGCTCGGCGGGGACGGCGGCCTCGAGCTGCAGGCTGGAGGGGTCGACCAGAGTGTAGAGAGCGGTGCCGGGCTGCACCACGTCCCCCGCCGAGACCGGCCGCTCGCTCACCACGCCGGAGAATGGGGCGGTCACCACCGTGTAGCCGAGCTGCTTTTCGGCGCTGGCGACCTGCGACCGCGCCTGGGCCACGGCGGCCTGGGCCTGGACCACGGTCTGCTGGGAGGTCTCGACGTTGCGCTGGGCCACGGCGCCCGCCTGGACCAGGGTCCGCTGCCGCTGCGCCTCGCGCTGGGCCACGTCCAGATTGTTGCGCGCGCTGGTCACCGCCGACCGCGCCGAGTTGTAGGCGTCGGTCAGCGCCGCCGAATCGAGGCGGGCCAGGGTCTCCCCCCGGCGCACCGCTTGGCCGGGCTCGGCCGTCACCGTCAGCACCGAGCCGGCGATCTGCGCCCGGATCGCTGCCTGCCGTTGCGCCGCCAGCGTGCCGGTGAGCGACGGCCCGCTCTGCAGCGGCCCCTTCGACACCACCGCCGTGTCCTCCGGCCCGAGCACGATCGACTGCGGAGCGGGGGCGGCCGCAGCGTTCTTGCCGTGGCTCTTCCGCCACCACAGGCCAGCGACCAGGCCGGCCAGGCCGAGCACCACCAGGATCGTCAGGATCCATCGCTTCGATCTACCTACCGTCATTGGAAAAATCCCCCCGGACCGGGCTGCCCCGGCACCGTCGTCCCACCCGCGCCCGCGGAGGGTGTTCCCGTCGTCTGGTTGGGCTGCGTGCTCCGTGTCGATCCTCCGAACGTGGTCCCCGTGGCGCCCGTGCCGGCCTGGGCCGTGGACTGGCCGCCGTTCAGCGGGAGGTCGCGGATCAGCGCCAGCCGGGCGCGCGCTACCTGCACGTTGCGGAGCGCCTGCGCCCGGTTGACCTCGGCCTGTTCGGAGAGGAGCCGCGAGCTCTGGAGCTCGATCTGGCTCGAGATCCCCTCGCGGAAGCGGATCTGGGCGATCTCGTACCCCCGCCGCGCCTGCTCGACCGTGCTCTCGTTGCTCCGCAGGAGCGCCTCGGCGTCCGCGAGGTCGAGCTGCGACGTTCGCACGTCGAGCTCCGCGGCCTCGCGGGTCTGCTTCAAGCGCGCCCGCGCCTCGGAAAGATTCCCCCGCGCCACCAACTGGTCGCCGGTGATCCGGCCGCCGGTGAAGATGGGGATCGACAGGTTGAGCGTTACCGTCCAGTCCTCCCGGAAATCGCCGAACTCCGGCAGGCCGTTGGCGGGGTAGGCGACCGGGCTGTAGCGCGAATTGAACGAGATCGACGGCCACCGCTCGGCGCGCGCGCCGGTGAGCAGCGACTCGTTGGCGTTCACTTCCTCCTCCGCCTGGCGCACCGGCGCCCGCGCGTCCGCCGCGAGATCCGACGGGGTGGCAAAGCGCGCCGGCAGCTCCTCCAGGGGAGTGGTGAGGTGGACCTCATCCGCCAGCGGCACGTTGAGGAGCTGCTTGAGCCGCAGATAGGACTCCTGGCGCCGGCTGCGGTTCTGGAGCACCAGCGGGAACTGGTTGTCGCGCGAGACCCGGGCCTGGAGCTGCTCGAACTCCGATTTGTCCCCCACCTGGAAGGCGACGGTAGTCTGCCGCAGGATCTCCTCCTGCTGGCCGAGCGAGGCCTCGGCGATGGTTACCAGCCGCTCGCTGAGCAGGGCGTCGAAGTAAGAGCTGGTGACGTCCAGCAGGGTCTCCGCCCGGGCGGCGTCGACGCTGATCTCGGAAGAGCGCCGGCGAGCCCGCGAGGCGCGCAGGCGGGCCACCGTCTGGCCGCCGTCGAAGATGTACTGCGAGAGGGTGAGCCCCAGGCTGTACTGGTTCGTCCGCCCGAAGGGGAGATCCTGAACCCCGCTCCCCGAGCCGCTCCCGCTGGAAAAGAGGCCGCTGTACTGCGAGCGCAGCGTCCGGGTATAGGAGGCCGTGCCGGAAACCTGCGGGTAGAGGCCGCTGCGCGAGATGATCTCCGAGCCCACCGCTCGCGTCACCCCGGCCTCGGCCACCCACACCGTCTCGCTCTCGCCGGAGCCGATGCGCAACGCATCCTCGAGCGACAGCAGCACCACCTTCGGCGCGCCGGCGTCCTGAACGGACGGCGGCGCCGGTTGAGACGTCTGCGCCACGCCGGAGCCGGTCCAGACCAGGGCCGTGACGATGAAAAAGCTGCCGGTGATTTTTTTCAAGACTGCCCGATCCACCCGTGAAAGGAACTGCGATCCCAGGATTCTGTAGGGGTTCCTACTTCCTTACCGCCCCGCGCTTCCGCACCTTGGCGAGTTGTCTGCGAAGGCGATGCCAGGGTCCCCTCATCACCCCGGCCCTCTTCTCCCGTCCCCTCCCACCCTCCCTCACCGGGAGGTGTTACGGATTCGTCGCGGGATTCATCCGCTCCGCCAGCCGCTCTTTCTGCGTGTGGCTGGGCTGGAAGGCGTAGGCGCCGCTGCGGTAGAGGCGGTCGGCGCCGTTGAAGTAGGCGATCGCGTCCTCGATCAACTCGTGGCCCACGGCGTCCGGCGCCTTGATCGGAGCCATCTCGCCGGTCGCCGGATTCACATCGTAGAGGTCGGCCGACTCGTGAAGGCCGAGCACTGCCATGCGGTTGCCCCGCATCAGGGCGATGTCGTTGTTGTGCGTCATCAAAGCCCGTCCGGCCGAGGAATCGATCCGGAAGAGGTCGTGGCCGAAGAACTTCGAGTCGTAGCCCATCCCCATCAGGCCGAGGATCGTCGACGGCACGTCGAGCGAGGAGGCGATCGTGTCCAGCCGCGCGCCGGCCGGCACCACACCGGGGGCCACGAAGAGGATCGGCACCTGATAGCTCGCCAGCGGGATCTCCGCCGCGCCGTAGACCCGGGCGCCGTGATCGCCCATCAGCACGAACACCGTGTTCTTGTAGAAGGCGTGGCTCTTCGCCTCGCGCATGAAGCGGCCGAGCGCGTGGTCGGCGTAGCGCACCACGTTCTCCCGTCGATGAAAGCGCGGCTCCGCCTTGATCTGGTCCTGCGGAAAGGTGAACGGCCGGTGGTTCGAGACGCTGAGCACCAGCGAGTAGAAAGGTTTCCCGGTGGCCGCCAAGCCGTCCATCTCCTGGAGCGCCTGGGTGAAGATCGCCTCGTCGCAGGCCCCCCAGGCGGTGGTGAAGGTGCCGTCCGGAAAATCCTTCTGATCGACGATCCGGTCCACCCCGTTGTTGCCCAGGTACTTGCCCATACCGTCGAAGAGCGCCCGGCCGCCGTAGACGAACATCGTCTGATAACCCCGGCTCTTCAGCAGCTCGGGGAGGGTGAAGAGGTCCACCGACTGATCGCGCCGCACGATCGAGCCGCCGGGCAGCGGCGGCAGCGAGGACGTGGTCGCCTCGATCGCCCGGATCGTCCGGTTCCCCGTCGAGAAGGCGTGGGTGAGCAGCGTTCCTTCCTGGGTCAGCGCGTCGTACTGCGGCGTCAGGCTCTCCTTGACGCCTGGATTCAGGGCGCCGATGAACTCCGAGCCGAGGCTCTCCTCGAGCACGATCACCACATTCATCCGTCGCTCCGGGTTCAAGGGGAGGATGGGGCGCAGCGTCGAGTCCGGCGCGAACGCGGCCGGTGCGGCCGCCGGCTCCGCGAGCAGCCGGTGCAGGCGGGCGAGATTGGCGGCCTGCGGCCGGGCCGCGTACAGCCCCTCGTAGGGAGCATCGGAGCCGAGCAGGGCCATGAAGAAGGAGTAGTAGCCGTTGCCCGCCAGCTCGTTGAGCGCGCGGTCGTCCGAGACGCGCGCGAGCGCCGGCGAGATCAGCAACGAGGCCACGGCGAGCACCGCCGCGTAAACGCCCAGGAAGGCCAGGCGCTGCAACCCCGGCGCCCGCCGCTCCCAGGCCGCCCGCATGGGCCGGCGCAGCGCCCAGAGCAGCCCCGCCGTGGCGATGCCGATCAGGGTGAGGATGATGCCGGTGTGGTAGCTCTGCCAGATGTTGTCGACCACCTCGGTGGGGTAGATCAGGTAATCCACCGCCACGAAGTTGAAGCGGCCGTTGAACTCCTCGAAGAAGAAGTACTCGGCCGCCGCCACGAACAGCCCGGAGAACGCGGCAATCGCCATCCACAGGTAGAGGAATCCGCGCGTCGCCCGCCATTGGAACCATCGCTCCGGCAGGATGGTGAGAAAGAGGACCATCGGCGCCGCCAGCCAGAGTGCCGAGACGAGGTCGAACGCCTCGCCCACGGCCAGCGCCTTGAGCACAGGGACCGCGCCGTTGCGCGCCAAGGCGTGCTGGAAAATCAGCAGCCCCAGCCGCGTGAGCAGCCAGACGGTCATGTAGAACCCCGCGAAGATCACCGGCAGGCGATACCGGGACTCGGTGAGGAGGAGACGAGCTTGTTGCGGAAGCGATCTCACGGACATAGGACTCTCGATTGCGGAAAAATTACGGCCCTACGGTAACAGCCGCCACCAGGGACGGCAAGGTACTGGTTCTATGGGATAGAACAGAGGGCCGGGCGGAATGCTTCCAGGGTCCGCCCGGGCATCAATACCCGGGCTACGCTGGGAACGAAAAGCCGGCTGAAGCCGGCTCAAGGGAGCACGATGTTTTGAGCCGGCTTCAGCCGGCTTTTCTTTTGGAGCGTAGCCCGGGCATTGATGCCCGGGTGGGCAGGCAGGGGCACTTTTAGAGATCCGCGGCCAGCTCCCGCGTGAGATCGCCCGCCGGGATCTCCTTGCACCCGCTGGCGTTCTGCCCCGACCAGAGAGGCGAGAAATCACCGTTGCCTTGGGCTTCGGCCTTGGCGCGCAGGGGAGCGATGGCGGAGGCGGCCAGCGGAAAGGCGGGGGCGGCCGTGGAGATGGGGCCCAGCTCGCGGAGGATGCGATTGACGATGCCGCGCGCGGGCCGGCCGGAAAAGATATTGGTCAGCGCCGTGTGACGGGCGGCCTCGCTCTTCAGCGCGGCGCGATGCTCCGCGCTGGTGGCGGCCTCCGGACAGAGCAGATACGCCGTGCCGACCTGCACGCCCGCGGCGCCGAGCTCGAGGGCTGCGGCGACGCCTTTCGCATCCGCGATGCCGCCGGCGGCGATCACCGGGACCTTCACCGCCCGCACGACCTGCGGCAGCAGCGCGAACGTCCCCACCTGGGTCGTCAGGTCCTCCGACAGGAAGATGCCGCGGTGCCCGCCTGCCTCGAGACCTTGCGCGATGACGGCATCCACCCCTTGCGCCTCGAGCCAGAGAGCCTCGTCGACGGTGGTCGCCGAAGAGATGATCTTCGAGCCCCAGGACCGCACGCGAGCTAGCAGGCCGGCCGCGGGCAGGCCGAAATGAAAGCTCATGACCGCCGGCTTGAACTCGCCGACAACGTCGGCGGCCTCGGAGTTGAAGGGCGCGCGTCCAGGCCCGGGGGTGAATGAGCTGGAGTCGATCCCGAGCTCCTGGTAGTAAGGCGCAAGCGCGGCCCGCCAGCCCGCCTCGCGCTCGGCGCTGACCGGGGGAGGGGTATGGCAGAAGAAGTTGACGTTGAACGGCCGGTCGGTCCGCGCCCGGATCGCCGTCAGCTCGTCGCGCATCGCGTCGAGGCTCAGCATGGCGCAGGGGAGCGACCCCAGCCCGCCGGCGTTGGACACCGCCACCGCCAGCGCGCTGCCTTGCACCCCCGCCATCGGGGCCTGAATGATGGGCAGCTCGATACCGAAGAGCTCTTGCAGCGTCATCCTTTGATCTCCACGCCGGGAGCCTACCGCTCGCCCGCTACCAGCGAAACAAGAACACGGGCAGCATCGCTGCCAGTGCAGCGCCGACTTGCAGGCCCAGGATGGGCACCGCCTGTCTTGGTGACCGCGGCAGCCACTTCAGCACAAAGAACAATACGATAGGTACCTGGGCAGCCATGAGGAGCTGCCAGATGTGGGCAGCCGCACCCTCATCCGCCTGGGGGGCGGTTCCGTGCAAGGTGACGAACATCAGCACGGTGGTAAGGGCGCCAAGGGACATGGCCACGGGAAGGAACGCGCTCGGGTGCTTCAGCACGGTGACGGACTCCTTTCGCCGGTCGGGGTCGGCATCGATGTTCAGGCTAAAGAACTTTGTATCAAAAAGCAAGTCAGGCCGAACTGCGGCCGCTCCGGCTGGTAGGCCGTGGCCGTGGTACTCGTCGCGCGGATATCGGGTCGGAATCTCCTCTGGGAAGGGGGCGCGGCCCAGGCTATCAGCAACTCTTGGCCCAAAATTCGCAGAGATTCTTAACTAATCTGGCTTGGCTCTACTGCCAACCAGAAGCCAGGAGGTCGAAGGTATGAAGACTTTCGTGATGATCCTCGCTCTGCTCTGCGTTTCGCCGGCTTTCGCGGCTGAGAGCGCGCCTGCGCCTGGGCCCGTAGTAGATGTGGCGGCTCCTACTGCTCCTGCCTGTTCTCCGGTGGCGGCCAAGGCGGTCCCCAGTCCGCAGAACCAGAACAGTGAGCTGCCATCCTGGCTCACGGCGAAGCCGCTGCTCTGGTCCCCCGAATCGGAGATCCCGACCTGGCTCAGCGGGGGTTGCGCGGCCTATTGCCGGGACTGCGGTGGTTGCTGCGCCATCCTCGGCCCCAACTCCTGCGCCTGCTGCTAGGGTCGGTTCTACTTTGTCAGCCGGGTTCACTCCTGCGTTCTGAAGGTAGGGGAGGGGCTTGTCCCCTCCCTCGCCCTTTCAGGGCGACAAAATTGTCCTGGCAGGTCGGCTCTCACCCATCAGATGTCTCCTTTGCGCTTTTAGTGACAGACCGCGAACGCATCCACGTCCTGGATCGGCTGGAAGGACGTGCTCTGCGGGTTGACATAGGTCCGGACCTTGCCGGTGACGGTGTCGGTCACCTTGAGAACCGTTTTTACGTTGGTCAATCCGCCGGCGAAGACCCAGTAGCTGCCGTTGACGCCGCAGCCGCGCAGGACCTTGATCACCATTTCGACGTTGCCGGGCGCGAAGAACCAGAAATATCCGGTGTCGCTGGTCAGCGCGACGGGCACGCCGGTTCCCTTGGTGCCGTCCGGAATCTCCCAGGTCACATCGACCTTGAAGCGGTCCTCGTTGAGGAGGAGGGAGGAGCCTGAGACCGCGCGGCTCGAAGGGATCGGGGCGTTGTCCGCCGCGGTCGCGTTCGACGGCACGTTGCAGGATGGGAAGGCGTCGACGTCCTGGATCGGCTGGAACGCCCGGCCCTGGGGATTGGTGTAGGTCTTGACGCCGCCGGTGAGGGTGTCGCGGACGGTGAGGACGGCCTGGACGTTGGTCAGGCCGCCGGCGAAAGTCCAGAAGCTCTGGTTGACGCCGCAACCGTCGATCACTTTTACGACCGCCTCGACGTTGGCGGGATCGAAGAACCAGAAATAACCGGTGTCGGCGGTCAGCGGGCGGGCTTGCCCGACGCCGGAGCTGGTTGTGGTGGCCCAGGTCGCCTTCACCTCGAAACGGTTGTTATTGAGGCAGAGCGTGGTCGCGTCCGGCTGGCAGGGGGGCGGGGACTTGAGCTCCCAGAGGCCACGGCCGTAGGTGGCGGCGGCGAGGCGGCCGGAGACGGGGTCGAGACAGAAGTCGAGCACGACCGCGTTGGGAAGCGCGCCGCTGGCATCTTGCCAGGTGGCACCGTCGTCCTGGGAGAATGCCACGCCGGCGTCGGTGGCCACGAACAGGCGGCCGGCGGCGCGGGGGTCGGCGAGGACGGCGTTGAGCGGCAGCTCGGGCAGGTCGCGGCTGATGTCTTGCCAGGTGGCGCCGTGGTCGCGGGTGCGGAACAGGCGGGCGCCGGTGGTGCCGCTGAGAGCGGCGTAGGCAGTGCCCGGGGTCGGTCCGGCGCTGATCCGCATGCCGGCGCGAGCGCCGCCGGGAGGCGAGCGGTCCTGCCAGCTCAGGCCGCCGTCGAAGGAGACGAGGACCTTGCCGTCAGTCCAGATCGTCCAGAGCTCGCCGTCGACAGCGGGGGAAGGGGAGACGGCGACCTCGACGATAGAGAGGGTGGGGTCGTCCGACTGCCGGATCCGGAGCGTCGCCTCCCAGTCCCGGCCGCCGTTGGTGGAGATGTTCAGGAAGGTCCCTTGCCCCAGGTAGAGCTGCTGCGGGTGGAGCGGGCTGCGCGCCAGCCGAGCAATCCAGGGGAAGGCGGTGCCGGTCGGAATGCTATTGCGAGTCGACTGCCAGGTCTGCCCCTCGTCGACGCTGATGCCGAGTCCCAGGGCTTCCGAGGTCAAGGCCACGATCTCCTCGGGCCGGTTGGGATGGACGCTGATTCCCGTGATGTCCCCCCGCCGGGGAGGATGGCTGAATTCCCAGGCGTCCCCGGCGGCTCCCCGGTAGATAGTCATGGCATTGTCCTGGGTGCCGCCGAAGAGGGAGGAGGAGGCGCGGAGCCCGATCGCGCAGGTGTAGAGCTGGACGGTGGGGAAGCCGCGGTCCACCCGCTGGAAACTGGCGCCGCCATCCGTCGAGACCGCGACCCCTCCGTCGGTCGCGAGGACCATGCGGTTGGAATTCAGCGGATGGGTGGCGATGCCGTGGGTGTCGAGGTGCCAGTTCCCTCCGGCGGGCTGCCAGGCGGTGCCGCCGTCGCGGGAGATCAGGATGGAGTTGCCGTTCGCCTGGTAGAGAGCGAAATCGGACGGCACGTCGAGGTGAGCGCCGTAAAATCCCACGCCCGTGTATCCCCGCCGGCTGTTGTTCTGGTGGACGGCCCAGGTCGCGCCGTCGTCCAGTGAGCGGAAGAGGGTCGGTCCCTCGGGGATGTAAGCGGCGATGGCGATATATACGGTCCTGGAAGGGGCTGGCGCGAAGGCGACGGCGGCGCGTCCCCACTGGATCGGAGTCGGCAGCCCCCCTGTTCCCAGATTACCCAGGCGGTGCCAGGTCAGGCCGTCGTCGAGCGACTCGAAAAGTCCGGTGTTCGTGTCGGCCAGGGTCGCGGACTCCAGGACGGCGAGGAACCGGGAGGGGTTCTTCGGATCCTGGACGAGGTCGGTGACCCGCCCGGCGAGCACCTTGGCGAAGTGGGTGCCGGCGTCCGCCGACCGGTAAAGGCCGGTCCTGGCCGCGGCCAG
>JBDSHF010000429.1:0-2826 GCA_039918595.1 Thermoanaerobaculia bacterium
GGCCGGGATATAGTTCCCCCGGAATTCGGAGCCCCTTGCCATGACACCTATCCAACCCAAGAGCGCCTACGCCGCCGCTGGCGTCGACATCGACGCCCAGGAGAAGGGGCTTGCCCGCGTCAAGCAACTGGCGAAGTCCACCTTCACCCCCGGGGTGCTCACCGAGATCGGCAGCTTCGGCGGCCTGTTCCGGCCCGAGCTGACCGGGATGACCGAGCCCGTCCTCGTCGCCTCCGCCGACGGGGTAGGCACCAAGCTGGTGGTAGCGAGGATGGCCGGGGACTACTCCTCGGTCGGCCGCGACCTGGTCAACCACTGCGTCAACGACATCCTGGTGCAGGGGGCCGAGCCGCTCTTCTTCATGGACTACCTGGGGGCCGGCGTCCTCGAACCCGAGAAGATGGTCGAGCTGGTCACCGGCGTCGCCGATGGCTGCCGGGAGAACGGCTGCGCCCTGCTCGGCGGCGAGACCGCCGAGATGCCCGGCTTCTACCAGCCGGGGGACTACGAGCTCGTCGGCTTCATCGTCGGCCTCGTCGACCGCCCGAAGGTGCTCGACGGCTCCAGGGTGAAAGCGGGGGACGTTCTGGTCGGGCTCCCTTCGTCCGGGCTGCACACCAACGGCTACTCGCTGGCCCGCAAGATCGTCTTCGAGAAGGCGGCCTTGAGCATCGCCGACAAGGCGCCCTGGGACCGCAAGCGGAAAGTGGGGGAGTCGCTGCTCGAGCCCCATGTCTCCTATCTGAAGGCGATCCGGCCGCTGCTCGGCAACGCCGCCCTGCACGGCATGGCGCACATCACTGGCGGCGGCATCACCGACAACCTGCCGCGCGTGCTGCCCGCGGACACCCACGCCCTGATCCGGATGGGGAGCTGGCCGATCCCGGAGCTCTTCCACTTCCTCCAGGAGACGGGGGAGGTCGACGCCGAGGAGATGCTCCGCGTCTTCAACATGGGAGTCGGCATGATCCTGGTGGTGGACCCCAAGGGGCTCGCCGAGGTGCTGGGGCTCCTGCGGTCCGTTGGGCAGAAGAGCTGGATCATCGGCTCTCTCCAGCCGGGCGGCGCGGGCGTGGTCTATGACCTCGAGCACCTCCCCGCCGCCGACGGTCCCTCGGTTTGAAGGGGAATCCAAAATCCAAAATCCAAAATCCAAAATCGCCAAGCTCGCCATCCTCCTCTCCGGGCGGGGCAGCAACTTCCTGGCGCTCCACGCCGCGATCGAGCGCGGCGAGGTGCCGGCCGAGATCGTCCTGGTGGCGAGCAACATCGCCGATGCGGCGGGGTTGGCGAGGGCGCGCGAGCTGGGGCTGCCGGCGGTGGCGATCCCGCACCGCGGGGAGCCGGGCCGGCAGGCTCACGAGGAGAAGGTGATCGCGGCCCTGCGGGCGGCGGGCGCCGAATGGGTCTGCCTCGCCGGCTACATGCGGCTGCTTTCGCCGGTGCTGGTGGGGAGCTTCCGGCAGCGGATCATCAACATCCATCCCAGCCTGCTCCCGGCCTTCCCCGGCCTGGAGGCGCACGAGCAGGCGCTCGCCCACGGCGTCAAGATCTCCGGCTGCACCGTCCATCTGGTGGACGAGGGGCTCGACAGCGGGCCGATCGTGGTGCAGCGCGCCGTCCCCGTGCTCGACGGCGATACGCCGGCGACCCTGTCGGCGCGCATCCTCGAGGCGGAGCACCAGGCCTACCCCGAGGCCCTGCGGCGCCTGCTGACCGAGCCCTGGCGGATCGAGGGGCGACGGCTAGCGTTCGGCCCACCCCTGATTTAGCGCCGGCGGAGCGAGAGCGTGCCGGTGCTCACCACCTGGTTCGTCGCGCAGTCCACCACCCGGAACGCGCCGTCGATGGTGGAGATGGTAAAGGTGTTGACGGCGGCCCAGGGGCAGCTCGAGGCGGGGGTGGTGGTGGTCAGCGCCATGGCCAGAAGGTTGTTGGTCGTGACGCTGTCCACCTGCCCACGGCTGCTGCCGCCCGGGCAGTCGACGAACCACTGGCCGTTGAAGGTGGAATCCAGGTTCATCTCCAGCGGGCAGGTGCCGTTGAGGTGGAGACCGGCGTGAATCCCGGTGATCGTGCCGACCCAGTTTCCCCGGACCGTCGGCGTGGTCGGGCTGTCGTCGCCGCCGCCCCCGCCGCCGCACCCCTGGAATCCGAGCGCCAGACCGAGCAGAACCCCCGCGCGGATGAGCTTTTTCATGGTTTCAACCCTCCACCGCCGATTGTAGCCGAACTGAAATAGAGGGGGCCGGGGCCCCGTTGTCCTCCCGGCGCGGAGGGGGTTTGACAAACGGTTGGCGGCGTGGGATAGTCCGCCTCCGCGACGGGTTACGGCCCTTAGCGAACGTGGTGAGAGCGGTGCGGCGGCCTTTGACAGAGTAGTGACCTGCGCGATTCCCCGCGAGCTGGATTCCGGACTCCGGAGTACTGGGATGGAATAAGGGCGGCGGGCGAACGGTTGGAACTTCCTGCGAACGACGAAGCGAGGGGGACGGCGAAAAAAGGGTTGACACCCGCGCCGACCTGCCCTACACTTCGCCTCCCCTTGGAAACGAGGTGGTACGCGAAGGCGGCACGAGCCGCTATCTCGGCGTCGGTTCTTTGAAAACTAGATAGAGGAAAAGAGTGAAGTCAGCGGCCTGCTTCCAGGCTCGCGGCGGTTTTGGGGCTGTTCCTTCGGGAGTGGTTCTGGGGTGGTCGCGGAGCGGGAAGTAGATTTCGAATAAAACGTCTGCTTGGCGCTAGCCGCGCCGGGTGGGCACAAGGGTCTAAACTGGAGAGTTTGATCCTGGCTCAGAATGAACGCTGGCGGCGTGCTTAACACAT
>JBDSHF010000430.1:0-4469 GCA_039918595.1 Thermoanaerobaculia bacterium
CCCCGGCCCGCGGTCATCTTACGGCTTGTACGGCAGCGCCGGCCCGAGTTTTCTGGCGATGCGGTCCTGGATCCAGTGCGGATCCCACCACTCGACGGGGGTGATGGCAAGCCCCTGGAGGAGCATGGTGAAGTGGAGATGGTCGCCGCCGGCGAGGCCGGTCTGGCCGGAGCGCCCCAACTCCTGGCCGCGCTGCACCATCTGCCCCTCCTTGACCGCGATCGAGGAGAGATGGCCGTAGAGGCTCTGCAGCCCGTAGCCGTGGTCGATGATCACCGCGTTGCCGTAGATCCCGAAGAACCGCGCCACCACCACCTTGCCGCTGTTCGAGGCCGGCACGGCGTCGTGCATCACCGAGGCCATGTCGAACCCGAGGTGATCCTCGACGTCGATCGACTTCTCGTTGTAGACGTAGGTCCGCCGCTGCGCGAAGGCAGCCGTGATCTTGGCGTTGGGCATCGGGATAAAAGGCTGGGTCCAAAGGAACTTCGCCTCCGACTTGCCGCCCATCTCCTTGAGCGTCTCGGCCTGCTTCCGGCGCAGATCGTGGTTGATCTGGATGTAGTTCTTCAGCAGGTCCCCCTGGTCCGCGACCTCGGAGGTCTGGCCCATGATCTCCGGCACCACCTTGTTCATGAACGCATCGGTGATCTGGATCGTATCCGTGGTCATCGGGCGCGGCGTGAACTTGTCGATGAAGCTGACCTCGGCGCGGTTGCCGACATCGTCCATGGCGATCAGGTGGACCCGCGAGGTGTCCGTCATATCGTAGGGAACGGCGAAGAAGGCGAGGCGCATCTGCTTGTCGTTGCTGCCCGGCATCGGATAGCTCGGGAACCACCAGTCGCCCGACTGGACGCCGTCCTTGACCGCCCCCTCGCCCACCCGGTAGACCACGACCTCGCTGCCGCCCTGATTGACGTAATGGAAGCTCGACGAGACCTGCAGCGTCGGCGGCGACAGCCGCACCGGCAGCTTGATCTCCTGGACGACAGGATCGGGCCGGCGGAAGAGCGAGCCCGCGCGCTCGGCGGTGACCCGGAGGGTCGCCTCGCCGGCCCGCAGCCCCTGCACCGTCTCGCGGCCGACGTCGACCCGCAGCACCGCGGGCGGGGGGGAGCCCCAGAGCTTCCACGCCGGCTGCGGCTCGAAGGTCTTCTCCATCAACAGCTTGACGTCCGCGTTCTGGAGCAGCTCGACGCGGACCTTCTGGACCCGTTGCGGGTCGTCAATCCGGATCTGGATCGGCGTCCGGCGGCCGATCCCCTTGAGGGCGGATTCGACCGTCAGCTTCGGGGTGGCCCCGGAGTAGAACCCCGCGAACGCGCCCACGATGAGGATGAGGAGAACGAGCACCAGCAACACCCGCAGGAAGCAGCCCGCGGCTCTCCGATCGCGATCCCGACGCACCATCGACTACCTCTTTCTAGGAATTTCTCAGCCGAGCCAAGGGGCGGAGCGCCTTCGGGCAGCCACCTGCGGAGACCCCACGGTTCGCGGGGGGCATCATAACCCGGGAGGGCCGCCCTGCCGCGCGTCTTTGAGACCCCGCAGGATCGACCGCTTGTCGGCCCAGCGGGCGCGGATCACCGCGAGGTCGCCGGACTCCAGCCCGAGCTCGCTGGTGATCTGCCGGATCTGGACCTCCTCGATGCCGGAGATAGAGTCGTCGGCGGCCGAGACGGCAAACAGGCAGTCGAGCATCTCGACGCACTGCTCCCGCGTCGCGATCTCCCGGAACTCCCGGGTGACCAGGAAGCTCTCGGTGCCCCCCTCCACCTGATGCCGGGCCTTGGCCAGGCTCACCGCCAGACGGGCCTGCTCCTCGGTGAGGTGCCCCACCTGCCGGAGGATCTGCTCCATGCGCTGGGTCTCGCCGTCGCTGATCTCGAGATCGGCGTTGGCGACGCGGGCCAGGATGAAGGCGAAGGCGGCGAGGTAGCGGGCCCGCTCCGGCGGCAGCGATTCCAGCTCGCGGACGATCGCGCGGACCGTTTCCGTGTCACCACTCGCGCCGCGCGGGGGTCCTCCGCGGCGGAATCCCAGGAGCTCCAGAATCGACATGGCAAAAGATCCTAACATGCGGGCCATCCGGAACCCCGCAAGCGGCGAAAAGTCGGCAGATCTTACAAAGCAGTACAGAGAAAAAGTGAAACGCCACTACGAAGATGAGATTTTGTGCAAAAAGGGGTAGACGATCGGGGAATGTACCCCGTATCCTAGGGGTTAGCAGAGGTGTTGGGGACACCTTACCCGACGACATGAGGCCGAGACTCGGGTGGTCTCGGTGAGTTTTACAACCCGTGCAGTCGCCACCCTTGGTCAGACTGGAGGCCCATGAAGACGTACAAGGCTCGCTCGCTCGCCGTTCTTCTCCTGATCGTCTCCTCCTTGTTCACCGTCTCTGTGCTGATCAGCTCGCCTCAGCCCGCCGCCTCTCTCACTGTGCGCCCCCAGGAGTTCGGGCGTCAGCAGCACCCCACACTCCCAGGAAATCTGTACGCCAAAGCTGCCGGCGCCCTGCGCCAGGGGAATTTGCAAGGCGCGCGCCAGCAGCTCGACTCGATCGCCGCCCAGCACCCGGACCAGGCCGCCCAGACCCAGGTCGTCGCCGGGCTCTACGCTCACCAGGCGGGGAATGCCCGGCTGGCCGGCGAGCTCCTCGCGGCCGTTCCGGCTCCCGGCGGCTCGCTCGAGGACTGGCGTCTCTTCGTGCTCGCCGAGAGCGCCGCCAAGCGTGGCGACGCCGACGCCGCGCAGGCCCATTACACCCGCCTGATCGCCGATTACCCGGATTCGCCGCTGCGGCCGGCCGCTTTCCTGGAGGCGGCCGAGCTCGCCGCCGGCCGCCAGCCGCAGGTGGCCCTCGGTCTGATCACCCGCGCCCGCGAGGCGAAGGTCGACGGCAAGCTGGGCGAGGACCTCGACCGGCTGGCCTGGAAGATCGGCCGCCATCTGGAGGACGCCCAGGTGCAGCGCGAGGCGGGACGCCGGATCCTGATCGCGGACCCGCTCTCCGCCGACGCCATGCAGGTGGTGCACGCCTTCCGCGCTCCGGACGGCGGCATCGACTGGGCGCATCTGCTCTCCCCCCAGGACGTGCTGCGCCGCGCCCAGTCGTTCCTCGACGGCAACAGCTCGCGGGCGGCGATCCTCACCCTCAATCAGGTCCCCGACGAGGAGCGCGACTTCGAGTGGCACCTGCTGCAGGCACGCAGCCTGACGCGTGGCGGCGACGGCCGGGAGGCGCTCGGCGTCCTTGGCCTGCTGATGCCGGCGGACTCCGGCGAGCGCGCCTCGCTCGAGTGGGAGCGGGTGCTGGCGATGGCCGAGGCGGGCGAGGCGGACGCCGCCGCGGTCTCCCTCGCCAAGCTGGTGCGCACCCACGCTCAACTGGAGCTCTCGGCCGGCGCCCTGCACCGCCTCTACAAGGATTTCGTCAACGCCGGCCTGCTCGACCCGGCGGTCGACACCCTGCGCCTGCTGCGGCGGATCGATCCTCTCGATCAGACCGGCTCCGGCGACCTGTGGGAGCGCGGCTGGCGGGATTACCAGGCCGGCCGCCACGAGGCGGCGGTGCGCTCCTGGAGCGTGCTCGCCGAGATCTACCCGGAGGACGGCGACGCGCAACGCGGCCGCTACTGGCAGGCCCGCTCCCTGGAGGCGCTCGGGCGGGGCGAGGAGGCGCACGCGATCTACCGCCAGCTCGTGGTCTCCTCGGACACCTCCGACTTCTACGCCCGTCAGGCGCTGACGCGCCTCGGCGAGACCGCCTCGGCGGCCGTCACCGAAATCGCCCAGGGGACGGCGGGGGACTGGCCGGCGGAGCCGGCGCTGCGCCGCGCCAAGCTGCTCACCGATCTCGGCCTCGACGAGCTGGCCAGCCGCGAGGTGGAGCTGGTGGCCGGCAAGGCCAGCCCGCGCGACGTGCTGGCGCTCAAGGGTCTGATCCTCTGCCACAAGGGGGAGCAGCGCACCGGCCTGGTGCTGCTGCGCGAGGCCTTCCCGGCGCTCGGCGGCCCCTATCAGGCGAGCGTGCCGGCGGAGATCCTCTTCGCCTACTACCCGCTGACCTTCGGCGACCAGATCCGGGAGTACGCCCGCGCGACCGGCCTGCCGGGGCACCTGATCGCCGGCATCATCCGCCAGGAGAGCGCCTTCGATCCCCGCGCCACCAGCCCGGTGGGCGCCCGCGGCCTGATGCAGCTCATGCCGCTGACGGCCCGCGAGGTGGCGCAGAAGGAGGGGGTCTCCTACTCCCCGGACGGGCTCTATGATCCCGCCATGAGCGTGCGGCTGGGAGCGGTCTACTTCCGCGAGCTGCTCGACCGCTTCGACGGCAACGTCGAGCTGGCCCTCGCCAGCTACAACGGCGGGCCGAACCGGATCCAGCGCCTGTGGACGGAGAAGGGGCCCGACGCCCAGCTCGCCGACTTCGTCGAGACCCTCGACCTCGACGAGTCGCGCAA
>JBDSHF010000431.1:0-7729 GCA_039918595.1 Thermoanaerobaculia bacterium
CCGACGACTCGTTCCTTAATCGCACCACCCTGGAACTGCTGGATCTCTTCGCCGCCGGCAGGAACACCCCGGGAGCCGGGAGCGCCGCGGCCCTGATGGGCGCGCTCGCCGGGAGCGTCCTCCAGACCGTCGCGCGGCATACGATCAAGGCGGCGGAGGGCTCGAAGCGGCGCGAGGTCTACGTTCCCTTTCGCGAGCGGGCGGAGGCGATCCTGGTAGAGACGCGCGAACGGTCGCTCCGCCTGCGCGAGACCGTGGACGCGGACGCCACCGCGTTCGACCGCTTCTGGCAGGATCGCACGGAGGAGAATCTCCAGCCCGCGACCGACATCCCCATCGAGATCGCCGGGCACTGTGCCGCCCTCGCGGAGATCGGGCTCGAGCTGCATGAACGGGGGTTCCGGAACGCCCAGGGAGAGGCGGCCGCCGCGACCCTGAGCGCGATTGCAAGTGGCGAGACCGCGGCCTATATTGCACACCTCAATCTGCGGTCCGCCGGCGTCTGGGCGGAGGAGCGGAGAGATACAGTCCGTGGCCTCCGCCTTCGGCTGCGGGATCTCCGCGGGTCGATCGAGGCGCGGATCTACGAGGAGGATCAACGAGCGTGACCAACCCCTATGGCTGTCAGAGCATGGTCGAGCCCCTGAAGCGGGTCCTCGTTCGCCGTCCGGATGAGACTTTCGGCGACGCCGACCCGATACGCTGGCACTACACCTCCCGGATCGATCTCCAGGAGGCCCGGCGCGAGCATGACGCGCTCGTGACCCTGCTGCGCGCCACCGGTGCCGAGGTGATCGAGCACTCCGAGCCCCAGCCGGACCGGGCGGACGCGATCTACGTCTTCGATCCCGTCCTGATCACCGACCGCGGCGCGATCCTCCTGCGGATGGGAAAAGCGCTGCGCGGTGGCGAGGAGGAGGCGCTCGGCCAGAGGCTTCAGGAGGTCGGTGTCCCCATTTTCGCCGCTCTCGAGGGGGAGGCCACGGCCGAGGGGGGAGACCTCCTCTGGCTCGACCGCCACACCCTGGCGGCCGGCCAGGGCTTCCGTACCAATGCCGAGGGGCTCCGCCAGTTGCGCGAGATCCTCGCTCCCCTCGGCGTCGAGGTCTTTCCCGTCGAGCTGCCGTACTTCGGCGGCCCCGAGGCCTGCCTCCATCTCCTCTCCCTGATCAGCCTGGTGGATCACGACCTCGCGGTGGTCTATCCGCCGCTCCTCGCCGTCCCCTTCTGGCGGTTCCTCCGCGACCGGGGGATCCGCCTGATCGAGGTGCCCGAGATGGAGCTCGCGACCCAGGGTCCCAATGTCCTGGCTCTCTCGCCGCGCAAGGTCCTGATGCTGGAGGGCAATCCGATCACCCAGGGGCGCCTGGAAGAGGCCGGCTGCGAGGTGCTCACCTACCGCGGCCGGGAGATCTCCCTGAAAGCCGAGGGCGGGCCGACGTGCCTGACGCGGCCGGTGTGGCGGGCGGGGTAGGGATTGACGGTCTGCGCCTCAGTTCCGCGGTCGGGTTTTACCGCCCATTGGTGGCCCGTCTTCAGCCTCTTCGCGGATGCTCCTTCTTAGTTAGCATCATCCTTGTCTTCGAGTGAGGTCCTCTCGCTGGAATTTCCTGGGTTGGGGCCTTGGTCGCCTGTCTTGTCGATTCGGCTGGCCTTCGTTCGACGTAAGGTTAGGAGCGGGTGCTGAGCGCCGGAGAATCTGGCGGACCCGCGCCACGCAAACGACAACCAGGAGACCAGACCCCATGCGATTCCTTTCGATGATCCGGATCGACGAGAAGACGGCCAAGGCACCCACTGAGCGATTGATGGGCGATATGGGCAGGCTGATGGAAGAGATGACCCAGGCTGGCGTCCTGATCGACACCGCCGGGCTGCGGCCGACCTCCGAAGGGGTGCGCGTGCGCCTGCGCGGCGGCAAGCTGTCGACGGTCGATGGACCGTTCACGGAGACCAAGGAGGTCATTGGCGGCTACGCGATCCTCGAGGCGAAGTCGAAGGAGGAGGCGATCGAGCACACCCGGCGGTTCCTCGAGGTCCACGGCGATGAGTGGGATCTCGAGTGCGAGGTGCGCCAGTTGGACGGACCGGATTCCGGCGGCGAAGCATAGGGGCGGCGGCTGGCATCTTTCGGCTGGGGACTGGCTGGCCAGTCCCTGGTCGCGCCGGCACCCGATATTGACGTTCACCTGTATTTGTGAGACAACAAATGCGCGAGGGCTGTGATGTCAGGGGGTTCAATCTTGAGCATCGCTATAGAGCTTCCGGTGCCACGCACGGCACCGGAACTGAAGGAGGTGTCGACATGTTCGCAGTCTTGAGCTTCGTCGTACTCGCCGGCGCCCTGGCCACACCGCCCCCCGTTGCGGCGCCACCCCTCACCCTCTCCGCTCCGGTGCTGAGCTCCAGCGCCACGGCGCCGGTGAAGCAGCCCTTTACCCTCGGTGGTCTCCCGACGAAAGCGACGTGCACCGCCAATTGTGGGGATCTCAATGCTCCCGTCTCGTGCACCGGAAACACCTGCAGCGCCGTGAACCAGAGTCAGACCTGTCCGTCGGGGCCGGGCTCCATCACGTGCGATGGCGTCACCACCTACTGTACGCCCTGCTGCACCAATGGAACGATCAGGAATGTGACCGCCGGCCCCATCTGCAGTTGCGAGGGCGGGCAGACGACCCCGAAGGACCGTTACGAATGCATCAACGGTCTGTGGGAATACCAGTTCTCCTTCTGCGGCGGGCCCTTCTGCCCTGGGCCTTAGTGAGCTCTGGCTCGCCGACTCTTCCGGGGCGCCGAGCGCGGCGGCAAGCTGTCGACGGTCCCGCGTCCGTCTTGAGCAGGGAGACCCCAAGCGCTCCTCGAGAAGTGGCAGGAGCGCTTGGGGCTGAGCTTCGCCAGCCGCCCCCGGACCCGCTACGGCCGCCACTTCTGCCAGAGCTTCGTTAGCCATGATCTGGAATCGCCATCGGCCCTTGGTAACTCCCCGCTCCCTCTCTGCGATACCTCGAGAGAGGTCAGGACCGCGTCAAGGGCGCGAACTACCCATTCCCAACTCTCCATGCTAAATGAAGCCGCCCAAAGCACGAGGAATCGTCCTGGCGCATCTGTCGGCACCCAGACTCTCTGTGCCCTAAAGCTCCGGCCTTCCGTCTCTCCGGTCCAACTCAGGCGGCCCGCCATTAGCAAAGGTAGCGACGGCAGAGCTTGGGAGATCGTTGCCTCCAAAACCTCGCCTCCCTCACCGAGCAGCTCGACCTTTCGGCCTTCGACCACATCTTCGAGTGTCGCTTGATCCGGATAGGTTGAGAGTAGACTCATCATGATTGGTTCAAGTCCCTTGTGCTGCCAGGGAAGAAGCCTGATGATCTTCCAGCCGTGACCCTCCTGAGCTTGCTCGAAAATCCAACCTTCAGGGACAACAAAGCTGAATTCTCCCAAGTACAGCTTGGCCTGGGTATGATCACGGGCCGAAACCCAAGCCAGCCAGTTCTGTCCTGCCAGATCATGGTTCGTAGCGCCCTCAGTCATGAGATAGCGCCAATGACGGGACTCTAGCCTCTCAGGTTGCAGAAATTCCTCGCCGACCACTTCGAGGTCACCAAGAAGCCTGAGGCCGTGATCGTTGCCGAAGGTGTAACGCTGGACGAACGTGACCGCGTCACCGAAACCCCTTCCACCCACCTCCAGAAACAAGGCTCTACCCGAAGGCCCAAGATCCTCCTCATAGGAGAAGGCCCAACGACGCAATTGACTCTCTTGATCTGCAATGAGCACTCTTCCCGCAAGCACATGGTCATTGTAGGAATCAGAGCTCCCCTTGGTCGCAACCATTTGAGGAGAATCAAGGGAGTCATGGTGGAAGCATGCGATTGGCATGGGAGCATCACCTCTTGCGGCGGTGTAGACTTGGTGCGCAAGAAGCCATCCCGCGAGCTTCAAAGTATCGTCGAATACTTCGTCTTCCATTGATCTGGCCAGAGCCTTCCTGTCCGCGATTCTACGCCAGTTGGACGGACCGGACTCCGGCGGCGAAGCGCAGGGGCTCGAGCCGGGCCGATCCCGCGGCGCCTTCCAACTCGCGCGTCATCTCGATCATTGTTCGCCGGAACCCCGCGCGAGCGAAGAGGCGCTGCGCGGACTCGTTCCGCTCTGCCGTCGCTACCTTGGGTTGTACTGTTCGTCGCTGACCTTTTCCAGCCAGTCGACGGCTTTGCCATCCAGCGCTTCGTTGATGGCGATGTGTTGCATGGCGGTCGCCGGCGACGCGCCGTGCCAGTGCTTTTCGCCCGGCTCGAACCAGACGACATCGCCGGGCCGGATCTCCTCGATCGGCCCCCCCTCCCGCTGCACGAGGCCGCCCCCAAAGGTGACGATCAGCGTTTGCCCGAGGGGATGCGTGTGCCATGCGGTGCGCGCGCCGGGCTCGAAGGTGACGGCGTTGCCGGCCGCCCGCGCCGGAGCGTTGGCCGCGAAGAGAGGGTCGATACGGACGGTGCCGGTGAACCAATCGGCCGGGCCCTTCCCCGACGGGCGTGAGCCGCTTCGCATGATCTCCATCGTAGGTCTCTCCTTTGTTTATCCCTCGTCGTCCGCCGTGCGCAGGAACTGCGCCCAGTCGAGATCCGCCCAGTCGAGCTCCTCCTCGACGCGCTGGAACGCGGCGTCGCCAATCGTGCCGTCGGCCCGGAGCGCCAGGAGCCGCCGCCGCGCCGCTTCGGTCGCGGCGCGCACGACCGCCGCGTCCGCCTCCAGGCCGTCGGTATCCGCGGCGGCCTCTTCCGGCGCTCCGAGCTCCTTTTCCGCGCGACGCAACTGCAGGTCGTAACGGTGCCGTACGAGCTCCGCGGTCTCGGCGCCCGGGCACGCCACGGCGGCCTCCATCGCCGCCCGCAGCGTCTCGACCCGCGCGGAGCGCACCTCGCGGTCCACCGTCCCGTCATCCTCGAGCCGCAGGCGCAGCAGGAGCGGCCGCAGCGTGAGTCCCTGGAACACGAGGGTGCCGAGCACCACCCCGAACGCGGTGACGAGGATCAGGTCCCGATAGGGAAAACCGGCCGGGAGAGCGAGCGCGGCGGCGAGCGTCACGGTGCCGCGCATGCCGCACCATCCCACCACGGCCGCGCCGCGCGCGTCGAGCGCCACGGCGTCGCGCGGTCCGGGCTTCCCGTCCGGGCGCGGGCGGCAGCGCCACCGGCTGAACGCCGCCGCGCCGGTCACCCATGCGATGCGCGCGAGGATGACGGCGACGCACACCACCGCCGCCACGACCACGTAGCGCGCCCCGATCGCCCCGCGCACGGCGATGGACTTGAGCTGGAACCCCACGAGGATGAACGCGAGCACGTTCAGCACGAACACCGCGACCTCCCACACCGCCCACGCGGGAATGCGGATGCGCGCCGGCATGATCTCGGGCGCGCGGCGCGACGCCGCCATCGCGAAGACCACCAGGGTGATGATGCCCGAGAGGTGCAGTTGCTCCGCGAGCACCCAGACGCCGAACGTCCCGCAGAACTGGAACACCACTGCGGTCGCGACGTCGTTGATGCGCGCGTTCACGGCGAGGCTGAGCCGCGTGAGCACCAGCCCGAGGACGACGCTGCCCACCGTGACCACGAGCAGCATCGGCAGCACGCTCCACCCGGACAGGACGCCGGTGACCGTGGCGCCGACCGCGAGGCGGTAGACGAGCAGCGCGCTCGCGTCGTTGAACAGGCTCTCTCCCTCCAGGATCACGAGCAGCCGGTGCGGTGGGCGGAGCTGCTTGAGCACCGTGGTGGCGGCCGCCGCGTCCGGCGGCGCGACGATGGCGCCGAGCGCGATCGCCGCCGCCCACGGCATGTCCGGGACGAGCAGCCGCGTGACGACGGCGACGATGGCGATGGTGAGGGCGACGGCGCCGAGGGCCAGGCTGGTGACCGCGCGCCAGTTCGCACGCAGGTCGCGCGGCGAGGCGTCGAAGGCGGCGTCGACCAGGACGGGCGCGACGAACAGCGCGAGCGCGAGCTCGGGATCGAGAATGAGGGTCGGCAGGCCGGGGACCAGCGCCAGCGCGGCGCCGGCGAACGCCACCAGCGCCGGGTAGGGCGCGCCCATCCGCCGCGCCAGGGCGGCCAGGGCGGCGCCGCCCAGCAGCAGCGCGATGACGACCTCGAACACCCTCATCGACCCTTCAGTCCTCTCTGTGACAGGAGCGAGAAATCATCAGGAGTATCCACGTCCACCTCGCCGCCTGGGAAGAGCAGGAAGTGCGCCTCTGAAGCATATCTCTGGATCACCTGCTTGGCGCCGGCCCCGCCTTCGAGCTTTCGCACGAGGACCTGCTTCAGGCGGGCCGCCTCGGCCTCCACCGGCACCTCGCGCCAGCGGGGATCGTCCAGGAGGTCGCGCTCGATGTGTTCCAGGGCTCCGGGGACCGTCCGTGGAGGATTGCGCAGGCGGACGAGGTAGAGGATGCGGGCTCCGCTCTTCTCCTCGATCGCCCGGAGCTGCGCCGCCCCCTCGTAGCGCCAGAACGGCTCGTAGACCCGACCCGGCCGGCCGCTGGAGAAGGCCAGGATCTGGGTAGCCACACCCCAGTCCGACGCGATGAAGATCGCCCCTTCCGGCCGCTTGGCCGCGAACCGGCCGATCTCCGCGAGGGACGGGTCCCAGGCCGCCGACGCCCGGCCGGCCGCCAGGGCCTGCTCGGTCCGGACGAGGACCGGGAGCCGCGCGGCCAGCCAGAGGACGGTGAGAGCCGCGAGGGCGGTCGCGAGGACTTTCCGTCTCCCCGTCCCCCGCGGGAGAGCCGGAAGCGCGAGGGCCACGGCCGCGTATTGGAAAGGGGTCCCCAGGAGCCAGTGATGGACCCAGGTGGGGCGCGGCAGGAAGTAGAGGCCGAGGCAGACGGCCCCGTAGCTCACAACGGCGATCCCCGCCCCGCGGCTGGAGGGCTGGGATTCCCGGCCTTCCCTGCCCACGGCCATGGCCACGACGATGGCGCAGACGGCGGCGGCGATCGCGACCTCCAGGATCTCCAGCCAGGGCAGGCGGTCGAGCCCCAGCACGAAGCTCCGGACGATCCCTCCCTGCCCCAGCGCGAGATAATCCCCCACAAAGGCCAGGAAGCCTGCCGGCGAGCGTTTCACCCCCGGACCAACTCCCAGGGAGATCGGCTGGCCGCGGACGGCGAGCGCTCCGAGGTGGACGGCCGCGAGCGGTAAGGCCCCGGCCGTGAAGCCCGCCACGACCGCCAGGAGGTGGCGGCGTTCCCTTCGCCGGGAGCTGCCGAGGAACATCGCCACCAGGGGCGGAATGAGCACGAGCGCGCTCAGCTTCTCGAACACCGCAAAGCCCACCAGGCCGCCGAGGCCCAAGGAGCTCCGGACAGAAGGCCCTTCCCCCGCCTCGCTCCCGATCCAGAGGCCGAGCAGCGCGAGCCGGACCGATAGGGACAGGGCCACCGGCCCCCAGTCGAAGCGGCCGGCCAGGAGCACCGTCCCGTCCGTCAGCAGCAGGGCGAGGAAGACCGCCATCGCCCAGGGCGGCAGGGCAGGCCCGGCGAGAGCGCAGAAGAGGACGATGCCGGCGGCAATGAGGAGAATCCCGAACAGACGCCAGCTCGCGAGCGTGAACCGCGCCCCCGTGAGGCGCAGCCACGCGCCGTAGAGGTTCGTCTTGATCGCCCCGCTGTAGGGCATATTGAGGACGCAGACGCCATGGAACGCCATGCAGAAGATCGGCGGCG
>JBDSHF010000432.1:0-8796 GCA_039918595.1 Thermoanaerobaculia bacterium
ACGGGTGACGGAGTTGCTGGCGGCGAATCGGGCGGCGCCAGAGGCGTTGATCCTGAAGGACCGATATTCTCTTGCTCAGGGGACGAAACCGTGACGGCCGCCTTCTCCTCGACCGCGCTCAAGTAGCGCCTCGCGGCTTCGATGAGCTCGCAGACTGAGTCGACGGGCTTCCCCGCTGCCGCGCAGATCTGTTCGATGGCATAGGAACCGAGCCGGCGATAGCTCTCAAACTGTGATTCGCTGAACCACTGGTCGGCCGTCGATTCGTGCGGGAACTCGGCCGATTTCTTGGAGTAGGTCAGCACGTCCTGAGGCGCCTTGTCGTCGTACACTACGGGCTTGATGTAGAGAAACTCGCCCTCCACGGCGTTCTTCCCGTCGACTGCCGGGTAGTGGATGGTACCGACGGCGCAGTACTTACCCGGCTTCTTCTGGCTGGGAGGAATGATCCCGGACTTGGTGATCTCGACCTCGATCCCCAGGTCGACGCGTATCTTGCGCACGGCATTGCCAAGGTCGTCGTAGGCGTACTTCGGGTCGGAGCCCGCGTCGCTGACGACGATGCAGTGACAGCGGCGGAGCACCAGCTCATAGAGCCCGAGGTTCTCGAAATGCCCACCGTCGGAGAGGTAGACGTAGGCGAACTTCTCATTGGTGTTTCCCGTCGCCTCGTGCACCAGCGGCCCGAGGGAAAACCGCGGGTTGCGTCGCATGTAGGTTCCGTTACCTGCCAAGCCGGGGTTCCCCAGCCACCAACCCAGACGCACGTTGAAGAGGGTCATCAGGAAGGCGAGCGCGGGCGAGGAGTGATACCCCATGTTCGGGCTGGCGGCGGCGCCGGAGATGGTGACCGCGGTGCCGAGCGATATCTCCCCGTACTGACGCGTGTCACGGTAGCCAAGAATGTGGCTGCCGGAGGCGAGCGGCGAGACGGTGAACGACTCCCCCTTCCGTTCCTGCCACGCCAGTTGCTCGCCGCCCGAAAGGTTGAGACAGATGTCGATGAGATGGAGCGCCTTCGGCCGCTGCAGGGGAACGATCAGACCGGCAAGCGCCGCGTCGATGCGAAGGCGATTTTCGATCATGCGATGGACAGGGGCGCCATCCGCCAGGGAAAAGCGTGAAACGTCGATATTGTGCTGAAAATTATGATCTTTCCTGAGGTCTGCTGTGGCGATCACCTCGTTGATCTCGGCGAGCAGGTCCCCCGTCCCGGAGAGGTCCGGCCGCTTCAACAGCCCCTTCAACGCCGCGGCCGTAGGCGTGGCGCGGAACCCCTCGGGAAAGCTCTCCCAATCTCTCAGATCCTGCACGCACAGCAGCGGCATCGGCGAGGGGTAGATCTCGTCGCCAAAAGCCCGCTCGATGAATCGGCGGTTGCGCAACGGTCTGAGGACCTCGTGTTGCGGGCCCGCCGGCGCCAGATCGGCTGTTGCGATGACGACGTTGAAGGCCTGATAGAACGCCGGGTCGCTGTCGTCCTCTTTGAGGTTGCGGAGAACCTGGTCCGCAACTTTGCCCAACGCCTTCGTCCACTCACGGTAGAGTGTCTGGAGCTCAGCCGTCGCATGGCGCTCGAGCTGGTCGACCGCACAGCCCAGGTCGCGGAAGCTGTGATACCAGAGGTACTCCGGCCGCAACTCGTGCATGAACAGGTTGTCGTGGGGGTCGAAGCCGGTGAAGGCGTTGGGCGCACGGTTCCAGCGGGAGGCGCCGAGGTAGGCGCGGACGAGCCGGTTCCGGTACATCGCATGCATCGAGAAGACGTTCACCCCGATGCACCACGAAGCGGCCAGCGCCAGGCCAAAGCTGCCGAGGAAGAAGACAAGCACGTGGACCGGGTTGGCGTGCTGAACGACGTGTAGATGCTTGTAGGCGCGCCAGCGTGGAAGATCGGCGACCAAGGTCTCTTTGACACTCACGCTCGTCTCGGCAATCTTCTCTGGGCGCTCGCGCTGCGCGAGCCCGCCGAATCGCGACTCCCGTTCTACCGTTTCGTCTGATACATGGGGCGGCATTCCGAGAGCTAGCATCTTGGTCGTGCCGAGGGACACCATGGCGAGCAGGAACAGGACGAAGAGAGGCACCGTTACGGACAGCGCGCGGGCGAAGCCGTTCGTAATGGCGCTCTCCCCGTCCGCGGAAGTCTTCGCCTTCGTCTTCGCGCTCCAGCCAACGAGGAGGGAGAAGATCCCGGCGGCCCCCCCGAGGGCGCGGACGGAGCGCGGGAAGTAGTAGATGGCAACCGGCCCGTAGATGGTGACCGCGCAGAGGATGATCCAGACCAGACCGGCGGCGAGCACCCAGCCCGACGCCCGCGCCCACCACTCTCGATCGAAGTCGTGATTCGTCTTGCCGGCGATACCCACGAAGATCGTCGCCTGCAAAAAAAGGATGCCGAGCAGCACCGGGATACCGAAGGTCGCGTAGGCAGCGGTGCTCGCGCTCAGCGTTCCCGGCTGATCGATGGGCCAGCGAACCCCGCTGACCATTTCGAGCTTCCGTAGTGGGTCTTCGAACAGCTTGTTCGCCGCGAGCCAGACGAGAGTGCCGGCCACCCCACCTGCCACCAGGGATCCGACAACCTCACCGGCGATGCGCTGGAGACGCCCGTGCTCCCGGTCGTCCACTTTCCTGTCGACGACTTCCCGGCTGAGGAACTGGACGACGAAGAACCCGAAAGCAACCATGCTGATAATCGTGGTCCAAAGCATAAAAGTCGATAAGTCCGGGCTCTTGGCAGGGTGGGAGAGCCATGCCCAGGCAAGGATCAGGGCAGCACTGGAGGCGAGGAATGGCAGGAGGCAGCGAAGGAGGAACTTCCCGTCGGTGAACTTGCTGCGCTTCTTCCAATCGCTGATCGGGCGCGCGTAGACCAAGTTGAGGAGGGCGATCGCCAGGAGGATCAGTCCGACGCCGGTGGCGATAGTGACCGCATTACCCCCAGGATTGTGCACCATGGCGCTCACCAGGAGGCGAGGCATCGCGACCAGCGCAGCCAACAGCGGCACCAGCACGAGCCAGTTGAGCACCAGATTGCGGAGGTAGGTCGCGATCAGCGCCCAGGTGTCAGCCGAGAACGCGCCGAGCCGCGGGGTGAGATAATTGCTGAACACGCGGAGGTGACGGATCGGCGCCGGCTCGGGATCGAGCCGTCTGCTGGGCGGCGAAGCGAGGAAGGCGGCCACACCGCGGATGCCCCAGGGGTCGCGACGGGCCCAGGAGGAGAGCCAGCTTCCGATGTAACCGCCTCCCGAAACGGTGGAGAGGAAGTCGAACGCCTCGAGGATGTGCTTGCGGGCGAGCCCCTGAAGGATGCCCAGAGCGAAGGTGGCGCTACGGATTCCGCCGCCGGAAATCGCCAGCCCCGTCCGGGGCTCTCCGTTCTTCGCTCGATGGTGGATCCGCTTGATGATCTCTGCGAGCCGCGACTCCGCCGCCGGCCGCACCTGGTCGTGGAAGAGCTCGTCGAACATCTGCCGATTGAGATTGACGATGGCGTCAGGAGTCGGATCGACGCCGTCGGGTCCCTTGTCGGCATCGTCAGTGCAGATTTCATCCAGGAAATCATCGACGTCGCCCAGCTCGTTGTAAGGCGCGCGCTTCAGCTCCTCGAACTTCTCCTGGTCGAAGAGCCACTTCTTCGCCGTCAGCAGGCGATTGATCTCCTCCGCGATCGCCTTCTTGTAGATGGGGTCGTGCGCTGCGGCTTGGCGCCACGAGTGGATCTCCGGTGCCTTCTGCTTCGTCAGTCGCTGGGCGAGTTGGCGGGCGAGCTCGCGGCCATTGGTGATCTCGTCGGGAATGAGCTCCCAGCGTCGTCTCAGCAAATCGCCGTCCGCTCCGTGCAGCCGGACATACTCCTGCTCGAGGATGTCAGCGAGAGGGAACGGAAGAGGTGACATGCCTCGCTTGCTCCCGATGCCCCCTTGACCGTCGACGTTCTTCTCCACCGCGCGGCGCCTCACTCTCATGAGCACTCCTTCGCGATCGGAGCGGCAAGGCCCGAGGCTTTCGAGCTGTCGCCGGATCTGATCCGCCTTTATAGACGGACCAGGCAACATGTTTCCCTTCCGGTGCCGAAGTCACTTCTCTCTGACGCGCTCAACGGCAGGACTACCTGCAGGCTCCTTCATGATGTCGCGAAGTGATAGGGTCAGTCCCTCTCCTCGAGAAGCGGGGTCTCCACCTCGACCTTCGACTGCCGCCAGGCCGAAAACCGGTTGCCGGTCTCCCTCCACCGTTACTCCGCACTTCCGGACCGTGGGGGCCGTAGACGACGATGGCCGTTTCGCTAGATCAGATGGCCCACCGGCGCCCGAGGTGATGAAACTTCCGCGCGGGCTCGTGGTGCGGCAAGAATCGCGGCGAGACCAGATGCTTCGGCGGGTCCTGGGCGCGGGCTCCGGGCGGCGAGGCGGCCGGCGGGTCGAGCTTCCAGAGCTCGCGTCCGGTGGTGGGCTCGGTGGCGGCGAACAGGAGAGAGTTGCCGTCGATCGCCAGGATCTCCGGATCGCTCCCCCGCCGGCCCGGCCAGAGGTCGGCGACGAGCCCGGGGTCCTCGCCGAGACGGCCGGCCGACCAGAGCTCACAGCCGTGCTCGGCCTCGCAGGCCGTGAAGTAGCGCCGGCCGCCCGCGGTGAAGAAAGCCGCCGCCGTCAGGCTCGATAGCGGATCTGGCAGGGGGCGGGTGCTCGCCGCCGTGCCCTCGGTGAGCCAGACCTTCTCGGGCGTCTCTCCGTGCGGGTCATTGACCCCGAAGAAGAGCGTGTCGCCCAGCACGCTGCCGAGATTCGCGCCGACGCCGCCGGCGCTCACCTGACCGAAGGTCCCCAGAAGGCTCGCCGTCAGCGCCGAGGGGTCGATCGCCCACAGCGTCTCGTGCTCCTCGTCGGCGTCCTGGTATCCGGCGCCGGCATAGAGCGTGCCGTTGCCGGCGGCCAGGGCGAAGGTTCCGCCCGGCAACTGCGCCGGCAGGGGGTGGGTCCCCTCGGCCGACCCGTCGCTCGTCCAGATCGTGCCGCCGAACCGGAAGAAGAGACGCCCACCCACCACGACGGGGCTCAACTCTGACGAATAGCTGTCGAGGAACGGGGTCGAAGCCAGGCGCAGCGTTCCGGCCGCCGTCCCATCCGTGCGCCAGACCTCCAGCACCGCCGTGGCCGGCCCGCCGGACCCCGGAGCTCTCCGGAACAGGAAGGTCGAAGCGCCGAGCGCGACCGGCGCGAAGACCGGCTTGAACCGCTCCGCGTGATTGAGGTTGAACGGCAGTTGAGCGATGAACCGCGATCCACCTTCCGGCGAGCCGTCGCTGCTCCACAGCCCCCCGCTCCGGGTGAGGACCAGGACGCCTTCGCCCAGCGGGCCCAGAGCGGCGGGCTCCAGGATGCCGCCTTCCGGAACGGTCACCGGGACGGTGCCCGCGGCGGTCCCGTCCGTGGTCCAGAGCGACCCCTCGAAAGCCTTGATGAAGACCCGGCGCCGGCCCACCGCGATCGTCGGGGTCGGGCACGGCTCGAAGGCTTCCGCGCAGGCGTCGTTGTAGTCCGGGACCTCTTCCGCCGAGCCGTCTTCGGCGGCGCCTTTCCAGCCGTAAGACTCTGAGCCCCTGAGCAGGACGCGATCGCCGGCCGGAAACGCCTGGAACGGAGAAACGCCGGTCGCCAGATGCCGCAGATCGGTCACCGCCTCTGTCCGCCCGCCGGCGATCCGCCAGAGCTGCTGCCCCACGGGCTTGCGGTCGGCGGCCACGAAGAGGGCGCCGTTGTAGGAGATCGGCGGCCCCTCGACGCGGAACGGCCGGTCGCGCGTACCGTCCGAGAGCGCCTTCGTCCCTGTCGCCGTGCCGTCGGTCTCCCAGAGCTGCCGCACCCCCTGCCGGAGGGCCCCCAGGAGCAGGTGCCCCTCGACGACGCCGAAGCTCGCCGCATCGACCTGGACGAGGCCGGAGCCGAAAGCCGATCCTTCCGCGGTGCCGTCCGTCCGCACGAGTCGGTGGTTGATCTCCTCGAAGGCGTGGCCGCCGATCACGGTGACGTCCGACATCGAGCTCCCCAGGCAGGGGTATTTCCCCTTGCACGCGGACACGATCTCGCGCACCTCGTGCTTCGTGTCGTCGGCCGCCAGCAGGCCCCCCGAGTAGTAGCCGGGCACCGGGATCAGGGTCGTGGAGCCGATCGCCCCGAGCTGACCGGCCAGGAAGCCGAAAGCGTCGGGCCGCAAACCGGTGTAGGGACGCGTGCCCCGGAGGGTGCCGTCTGACGACCAGAGACGCACGGTATCGGCCCGGGAATCGGCGAGAAGTCCGAAATAGAAACGCCCATCCCGCCAACCGGCGACGCCGATCTTCACCGCGGCGAAGAGCTGCAACGCTCGCGGCGCATCCAGGCGGCTCGCCCAGAGCTTCTGCCGTTGCGTGTTCTTGTCCCAGGTGATGACGAACAGCGTCTCGCCGGTGGGGTGGATCTCGCCGATTTCCTGTCCCTCCAGGAGATGCAGGACGCGAGCCCGCGCCACGTCCCAGGCGAGGAGCGCGGAGCCTTTTCTGAACACCAGCCAGCGGCCGGCGAGCGTTTCCAGGCTCCCCGCGTCGCCCTGGCCGGCCAGGGCCGCGACCGGCCCCGTCCCCGCGACCGTGCCGTCGGTCGACCAGATCCCGTGTCCGGTGGCGGCGCAGTTCACGAAGAACAAGCGCTCTTCCAAGGGCTTCGCGTCGTAGGAGCAGGCCGTCAAGACGGTCGCGTCGCCGCTTTCGCCGGCGGCAAGGAGCACCCGGCGTTCGGGATCCGCCGCGGACCTCGCCGTCCAGAAGATGTGTCCGCCGACGGTACCGATGATCTTCGCGTCGTCGAGAACGCCGGAAGCCCCCGCGACCGGGACACGGCGGGAGCCCGCCGCCGTGCCGTCCGTGCGCCAGACAGTCTGGCCGGTCTCGAGCTCGGCCGCGACGAAGAACAGCGATTCCCCGAGCCGCGTGAGCTGTGGCAGCGGCCGATCTCCCTCGAACTCGCCGGGGAAGAAGTCATGGACGAGATGGACCGGGCCGGCGGGAAGCACGGCCGCCGCCGTCCCCGCGCTGACGATCCCCCAGAAGAGGAAGAATGCCGAAGCGAGCCCGATTCCGAAAAGACCCGAGCGTCTCTGGATTGCCGTCATGGGAACGAGATCCTTGCCGCGAGGAATGATCCCCGACGAAGTCCGCTGTGTTTTTGCTTTTCGGAAGTATACCGCTTCTCAGAAGGATACCGCGAAATAAGCGGCGGGGACCCGCTGGATCTACTGGCGACCGCTCGCGCTTGGCTTGAACACCAGCCGAAACGCCTTGAGAGCCGCGGGCTGGTAGATCGTTGAATGCTGCTCGTCGGGCATACTGTCGTAATGCCAGCGAATCGTCGGTGGCGCATTCGCGGTCAGGATTCCCGCAAGTCGTTGCGTGACCGCCGCGATGACCTTCTCATCACTGCTGGCAAGATAGAGGGTCTTCTCCAGCTTGGGCCGGGCGCGAAGCTGCTCGGCGGCGCCATGGACCAGCTTCTCGCTGTTCCACCAGAGACTGGGATCGATGGCGACATAGGTATCGAACAGATCGGGCTCCAGGAAAAAAGTCTCCACCACGAACAGGCCGGCGAGCGATTCACCCACGATCGCGGTTTCACCGGTCGTACGGTAGCGCTCTCGAATCACAGGCATCAGCTCATTTCGAATAAACTTTCGAAAGGCTGCCGATTCCCCCACCCGCGGGGCGATCTTCTTGTCCTCCGCGTTCTCCGTCGGCCCCGTCATGTCACGACGGCGCTGCGTATTCTCGATCCCTACCAGCAAAAATGGCCTCATGGTCCCATTGGTCACGGAGATCTGTACCAGGCCTGCGATGTGCAGGAAATCCTCCGCGAGCCCACCGTCCGGCATGTAGAGCACAGGAACGCGCGAACCCGGCGCCTCCTTATAGCCGGGCGGCAGGTAGACATTGATGCGGCGCTTTTCTCCGAGAGCCTTGGAATCCATCGTGAACGTGTCGCCGACGACCAACGGCGCCGCACGATCCGCGGCCTCGGAAAGGCCGAGTCGTGGAACCAGCAGCATCCAAACGATGACGATCGCCAGGCCAGACCGGATCACTCCATCGCCTCTCATGGCAAAAGTGTACCCGACGCGACACCAGACACAGAAACTTCGACTCCGCTGCCTGGCTGGTCCAAACCTTGCACAAGAAAATCTCAAACGTAGAGCGACAGGAGGCCGCCGTCATGCCCGAGAAGAAGACGATCGAGAAGGCCAAAAAGGACAAGAGCGAAGGCAAGGCGCCGAGCACACAGGCCGGCGAGTTCGTCCACCAGGAGATCGAGCACGTCAAGGAGGGGAAGCACGGCGCGCGGTCGACCCAGCAGGCGATCGCGATCGGCCTTTCGGAAGCGCGCCGCGCCGGCGTGAAGGTTCCGGCGCCCAAAAAAGGGACGGCGCCGGAAGCGACGCGGCACAAGGCTCAACAGGACCTCGAGGCGGGAGCCAAGGGAGCGAAGAAGACGGTTTCGCCGGCGCGCTCCAAGGCGACGACCGCGGCGCTGAAGAAGGAAGGGCACTCCGCCGCCTCGCACCAGGCGCTCTCGCAGCAGGCGAAATCGGCTGCCTCGCAGCGCACCGTCGCCGAGCGTTCCGCGGCGGCCCGCAGGGCGGCGCGAACCAAGGGCGCCGAGGAGCGCTCGGCCGCGGCGACCCAGGCGGCGAAGACGCGAGCCAAGAAGGCGCCGGCCAAGAAGTCCGCGAAGAAATCCGCCGCCAAGAAGTCTTCCTGAAGCC
>JBDSHF010000433.1:0-9505 GCA_039918595.1 Thermoanaerobaculia bacterium
CGCCGCTCATCATCCCCATGCAGACGCCGGTGGAGAAGATCGGATCGATAAAGGTCGCGGCGTCCCCCGCCAGGAAGTAGCCGGGGCCGGCGTACGGGGCGCAGCGGTAGCTGAAATCGGCCAGCACGTGGGTCTCCGTGGGGAAAGTCGCGCCGGCGGTGCGCTCGCGCAGCACCGGGCAGCGCGCGATCCCCCAGGCGAGCATCTGATCGGGGGGCAAGCCCACCCTGCGCGCCTCGTGATCGTGCATGACCATACCGATGCTGGTGCGGGTCTCGTCGAGGGGGATGATCCAGAACCACCCCTCCTCGCAGACCACGATCACGATGTACCCCCCCTCGTCCCCAGGCCGGCGCCAGACGTTCTCGAAGTGCCCGAAGTAGGCGATCTTCTTCAGGTGGGGGAGGACGCGGCGGGTCCCCAGGTGCTTGCCGAGCAGGGTGGACTGGCCGCTGGCGTCGATCAGGAAGCGGGCCGAGAGGTTCCCCTCGTCCGTGGCGATCTCGACATTCCCATCCTCCAGGCGCAGGATCTTGCGCACCGCGGTTCCCTCGCTGATCTCCGCGCCCGCCTGCCGGGCGATCTCCATCAGCCGGGCGTCGAAGGGGGCGCGCTCGAGGTTGAACGACTCCGTCTCGCCCCCCAGGCTCATGGTGAAGGGGAAGAGCGAGGGCTCCCCACCATTCCCCACGATGAACTCCGCCCCCTTCTTTTCCACCTTGGGAATCCCCGCGAGGCCCTCGAGGAGATCGAGCTCCTTGAACAGTTGAAAGTTGCGCGGCAGCAGCGACTCGCCGATATGGAAGCGGGGAAATTGGGTCCGCTCGAGGACCCGCACGCGCAGCCCGGCGCGGGCCATGACCAGGGCGGCGGTCGATCCGGCCGGGCCGCCGCCGATGATGACGGCGTCGTAGGAAGGTGAATCTGGCGTCATGGGCGGGATTCTATCTTGTTCCGATCCGTTCCCTGCCGGCTCTGCGGGGAAGCGACGCGCCTACCTGTTTTTTCTGTGGAGCCCCGCGGATTGCGACGCAAGCCCCGCGGGGCGCGGCACGGTCCCCTGCAACCGCGGCACAAGCCCCGTGGGGGCGGTAGAATCCCCGGGAGCTGCCACACAAGCCCCCCGGGGTGCGACGCGTGCCCAGCCCATTGCGGCAGCGCCCCCGCTGGGGGGCACGCAATCCCCGCGAAGGGCGGCACGGCCCCCGTGGGGATTGCGACACAATTCGCCGGGATTGTGTCGCGGTTTCCGGGGCTCGTTCCGCCGGTTCCGGGGCTGCTGTCATCTCCCGGGAGGGGAGTCATCAATTCCGCTTCCCGCCTACCGCGTTCCGCGATGGCGGTCTGGCCGCTCGCGGGGCCGGAAACAAAAATCCCTGGGATCGAACCCCGCTTGGCGGGGAGCCTGCCGCGTCACGTTGGGGCGGTGCATGCCACGCTGGGTGCCCTCCATGATATCGTATAGCAGCATAAGAATTATTCGATTCGAATCAGCTTTGGCCCAGAGGCAACGGCATGGACAACTCGCAGTCCAACGACGCGTACGTTCCCGGAGGCGCGGAATCGCCGGCGGAGCGCGACCGGCTCGACGGGCTGATCCCCGTCGTCTATGAGGAGCTGCGTGGGCTGGCGGGCTTGCTGCTGAGCGGCAAGGCCGCCAATCTCACGTTGCAGCCGACCAGCCTGGTCCACGAGGTCTATCTGCGCCTGCTCGACCAGCGGCGGGTGGACTGGCAGGACCGGCTGCACTTCCTGCGGATCGCGGCCAAGGTGATGCGGCGGGTGCTGGTCGATCAGTGCCGGGCGCGGGTGGCCAAGAAGCGCGCCGGCATTCGGGTCGCCCTCGAAGATGAGCTGTCGCTCGCCACCGCGGCCCCCGAGGAGGCCGACATCCTCACCATCGACCGGCTCCTGGACGACCTCCAGGCCCACGACCCGCAACAGGCCCGCATCATCGAGCTGCGCTTCTTCGCCGGGCTGACGGTGGAGGAGACCGCGGCCGCCCTGGGGATCTCGAAGGCGACGGTGAAGCGGGACTGGGCGGTCGCCAAGGCCTGGCTGACGATCGAGATGGGGCGCGAGCGCGGAGGCGATGGAAGCTGAGCGCTGGCAGCGGGTCAAGCAGCTCTTCGGCGACGCGCTCGACCAGCCGCTCGCCGCCCGCGGCGTCTGGCTGGACGCGGCGGCGGCCGGCGATCCCTCTCTGGTCGCCGAGGTCGGCGCCCTGCTCGCGGCCTACGAGCAGGCGGATGACCGCCTCGAACAAGGGGTGGCGGCCGTGGCCCCCGGCCTCTGGGAGGATCTGCAGACGGCGGTGGCCGGGCGGCTGATCGGCCCCTACCGGATCGTCTCCGAGCTCGGCCGGGGGGGCATGGGCGCGGTCTATCTGGCCATTCGGGACGAGGCGGGGTTCGAGCAGCAGGTCGCCGTCAAGCTGATCAAGCGCGGGATGGACACGGACGGCATCGTCCGCCGCTTCCTCCACGAGCGGCGCATCCTCGCCGGTCTGGCCCACCCCAACATCGCCCGCCTCTACGACGGCGGCTCCACCGCCGACGGCCGGCCCTACTTCGTCATGGAGTACGTGGCGGGGGAGCCGGTCACCCAGTTCGCCGCGGCGCGCGGGCTGGGGATCGAGGCGCGTCTGGATCTGTTTCTCAAGGTCTGCGCCGCCGTCCAGTACGCCCACCAGCGCCTGATCGTCCATCGCGACCTGAAGCCGGCCAACATCCTGGTGGGAGCGGACGGCGAGCCCAAGCTCCTCGACTTCGGGATCGCCAAGCTCCTCGATCCGGCCGAGTCCGCCGGCGGGCTGACCGATCTCCACCAACGGCCGATGACTCCGGATTACGCCAGCCCCGAGCAGCTCGACGGTAGCGCGGTGACCACCGCCACCGACGTCTACGGGCTGGGCATCCTCCTCTATGAGCTGCTGGTGGGGAAGAGCCCGGCCGCGGCAGAGCGCCAGCTCGGGCCGGGCTGGGCGGCGCGGCCGCCGAGCCAGGCGGTCCGGGCACTGACCGGAGGGGCTGAAGGGCGCCGGCTCGCCCGCCGGCTGCGGGGGGATCTCGACACCCTCGTGGCGACCGCCCGGGAGCCCGCCAGCGCGCGGCGCTACGGCACTGCGGCGGCGCTGGCGGAGGATGTCGGGCGCCATCTCGCGCACCGGCCGGTGGCGGCCCGTCGCCCCACTCTGGCCTACCGGCTGGGGCGCGCGGTGAGGCGCCACAAGCTGGCCGCGGCTTTCGCCGTCTTCCTCGTCCTGTTCGCCGCCACCGCGGCCTGGCAAGCCTACGAGATCGACCGCCAGCGCGAGCGGGCGGAGGCGATCTCGGGATTCCTCACCGGGCTGTTCCGCGGCGCCGATCCCGAGCAGACGCGCGGCGACACCCTCACCGTGCGGGAACTGCTGGACCAGGGCGCCCGCCGCCTGATCGACGACCCGGGTGCCGCGCCGGAGTGGCGGGCCGATTTCCTGGGCACGGTGGGGGAGGTCTACGCCAACCTCGGCCTCTATAAAGACGCCGAGAAGCACCTGCGGGCGGCGCTCGCCCTGCGCTCCCGCCAGGGGGGCCGCGAGGCGGAGCGCGAGGCCGCCCCCCTCCTTACCCTGCTCGGGCACGTGGCCTGGCAGCGGGGGGACGGCCCGGAGGCGCGGCGGCTTTATGAACAGTCGATCGCGATCGAGCGCCGGCTCTTCGGCCCGCGCGCCCTGCCGCTGGCCGAGGACCTCAACGGCTTGGGGCTGGTCGCCGCCGAGGCGGGGGATCTGGACCGGGCGGCCCATGGCTTCGCGGAGGCGGTGGACATCGCCCGCCGGGCCGGACGCGAGGGGAGGAAGTCGCTGGCCGACGGCCTGAACAACCAGGGGTGGCTCGCCCGGCGCCAGGGGGACCTGGGAACGGCGCAGGCGCGTTTCGGGGAGAGCCTGCGGCTCAGCCGCGAGGTGCTGGGAGAGGACCATCCGGAGACCGTCCGGGTGCGCAGCAACCTGGCGTCCATCCTGTTCCAGCGCGGCGATCTGGAGGGCGCCGAGGGCTCCTACCGGGAGATCCTGGCCGTCCGCCGGCACCTGCTCGGCCCCGACCACCCCGACATCGCCCGCACCCTCAACTACCTGGGTACCGTGGAGGAGAAGCGGGGCCGTCTCGCGGCGGCCGAGGGCTCCTTTCGCGAGGCGCTTGCGATGTGCCGCCGGCTCGATCCGCCGCAGGAGCTGACGGCGGCCCTGGCCCTCGACGGCCTGGCGGCGATCGCCCGCAAGCGGGGGGACCTCGCGGCGGCGGAGGCCGCCTACGCCGAGAGCTGCGAGCTCTTCCAGCGCCATCTCGGGGACGAGCCCCAGGGGTTTGCCAACGCCCTCCAGGGGCGGGCCGTGGTGCAGCGCGACCGCGGGAACCTCGCCGGCGCCAAGAGCGGGCTGCGGCAGGGGATCGAACGGCTCGCCGGCATCGGGGGCACCGGGCCGCAGATCGCCCAGGCCCGGCGGTTCCTCGCCAGGCTGGAGCGGCTGCCGGAGAGCCCTCCGCGCTGATCCGTGAGCCCGTTTTCCCCGCGTTTCCGCGTAGAGGGGCGATCCAGACTTTCGGGCTGCCTTGCAGCGTCCCGATCTCCCGCCCTCGAGGGCGAAACAGGAGGGCCTCCCTTGCGTCTTATCTTGAAGTTCTCATGCCTCTGTCTGCTCGGCCTGTTGGCATCGCCGCTCGCGGCGCAACCGGGGGCGGCGACGCCCCCCATCATCCAGACCGGTTCTCTGAAGGTTGTCCTCGATCCCGCGGCGGTTTTGTTCCTGCCGGTCGACACCGAAGAGTTGCGGGCGGGCCTCTGCTCCGGCCGTCCCGTCGTCGACCCTTGGGGAGCGATCTCCCCCCGGGGAGAGTGCAACGTGTCGGTGGCCCCGCCACCGAACATCGACCTCTACGTCGACGGCGTCACGCCCGACGGCAGCTCCTCCCGGATCGCCCTCCATCCCGGAGGCTCGACCCTCTGGCCAGGGAGCGCGCCGGTCGACACTCCCTGCGGCCTCTGGGACGTTTCCTGGATCCTCGAACCGGACGCCGCGCAGCCGGCTTCCGAGCTGGCCCTCGAAGCCGCCGGTGAAGATCCCGCGCAGGGGGCCTTCGCGGGAGTCGTGCGGCTCGCCGTCCGCTACCGCTTCGTCAACCGGGGCAAAAAGACTTCTTACGAACTGCCCGCCGTCGTGTCGCTCGAGCTCTCGGGGCACTGGGCGGCGGTGCCCCAAAGAGGGCTGAGCCTTGGTCCCGGCGTCAGCAACCTGATGCTGTTCACCGGCGTCTCCGGCGGGCAGTGGACGAGCGCTCCCGCCTGCGGGACCTGGGGCGGCACGCGCTGCCATGTCTGTTTCACGCCAGCTCCGGACGTGGTGCCGGCGCTGAACGCGGATCACTGATCCCGTTTCGACTGATTTTCAGAACCGATCATTTTTTCGAAGCGCGCGCCTGACTCCAGGCGCGCCTCTTCCGGCGCCCATGGACGCCGCCGGGGGAGGTGTACCTCATTGCGTTCAATTTATGTTCGATAAGGAGAACCCTGATGTCGATGAACCCGTTCGCGCGCCGCAATCGCCCGCTGATCCTCGTTCTGCTTCTCTGCGGCCTGGCGCTGCAGGCCCTGCCGGCGGCCGCCGCCCTGTCTCCGATCCTGCAGGGCTACTGGTACAAGCCGAGCCTCGAATCCGGCAACGGCAACAAGATCGCCGTCGGCCGGTTCAACCATCTTCATGCCGTGTTCGAGCACGAGGACACGAGCACTCTCACCTCCGACATCGTCTACACGGACATGGGATACGACACCACCAATCCCACCGATCCGTATCTCTGGAATTACCAACAGCTCTCTTCTGACGGAGTCTCCTCGCAACCGGCCGTGGCGGTGGACGGCAGCGGCCTGGCCGCGGTCGTCTGGGTCTCCAGGCCCTCCTCGTCGAACCCGCTGGGAGCCATCTGGTACATGCGCCAGACGGCGGTCAACTGCCAGGGCGGCTGCTGGTCGCAGCCGCGACAGGTCGTCTATCAGGGATCAGAGCCCTCCATCGCCGCCATGAACGGAGTCGTCCATCTCGCCTGGACGAGCGGCGACCGGGTGCAGTACACCTCGTTTCCCATCGCGTCCCCGCCGGCGCTCCCGCTCTGGCTGGGCGAGGTGGTCGATTCCACCAACTGCCCCGGCACCCGCTTCCATCAGCCGTCGATCGCCCTGGCCTTCCCTCCCTGCGGGGCGCTGAGCGTCAGGATCGCCTCGCTGCTCACTTCCAACGAGCAGGCGACGGCGGGGGCCTGCCATCTCGCCGCCACCCAGTCCGGCCCGCGGGTCTACGAGCGCAACGTCAATACCCAGACCTGGTCCACCGTCTTCCAGGAATTGACCAGCAATCCGGCGTCGAACCAGCCGGACCCGGTCGCCGTCTCGATCTCGATGAACGCCAACCGGATCACCGGCGATTTCTACCTCGCCTGGTCAGATGAGCAGAACTCCGCGGGGCGCACCCGGGTCGGGCACGGCAAGGCTGTCACCTGGGACGTTTCGCAGCAGGTCTCCCCCCTGAGCCACGACGTCCACGTGGCGGCGAAGAGCGGGGGAGCCGCCGGGCACTTCCGCCTCGCCCTGGGCGGTCCGGGCTGGAGCACCAGCGCCTACACCCAGACCGGGAGATGGAACGGCGGCCTGACCTGGACCGGACCGGCGATCACGATCCCCGCCTCGCCGCTGACGCTGGCCGGACACCCCGAGGCCCTCTACTGGAGCCGCTGCGCCAGCAGTCAGCTCCGCGAGATCAAGACCTACACCCAGGCCTCGACAATCAACACCAACTGGTTCACGGAAGTCGCCATCGACCCGTCGCTCAACAGCCCGGTGAACTGCTTCCAGATCGCGGTCGGCAATGCGGTTCAGCTCCCCAACTGCTACCAGACCCACCTGCTGATGGCCCAGATGCTCGCGCCGGGCGGTGGTGACGCGGTCCTGGTGGACTTCGGAGACACCTTCGCCGCGGCCAAGTTGACCGAGACGGGGGCCGAGCTCACCACCCTCGCCGGCGCCACCATCCAGGTGACCTGGGCGCCGGGGGAGGTGCTCTACTCCTGGGCGAACGGCTTCGCCGTCGCCACCTCGCGGGAAAGCGTCCGCTTCTCCAGCAAGGACACGCGGTTCGACGTCGAGGACCTCGGCTGGCTGGATCAGCCCGGCGGCAAGTAAGGCATCCGGGGTGGCACCTGATCTGCACGGTTTCGGCAAGATGGCGAGCCAGACAATCGACCATCCTGATGGAATCGCCGCGCAGGTGCCGTCCCTCGGCCACCGGCAGGTGATGGTGGTGTTCAGCGGGCTGCTGATGGTCATGCTGCTTGCCGCGCTCGACTCGACGATCGTGTCGACGGCCCTGCCGACCATCGTCGGCGAGCTCGGCGGGCTCGAGCATCTCGCGTGGGTGGTCACCGGCTACCTGCTGGCGCAGACGATCGTGACGCCGATCTACGGCAAGCTTGGCGATCTCTACGGCCGCAAGATCATCCTGCAATCGGCGGTCGTCCTCTTCCTCGCCGGCTCGGTGCTGTGCGGCCTGAGCCGGACGATGACCCAACTGATCCTCTTCCGGGCCATCCAGGGGCTCGGCGGCGGCGGCCTGATGGTGACCTCGCAGGCGGTGGTCGGCGACATCATCCCGCCGCGCGACCGCGGCCGCTACCAGGGCATTTTCGGCGCGGTGTTCGGCATCGCCAGCATCGCCGGTCCACTCCTCGGCGGCTACTTCACGACCCACCTCTCCTGGCGCTGGATCTTCTACATCAACCTGCCGCTGGGGATCGCGGCCCTGGGAGTGCTGGCCGTCACGCTCCCCGCGCGGTCGGAGCGCCGCTCCCACGCGATCGACTACGCCGGCGCCGCGCTGCTCGCGGTGGTGCTGAGCGCGGTGACGCTGTTCTCGGACCTCGGCGGCGGCATCTACCCGTGGTCGTCGCCGCTGATCCTCGGGCTGATCGCCACCGCCGCCGTCGCGCTGGTGGTGTTCGTCGTCGTCGAGCGGGGGGCGAAGGAGCCCGTCCTGCCGCCCAGGCTCTTCTTCGAGCGGTCGTTCGCGATCACGTCGATCGTCGGGCTGATCGTGGGTTTCGCGATGTTCGGCTCGATCACCTACTTCCCGGTCTTTCTGCAGGTGGTCAAGGGGGTGAGCCCGACCGCGTCGGGAATGCAGATGCTGCCGATGATGGGCGGGATGCTGGCGATGTCGGTGATCTCCGGCCAACTGATCAGCCGCACGGGGCGCTACAAGGTCTTCCCCCTCCTCGGCACGGGAGTCATGACCGCCGGGCTGTTCCTGCTCTCGCGGCTTTCCCCCGGCACCAGCACCTTTCTGACGTCGGCGTACATCCTGCTGCTCGGCATCGGCCTGGGCATGGTGATGCAGGTGCTGGTGATCGCCGTGCAGAACGCGGTCGACTACCGCGACCTTGGCGTCGCGACATCGGGCGCCACGCTGTTCCGCCTGATCGGCGGCTCTCTCGGCACGGCGATCCTCGGCGCGATCTTCGCCACGCGCCTGACCGCGAACCTCGCCCGGCTGATGTCGCCCGGTACCGGCGGCCAGCTATCGGGCGCCGGCCACATGACCTCCGCCGCGCTAGCCGGCATGTCACCCGCGACGAGGGCGGCGTACGGCGCGGCGTTCACCGCCTCGCTCAACACCATCTTCCTGGTCGCGGCCGTCGTGTGCGCGATCGGCTTCGCCTTCGCCTGGCTGCTGCCGGAGCGTCCGCTGCGGGCCACCGTCGCCGCGACGGCCGGCGAGACGGGCAACGAGGCGGGGGAGGCGTTCGGGCGCCCCGCCGATGAGGAGAGCGCCGAGGCGCAGCTCTACGGCGCGCTGGCGTCGCTCTCGGATCGCGCGGTGCAGCGCCAGCACATCGAGCAGATCGTGGCCCGCGCCGGCGAGACGCTGACCCCGCTAGCGGCTTGGCTCCTCACCCGGCTCGAGCGGGACCCGGGGCGCGACCCCCTCGCGGTCGCCAGCGAGCGGGGCATCACCGCCGACCGTGTGGGCCTCGCGCTGGAAGAGCTGCGCCAGCGAGCTCTGATCGAAGCTCGCAACGGCGGCGGCCCGAATCGACCGGCGTTCGCGCTGACGCCGGCCGGCTGCGACGTGCTCGACCGGCTCGTCGCGGCGCGCCGGACCCATCTGTCTGACCTCGCCGCGGATTGGGACCCCAGCCGCAACCCCGATCTAGCGGCCTTCCTGACCCAGGCCGCGGAGCGCGTGGTGCCGGACGCCCAGCGCGCTGGCCGCGGCTGATAGGATTGGCTCAAATACCGGTCAAAAGGAAATCGATGGCGGCGATGATCTCGGAGCGGTACTGCTCGGCTCGGGTGACCGGAGCTCCCAACTCGCTCTTTGGGATTCCTGCCATCTGGGGTGTCAGCATGACGAAACGCTCTCCCTCGATTTCGAGAACGGGCATCAAGAGCCTCAGCGGCTTGCCATGGATTGCGG
>JBDSHF010000434.1:0-6133 GCA_039918595.1 Thermoanaerobaculia bacterium
CCCTATCTAGAGAGATCGCGCTCATGGCCGCGCCCGACGAAAAGGAAGTACCAGGTCCAGAAGACCAGCGTCGTGGCGGCGAGGGTCCAGCGGATGGCGACGTCGTGCACGGTCTGGCGGAAGATCCCCTCGATCAGTCCGGCAACCAGGAACATGGTGACCGCGCCCACCGACAGCAGCGCGACCTCCCGCCCACGCAGGGCGAGATTGCGCAGGCGCGTATGCCGGCCGGGGAAGACCAGCGCCGAGCCGATCACCATGCCGGCCGCGCCGCACAGGCAGATGGCGCTCAGCTCGGTGACGCCGTGCGGCATCACCCAGGCCCAGAACTCCGCTCCCAGGCCGCGCGTCTGGTAGAGCGCCGCCATCGCCCCGAGCGTGAGGCCGTTGGTGAACAGCAGATAGATCACCGGCACGCCCGCGGCGAAGCCCACCGCGAAGCAGAGCATGCCCACCCGCGAATTGTGGGTGAACAGATAGGTGGCGAAGAACGACAGCGGCCCCTCGCCGCCGCTGTAGAGGATCTTCCGCAGCTCCGGGGTCGAGGACGCGGGGTTGCGCCCCTGCGCCTCGGCGGCGCCGACGATGCTGTAGTAGCTCTCTGGATCGGCCAGCGTCATCCGGTAGCCGGTGAGGACTCCGAGCCCCATCAAGGCGTAGGCGGCGAGCACGAAGACGAAGTAGCGGCGCACCACCCAGGGGAAACGGAACCGGAAGAACTCCGCGATCGCCTCGCCGGTCCGCCGCTTGGCGCCATAGACGGCCATGTAGGCGCGGCCGACGAGCGCGGTCAGGTAGTCGAGCAGGTTCTTGTCGAGGCTGATCGCGGTCGCCACCGAGAGCGAGCCGATCGCGCTCCGGTAGAGCACCGGCAGGCGGTGGAGCTCGGCCGCCCTCAGGCTCTTCAGCCCCCCCTTCTCCAGCCGCGCGAGCAGCTCCTCCAGCTCCCGCCAGGCAGCCTCCCGCTCGCGGCGGAACTGGGCGGACTTGAGGACGAACTCGGACATCAGATCCTCTCCCGCCGCTTGATGTCGAGATAGGTGTTGATCAGCCGCGACGTGACCGCCGCCGGCGCGGCGTCGATCGGCAGGATCCCCAGCCGCCGCAGGCGGCGCAGCACCACCTCGCGGTCGCGCAGGAGCCCGCCGGCGACCACGGCGCGGTTGAGCTCGAGCACTCCGGTGGGGGCGCGGTCGGCGGTGGCCGCAAGCCCCGGGTCCTGGAGCGCCACGAAGACGAGCAGATGGCGGCGCGACAGCCGGTCGAGGTTCTCCACCATCAGCTCGGCCGAGACGGTGTCTACGAAGTCGGTCAGCACCACCATCAGCGAGCGCCGGGAGAGCCGCTGGCCGATCGAGGTCAGCCCGAGGGTGAAGTTGGTCTCGCGGTCCGAGTAGTCCACCTGCGCCCCCATCCGGCTCAGGACGTCAAAACCGCGCAGACCCCCCTTTGGCTCGACGAAGAGGCCCGGACGGGCGTCGAACGTCGCCAGGCCCACACGGTCCCCCGCCCGTAGCGAGACGTAGGCGAGCAGCAGCGCGGCGTTGACCGCGTGATCCACCTTGGGAATGCCGGCCAGCGGCTCGCACATCAGCCGGCCGGTGTCGATCGCGATCAGCACCTGATGATTGCGCTCGGCCCGGAACTGCCGCGCCACCAGCTTCTTGTGCCGGGCCGACGCCTTCCAGTCGATCGAGCGGCGGTCATCCCCCGGGGCGTGCTCCTTGAGCGAGTCGAACTCGGTGCCGTCCCCCTTGTAGCGTTCGATCTTCAGGCCGGTGCGGAACTCCCGGTCGGTGAGGATGCGCAGGGCCACCGCCTTGACCGGGCGGATGTTGGGGATCACCGGCGCCTGCCGCTTGAGCTCCACCCGCGCCACCGTGGCGATCAGCCCGAGCGGTCCGGCGGAGCGCACCCAGGCACGCTCGACGACGATCCGCCCGCGCCGGGTAGGGACGAGCCGGAAGCGCAGCTCGGCGCTGCCGGCGGCGATTCGTCCGCGCAGCGGCGGCTGCGGCACCAGCCGGTCCGAGAGATCGACCGCCACCGCCACCGGCATCCGCCGGGCGGACGGCACCCTGACGGTGAGCACGGCCTCCTCCTCCTCGCCGATGTAGAGGGTTCCCGGCATCTCGACCGAGCAGGCCACGTCCTTGCGGCGCGGCGCCCACAGCGCGTCGAAGCCCATGGCCAGCGCCATCAGGCCCAGATACACCGGCCAGAACGGCCAGAGCCGGATGTGCACCGTCACCGGCAGCAGGGCGACCGGCAGCCCCAGGGCGGTGAGCAGGATGGCGCGGCCGGTGGGGCGCATTACGGACCCTCACCCCCTGGCCCCCTCTCCCGTCCCCTCCCACCCTCCCTCACCGGGAGAGGGGGAAAAAGAAGGACAAGAGGTCGTCGCGTAGTTCTCCCTCTTCTCCCGGTGCGGGAGGGGGGTGGGGACGGGAGAAGAGGGCCGGGGTGATGAGGGCTCATCGCGGCGCCGCCACCTGGGCGAGGATCTGGTCGAGCACCGGATCGGTCCCCAGGCCGTCCACCTCGGCGCTGGGCGAGAGGACCACGCGATGGCGGAGCAGCGGCTTGAACAGCCCCTTGACGTCGTCCGGGATCACGAAGTCCCGCCCCTCGAGCACGGCGGCGGCGCGTGACGCGGCGGCCAGCATGTTGGCGGCGCGGGGGCTGGCGCCGTACTGCAGGGCCGGGTGGTTGCGCGTCGCGCGGATGAGATCCACCACGTAGGCCACCGTCTCGTCCGCCAGGCGGATGCCCGCCACGACCTGCCGCACCCAGGTGATGAAACGCAGGTCGCAGAGCGGGGTCAGCCCCAGCCGGTCGAGGTTGGGCATCGCCGTCTGGTGGCCGTGGGTCTTCACCATCGTCAGCTCCTCCTCGCGGCTGGGATAGGTGATCAGGACCTTGAACAGGAAACGGTCGAGCTGGGCCTCGGGGAGCGGATAGGTTCCCTCCTGCTCGATCGGATTCTGGGTCGCCACCACCATGAAGCCGGCCGACAGCGGGTGCGAGGTGCCGTCGATCGTGATCGTCCGCTCCTGCATCGCCTCGAGCAGGGCCGCCTGGGTCTTCGGCGGCGTGCGGTTGATCTCGTCGGCGAGCAGGAACTCGGTGAACATCGGCCCCTTGGTGAGGGAGAAGGTGTTGGTCTGGAAGTTGAACAGGTTGGTGCCCAGCAGATCCCCCGGCATCAGGTCGGGGGTGAACTGGACCCGCTTGAACTCCAGCCGGACGCACGCGGCGAAGGCGCGCGCGAGCAGGGTCTTGCCGGTCCCCGGCGGGCCCTCGAACAGCAGATGCCCCTCGGAGATCAGGGCCACCATCATCAGATGGACAGCCTCCTCCTGGCCGATGATCACCCGGCCCACCCGCTCCCGGAGGGCCTGGCCCAGCTCACGAACCTTTTCGATCGACATTCGTCGTCTCACCTCTCGAGAGCGGGACCGGCGGCGCTGAGGAAGCCGAAGAGGTACTCGAACAGCTCGACATGATTGAGGGCGGAGTCGGCGTCGCGCCCCCAGGCGGTGAGGCCGTGATCGCGGATCAGGAACCCCGGCACCTGGGGCGGCGCCGCGGCGAAGCGGTCCGCCATCTCCCCGGCGATCCGCGGCACGTCGGCGTGGTTGGGGAAGACGGCGAGATCCACCGCGGGCTCCTCGTCCCCGATCCCGAAGCCCTTGATCATCTCCAGGGGCGGCAGGCGCAGCGCGCCCCCCTCGGCGAGGCGGGCCGCCACGTTGCCCGGGATCGAGTGGATGTGGAAGCAGGCGCCGGCCTCCGGAAAGAGGCGGTAGATGGTGTCGTGGAGGCTGGTCTCGGCCGACGGCCGGTCCTCGGGTCTCCCCCGCTCCAGCACCCCGCCGCCGGGGGCCACGCGCAGGAAGTCCTCGCGCTGGAGCCGCCCCTTGAGCTTGCCGCTGGCGGTGATCCAGAAGGAGCCGTCCGGCTGGCGGAGCGAGAGGTTCCCGGCGGTCCCCATCATCCAACCCCGCCCATAGAACAGGCGGGCGACGTCGATCAGCAGATCGCGCGGATCTCGTGGGCTCATGGAGGAAAGGAACTTTAACATGCCCTCCCCCGTCTCTCTTCTGCTAGATTCGGGCACTATGGGGTAGAAGGAGGATAGCAGGATGGCCACACTCACTTTTCGCGATGAGAACCGGGTGATCGAGGATCCGGCCGAGATCTCCCGGTTCCTGGAGGGGCTCGGCCTCTGGTACCGCCGCTTCGAGGGCTCGGACGATCTGCCGGAGAACGCCGCCGACCAGGAGATCCTGGACGCCTACAGGGAGCCGATCCAGAAGCTGATGGCCGAGGGGGGCTACGCCACCGCCGACGTGATCAACATCAGGCCGGACATCTCGGGCCTGGATGTCATGCTCAACCGGTTCAACAAGGAGCACTGGCATGACGAGGACGAGGTCCGCTTCATCGTGCACGGACGCGGTCTGTTCCACATCCATCCGCCTGCGGGACCGGTGTTCAGCATCGAGGTGGTCAAGGGGGACATGATCCGGGTGCCGCGCGGGACCCACCACTGGTTCGACCTCTGCTCCGACCGTACGATCCGGGCGATCCGGCTGTTCCAGGACACGTCCGGATGGACGCCGCGCTACACCGAGACCGGCGTCGACGCCCAGTACCAGCCGCTCTGCTTCGGACCGTCCTACATGCCGCCGACCCGAGTGCTGTAGAGAGGTGCCGCTGCCCACCGGCGTCACGGCCGTCCTGACCGATATCGAGGGGACGACCACCTCGATCTCGTTCGTCTACGAGGTCCTCTTCCCTTACGCCGAGGCGCGGCTCGAAGCCTGCTGCTCCAGCCCCGCTCCCGGGCTGGCCGCGGCGCTCGCGCGGCTGCGCCAGGAGCACGGCGAGGAGGCCGCTCAGGGGGTAGCCGTCCCCGCTTTCGGAGACGGCGCCCCCTATGCCCGCCACTTGATGAGCCTCGACCGCAAGTCGACCGGGCTCAAGTTGCTGCAGGGACTGATCTGGGACGAGGGGTACCGCTCGGGAGCGCTGCGCGCGCACCTGTTTCCGGACGTGCCGCCCGCGCTGGCGGCCTGGGCGCGCGCGGGCGTGCGGCTGCGGGTCTTCTCTTCGGGGAGCGTGCAGGCCCAGAAGCTCCTGTTCGGCCACACCGAATACGGTGACCTCGCGCCTCTCTTCGAGGGCTTCCATGACACGACCACCGGCCCCAAGCAGGAGCCGGCCTCCTACCTCGCGATCACGCGGGACTTCGCTCTGCCGCCGGCGGCAATCCTGTTCCTGAGCGACGTCCGCGGCGAGCTGGACGCGGCGGCGGCGGCCGGCATGCGCACCGGCCTGCTGATGCGCCCGGGCAACCGCCCCGCCGAGCCGGGGGGTCACCCGGTGTACGCGAGCTTCAGCGAGCTGGCGTAAGCGTCAGCCGTTCTTCGGCACTCTTCTCCACCGCTTCCCGATTGAACAGCAGCGGCCGGTATTCGTGCCGGCTCCAGAGCGGGATCTGGTCCTCACGGTGGCGGTGGAACAGCAGGCCGCTCTGGCCGGTGCTGTTGACCACCAGCGAGCGGCCCATGTCCGCGAGATCGACGATCAGCCGTTGCGAGGTCCCGAACAGGGCGACGTAGGAGCGGCGGAAAGCGGTCGAGGCCGAGCTGACCGTGAACACCTCGCCGGCGACCGGGGCCGGCCCGCCGTTGAACATCGGCGTCACCAGCGGAATGCCGCTGTTGCCGAGCGGCTGGTGGGTAAAGACGGCCTTGTGGAGCTTCCCCCACCGCCACTGCGCCGGGTCGTCGCCGAGCTGCCGCGAGAGCTGGGCGACCGCCTCGCCGAACGCGCGCTGGACGATGTCGTCCCGGGTCTCCACCTTGCCCGGGGTCCGCTTGTCGTCGAACCAGGGGTTGCGCGGATCGGCCATCATCTCGACCAGGCGCGGCGTCTGGTTAACGGCGGTGCCGCGGAAGGCGTTCATCAGCGGCTCCCCCAGCTCATCACCGTAGACATCGTCGAGGAACTTGCCGTACCAGGCCTGGTAGACCGTGGCGGCCGGGCTCTCCAGGGTGAATCGCAGGTCCCAGTCGCGCACCTGCCGCAAGGCCTTCTCCTGCTTGGGATTCTGGGGCTTGGCCGC
>JBDSHF010000435.1:0-6266 GCA_039918595.1 Thermoanaerobaculia bacterium
CAGGCACAACGGCGATTTCCTGATCAAATTGTTCCAGGGCGAGGGCTTCGACAGCTTCGTCGCCGATCTCAAGCGTCGTTACACCAAGCTGTCGATCCGCAAGCCGGCCGCCTCGCGCCGGCGATCCAACGAGGTATATGCGCTGGCGACGGGAAAGCGGCAATGAACCCCGGCGACGGACGGCAGGCTGGACCCCCCTCGCGCCCCGGCGCGGCTTTTGGAAACGTGGATGAATGACCTCGTGAAGAACCTGTTGGTGACCCTGGCCGTGGCGCTGGTCCTGATGACCGTGTTCCAGGCCTTCTCGCGACCGCAGGGTGGCAATCCGCAGGAAGTGACCTACTCCGGCTTCCTGGCCGAAGTGGACGCCGACAAGGTGCGCAAGGTCGAGTTCACCGACGAATCGGAGCGCGGCGGGACCACCGTGCTCGGCTTCGAGCGCGCCGACGGCAGCAAGGGCGTCACCTTTGGCCCCTACGACAAGGATCTGGTCAACGACCTGGTCCACCACAACGTCGAGATCGAGCAGGCCAAGCCGGACACCACGCCGAGCCTGTGGGCGATCCTCGCCACGTTCCTGCCCTACGTGCTGTTCATCGGCATCTTCATCTACTTCATCCGGCAGATGCAGCAGGGTGGCAGCCGCGGCGCCATGACCTTCGGCAAGTCGCGGGCCAAGCTGCAGGGCGAAAACGAGGTGAAGGTCACCTTCGCCGATGTCGCCGGCTGCGACGAGGCCAAGGAAGAAGTCGGCGAGCTGGTCGAGTTCCTGCGCGACCCGGGCCGCTTCCAGAAGCTGGGCGGGCGCATCCCGCGCGGCGTACTCATGGTCGGCTCGCCGGGCACCGGCAAGACGCTGCTTGCGCGTGCCATCGCCGGCGAGGCGAAGGTGCCTTTCTTCTCGATTTCGGGCTCGGATTTCGTCGAGATGTTCGTCGGCGTCGGCGCCTCGCGCGTGCGCGACCTGTTCAACCAGGCGAAGGACAACTCGCCCTGCATCATCTTCATCGACGAGATCGACGCCGTCGGCCGCCATCGCGGCGCCGGCCTGGGCGGCGGCCACGACGAGCGCGAGCAAACGCTCAACCAGCTCCTCGTCGAGATGGACGGCTTCGAGTCCAACGAAGGGGTCATCCTGATCGCGGCCACCAACCGGCCGGACGTGCTCGATCCGGCGCTGCTGCGCCCCGGCCGCTTCGACCGCCGCGTGGTGGTCGACCGTCCGGACATCAACGGCCGGCTGGGCATCCTCAAGGTGCACACCCGCAACATCCCGCTCGACGAGAACGTCAACCTGTCGGTGATCGCCCGCGGCACTCCCGGCTTCGCCGGCGCCGACCTGTCGAACCTGGTCAACGAGGCGGCCCTGATCGCCGCCCGGCGCAACAAGAAGAAAGTCGACATGGGGGACTTCGAGTTCGCCAAGGACAAGGTCGTCATGGGCGTCGAGCGCAAGACGATGATGCTGACCGACGAGGAGAAGGCGATCACCGCCTACCACGAGGCGGGGCACGCCCTGGTGGCCTGCTTCACGCCGGGAGCGGACCCGCTGCACAAGGTCACCATCATCCCCCGCGGCCGGGCGCTGGGCCTCACCATGCAGCTCCCGACCGAGGACAAGTACACCTACAAGAAGAACTACGTCGAGGCGCAGATCGCCATCCTGATGGGCGGCCGGGTGGCCGAGGAGCTGACCCAGGAGGACATCACGACCGGCGCCGGCAACGACATCGAGCGCGCCACCGATATGGCCCGCCGGATGGTCTGCGAGTGGGGCATGTCCGAGCTCGGCCCGCTCTCCTACGGCAGCAAGGACGAGCCGGTCTTCCTCGGCCGCGAGTTCGCCCAGCGGGCCGACTACAGCCAGGACACCGCGATCCGCATCGACCACGAGGTCACCCGCATCGTGCAGAGCGGCTACGAACGAGCCCGGGCGGTCCTCACCCGCTACCGGGACGTCCTCGACCGCATCGCCCGCGCCCTGCTCGAGCGCGAGACCCTGGACGGCGAGGAGGTCTACAACACCATCCGCGAGATGACCGGCCAGGAACCCCCGCCGCACCGCGAGGTGCCCCCTGGCGAGGGGCTGGTGATCAGTGGCCAGGCGGTGCCGGAGATCGAGATCACCCCGGTCACCGCCCACGTGGCGACCGGGTCTGAGCAGCCCGCGTAATCGAACACCGTAATCAATCATCGAACGCCCGGCAACCGCCGGGCGTTTCCGTCTGCACCCTCCCCACGATAGACTTGCCCTGCGCGGAGCCCTCGCCGCCCCCGCCCCCCCTGGATGGAGACCGCGACCCTAGCCCCGAGCACCCCGACCTGGACCCTGCGGCTGCCCCGTAACCGCTCTCTCGAGCTGGGAGGGCGCCCGCGGATCATGGGTATTCTCAATCTCACTCCCGACTCATTCAGCGACGGCGGCCTCTGGCTGGAGCCGGGCCGCGCAGTGGAGCAGGGGCTCCGCCTGCTCGCCGAGGGGGCCGATCTGCTCGACCTCGGGGCCGAGTCGACGCGCCCCGGCGGCGGTGTCTACGGCAGCGGAGCGCGGACGGTGCCCGCCGGTGAGGAGAGCGCGCGGCTCCTCTCCGTGCTGACCGCGCTGCGCGCCGCGACCGATGCGCCGCTGTCCGTCGACACCCGCAAAGGGGAGGTGGCGCGGCAAGCCCTGGCGGCGGGCGCCGACCTGATCAACGACGTGACCGCCCTCTCCGATCCCGGGCTCGGGGAGGCGGTGGCCGCGGCCGGCTGCCCGCTGGTGCTGATGCACAGCCGCGGCGAGCTCGCCACCATGCAGCGGGGCATCCACTTCGACGACCTGCTGGGCGAGGTGGCGGCGGAGCTGGCCGCCGCCGCCGGGCGGGCGGTGAGCCTGGGAGTGGCCGCGGAGCAACTCGTCCTCGACCCCGGGATCGGCTTCGGCAAGACCTGGGAGCAGAACCTGGAGCTGATCCGCCGCCTGGACGAGCTCGGGGCTCTCGGCCGGCCGCTGCTGCTGGGCGCCAGCCGTAAGAGCTTCCTCGCTCGCGCGGCCTCCACCCGGCCGGGAGCGCCGCCCGATCGCCGGCTGGGCGGCAGCCTCGCGGCCGTCGCCTGGGCCGCGAGGCAGGGCGCCGCGATGGTCCGCGTGCATGACGTGGCCGAGACGGCGCAGTTCCTCGACGTCTGGTACGCCGTCGCCGGGCCATCGGGCGAGGAGCCGGGCTGATGCTGCGCTTTCTCGAGATCCTCACCTGGCGCGACGCCGTCGACGTGCTGGCGGTCGCCGTCATCATCTACAACCTGCTGCTGCTGATCCGCGGCACGCGGGCGGTGCAGATGGTGCTCGGTCTGCTGTTCATCGGGCTGGTCTACTACACGGCCGTGCTGGCCGAGCTGCCGACGCTGCAGCGGATCCTCGAGAACCTGCTGATCGTCCTCCCCTTCGCGGTCATCGTGCTCTTCCAGCAGGAGATCCGCCGCGCCCTCGCCGACTTCGGGCGCAACCCGCTCTGGGGGCTCACCAAGCAGCAGAAGGTGGTGGCCTCGTTCAGCGAGATCGTGCTGGCGGCGACCACCCTCTCCACCCGCCGCATCGGCGCCCTGATCGTCATCGAGCGCCTGCACGGGCTGCGCAACTACATCGAGAACGGCATCTCGATCGACTCTGTCGTCTCCTACGATCTGCTGATCAACATCTTTCAACCCGACACGCCGCTCCACGACGGCGCGGTGATCATCCAGGACGACCGCCTCGCCGCCGCCGGCTGCTTTCTGCCGCTGACGACCAACGCGGAGCTGTCCAAGGAGTTCGGCACCCGCCATCGCGCCGCCCTCGGCATCACCGAGGAGACCGACGCCGTGGCCGTCGTGGTCTCCGAGGAGACGGGCACGATCTCCGTGGCGTTCAACGGGGTGCTGACCCCCGACCTCGACAGCAACAGCCTGCGCAATGCCCTGTATCGTTACCTTGTGACCGATCTCTATCCGCAAGGAGGCACGGGGTGAACGAGTGGGCACGCACCTGGGGGCTGCGGCTGCTCGCCCTAGGCATCGCCATCGGCATCTGGTTCAACGCCTCGGTCGAGGATCGCCTCGTATTCAGCGAGAAGGTGGTCGAGGCGAGCGTCACCTACAACAGCCCGCGCGGGTTCATCATCGCCAGCCCGGGGCCGCAGAGCGTGAACGTCCGCCTGAAAGGGAGCAAGAAGGCGATCCGCCAGCTCAACCCGTATGCGGTGAACGTGCAGGTCAACCTGTCGCAGCGCCAGATCGGGCTGGCCAACATCAGCCTCGCGACCAAGGATGTCTATGATGTCCCGGACGGCCTGGAGGCGATCTCGATCGAGCCGAACACGGTGCGCGTGGATCTCGAGAGGGAGGTTTCGCTGCGAGTGCCGGTCGTGCCGAAGTTCGTGGGCAAGCCGGCGGCGGGATCGGCCCTCGGCGAGCCCGAGGTCTCCCCCAACCAGGTGCTGGTGACCGGCCCGGAGCCGATGCTCACCCGTCTCGATTCGCTCTCGACCCGTCCGATCAACCTCGACGGCCACGCTCTCACCTTCGAAGAGAAGGTGGAGGTAGTGTCACCCAACCCGCTGATCCAGATCGCCCCTCCCGGATCGGTGACCGTGGCGGTGCCGATCACGCCGCCGGGCACGGCAAACGAAACCCCGCAACCGCAGCAGGAAAAGGAAAAGGGAAAGCCAACTTGAGCCACGATTCGACCCGCCTCTTCGGAACCGACGGCATTCGCGGCCACTTCGGCGAGCCGCCGCTCGAACGCGGCACCGTCACCGCGCTCGCCGTCCATCTCGCCGCGACCCTGCGCGAGCGTAGGCAAAACGGCGCCGCCCCCCGCGTGGTGCTCGGCGGCGACACCCGCGAGAGCACGCCCGAGATCTGCCGCTGGCTGGCCGCCGGCCTGCTCGCCGGAGGGGTCGAAGTGCGCTATGCGGGGGTGATCCCCACGCCCGGCGTGGCCTACCTCGCCCGCGAGACCGGCGCCGACGCCGGGGTCGTCGTCTCGGCGAGCCACAACCCCTATCCGGACAACGGCATCAAGCTGATCGATCCGCTGGGGACGAAGTGGAGCGACGAGGACGAGCTGGCGCTGGAGCGCCGCCTCCAGGCGAGCCCGTCAGGCCCGCTGCCAGACCTGCCGGAAGGTCAGCCGGCCGTCGAGCCGGAGTTGCGGGAGCTCTATCTGCGGCATCTCGCCTCGACGGTTCCCGGAGAGCGTCCGCTGGCCGGCCTGCGGGTGGTGCTCGACACCGGCAACGGCGCCGCTTCCACCTATGCCGGCGAGCTCTTCGAGCGGCTCGGTGCCGGGGTCACCCTGCTCCACGCGGCGCCCGACGGCCGCAACGTCAACGAGCGGTGCGGCTCGACGGCTCCGGATGAGATGGCGGCGCGGGTGGTGGCCGAGGGGGCGGACCTCGGAGCCGCATTCGACGGCGACGCCGACCGCTGCATCCTGGCCGACGAGCAGGGGGAGGTGCGCGACGGCGACGCCATCCTCTATCTCTGGGCGACCTGCCTGCACCGGAGCGGCCGTCTCGACCCGCCACGGATCGTGGCCACCTCGATGAGCAACCTTGGGCTCGAGCGGGCGCTCGAGGCCGAGGGGATCGACATCGTCCGTTGCGCCGTGGGCGACCGCTACGTGGTGGAGGCGATGCGCAAGGAGGGTATCCTCCTCGGCGGCGAGCAGTCCGGCCACATCGTGCAGAGCCACCTCGCGAGCACGGGGGACGGCCTGCTGACTGCCGTGCAGATGGCGTATCTGCGCCACCAGGACGGCCGCCCGCTCTCCGCGATGCTGGCCCCCTTCCGGCGCTACCCGCAGGTGCTGCTGAACGTGCGGGTGAAGCGGAAGGTGGACTTCAAGGCCCTCCCCGCCGTGACCTCCACCGCCAGCTCCGTCGAGGAGCGCCTGGGCGGCGACGGCCGCCTCGTCCTGCGCTACAGCGGCACCGAGCCCCTCGCCCGCATCATGATCGAGGGGCCCGAGCAGGGAGCGATCGACGCCCTCGCCGAAGAGCTGGCGGTGGCGATCCGGGGGGAGCTGGGGGCGGCCTAGCCCCCGGCCATCGCCGCCAGCATCTCCCGCACCGCGGCGTCCATGCCCACGATCACCGCGCGGGCGATGATGGAGTGGCCGATGTTCAGCTCCTCCATGCCCGGGACGGCCGCGATCGGGCCGGCGTTGTCGGTGCGCAGGCCGTGGCCGGCGTAGGCGTGGAGCCCGGCCACCCGCCCCTGCGCCACGACCTCGGTGATCTGGCGCA
>JBDSHF010000436.1:0-3115 GCA_039918595.1 Thermoanaerobaculia bacterium
GGGTTCATCTCGCCCAGGCCCTTGAAGCGCTGCACGTTGGGTTTGCCCCGTTTCCCCTCGGCTTCGATGCGGTCGAGGATCCCCTTCTTCTCCCGCTCGTCGAGGGCGTAGTAGACCTCCTTGCCCAGGTCGATGCGGTAGAGGGGGGGCATGGCGACATAGACGTGGCCGTCCGCCACCAGCGACCGGAAGTGGCGCAGGAAGAGGGCGCAGAGCAGCGTCGCGATGTGGGCGCCGTCCGAGTCGGCGTCGGCGAGGATGCAGACCTTGCCGTAGCGCAGGCCGTCCTTCTTGTCCGAGCCGGGATCGACCCCCAGGGCCACGGCGATGTCGTGCACCTCCTGCGAGCCCAGCACCTGCGAGGAATCCACCTCCCAGGTGTTGAGGATCTTGCCGCGCAGGGGGAGGATCGCCTGATACTCCTTGGTCCGCGCCTGCTTGGCCGAGCCGCCGGCCGAGTCCCCCTCGACCAGGAAGAGCTCCGTCAACCCGAGGTCCTGGCTGGTGCAGTCGGCGAGCTTGCCGGGGAGGGCCGGTCCGGCGGTCACCGTCTTGCGCTTGATCTGCTTGCCGGCGCGCAGGCGTGTCTGGGCGCTGTCGATCGCCAGGCGCGCGATCCGCTCGGCGTCCGCCGTGTGCTGGTTGAGCCAGAGGGCGAAGGAGTCCTTGGTGACGCCGGAGACGAAGGCCGCCGCCTCGCGCGAGGAGAGGCGCTCCTTGGTCTGGCCGGTGAACTGGGGCTCCTTCATCCGCGTCGAGAGGACGTAGCAGCAGCGGGCCCAGACGTCTTCCGGGGCGAGCTTGATGCCCCGCGGCAGCAGGTCGCGGAACTCGCAGAACTCGCGGATGGCGTCGGTCAGGCCGGCGCGGAAGCCGTTGACGTGCGTCCCCCCCTGGGTGGTGGGAATCAGATTGACGTAGCTCTCCCCCAGCACGTCGGAGGTCTCCTCCTCCTCGGCGAGCCAGCCCACGGCCCAGTCGACCTCTTCGTCCTTGCCGCGGAAGTGGCCGAGAAAGGGCTCGGCGGGCACCGTCTGGCAGCCGTCGAGCTCGCTCATCAGGTAGTCCTTGAGGCCGTCCTCGTAGTACCACTCGTCGTTGTCTTCCGGGTGCTCCTCGTGCACGAAGCGGATGCGCAGCTTCGGGCAGAGCACCGCCTTGGCGCGCAGGACGTGCTTGAGCTTCGGGATGCTGAACTTGGGGGAGTCGAAGAACTTCGGGTCCGGCCAGAAGCGGACCGTGGTGCCGGTGTTGCGCTGGCCCACGGTGTCCACCACCTTGAGCCCGGAGGTCTTGGCGCCGTCGGCGAAGCCCATGTGGTGGACCTGGCCGCCGCGCTTGACCCACACCTCCAGCTTCGAGGAGAGGGCGTTGACCACCGAGACGCCGACGCCGTGAAGGCCGCCGGAGAAGCGGTAGCTCTTGTCCGAGAACTTGGCGCCCGAGTGCAGACGGGTGAGGATCACCTCCACCCCCGGCACCTTCTCCTCCTTGTGGATGTCGACCGGCATGCCGCGGCCGTTGTCCGCCACGGAGAGGGAGCCGTCGTCATAGAGCGTCAGCAGGATGTCGTTGGCGTGGCCGGCCACGGCCTCGTCGACGGCGTTGTCGATGACCTCCTGGGCGAGGTGATCGGGCCGGTCGGTGAAGGTATACATGCCGGGGCGCTTGCGCACCGGCTCCAGCCCGGTCAGGACTTCAATGGAAGAAGCGTCGTAAGCCATAGATTCGTCGTCGGTCTGCGGTCAGTCGGGCGGCCATGATACAGGAGCCGGATGCCCCGCCATGAGGAGCGGTAAGCAATACTTTTTTTACAAGTTTCTCGGTTGACGCAACCGGGCCGTGGTGATAGTCTATGCGGTAACACGGCGTAATTCAAGGGGCGTTCCTTCTGGAATCGTCCCGGCCAGAGCCGCTCCGCTCGTTTCGTCCGTCCATGTTGTCGATCTCAAGGGAGGAAACATTATGAAGGCACGATTGACCGTCGCGTTATCCCTGCTCGCCCTCGCGGCCCTGCCCGCCCTCGCCCAGGACAAGCCGAAGCAGCCCGCCGCCGCGCCCGCCATGAGCAACGCCGACATGGAGGCCATGATGAAGGCGGGGACTCCGGGGGAGCCGCAGAAGAAACTGGCCCGCATGGTGGGTGACTGGACCTTCACCAACAAGCTGTGGATGGCCCCGGATCAGCCGCCGGTGGAGTCCTCCGGGACCATGCACGCGGATTCTCTTATGGGCGGCCGCTACGTCGAGCACACCTGGAAGGGAAACATGATGGGCATGCCCTTCGAGGGGCGCGGGACCGAGGCCTACGACAACGTCGGAAAGATGTATGTCAACTCCTGGGTGGACAACATGGGAACCGGCATCATGCATACGACGGGAACCTGCGACGCCGCCGTCAAGGTGTGCACCTACAGCGGCGACATGTTTGACCCGATGACCGGGAAGAAGACCACGACGAAGTCGGTCATCACCTGGCTGGACGACAACTCGTTCAAAAACGAGATGTACGCACCGGGGCCGGACGGCAAAGAGGCCAAGATGATGGAGATCGTGGCGAAGCGGAAGTAACCGTTCAGCTCTTGCCGGTCTCGAAGTCGCGGGCGAGGGAGTCCGTGACGGCGAGGCCTTCGAGGGTAGGAATCAAAAGCCTCCCCTCGATCCGCAGGAGACCTTCCCGAACGAGCCGCTCGATGAGCGGCTCGTTCTGTTTCCGCAGGTCTACGCCGTAACGTTCTCGGAAAATCGTGAGATCGATTCCATCGGCGGTCCGCAATCCCAGCATCAGCGCCTCTAGCGCCAGGTCCTCGCGCGTCAGATCCTCGCTCTCCTCGATCGGCCTCTCCCCGGCCTCGATTCTTTTTTCATAAGGACCGAGCTTGCGCTCGTTCCACCAGCGGTGGGTGCCGGAGAACGAGTGAGCCGAGGGACCGAGCCCGAGATAGGGAACGTGACGCCAATATTTCTGATTGTGCCGCGAGCGGTGCTCGGAGGAGCGGGAGAAGTTCGAGACCTCGTAGGCGGGGTAGCCGTGATCGCGGAGAAATTTGTGGGTAAAGAGGAACATGTCCCCCTGCGCCTCTTCCGGCAGCTCGCTCATCTGCCCCTTGGCGAG
>JBDSHF010000437.1:0-6441 GCA_039918595.1 Thermoanaerobaculia bacterium
GGCACCCGTGATTGTGGAAATCCTTGTGGGCGGACGGGCAAATCGCGCGAGAGCCACCAGGGCCATGGCGAGAGGGAGGTACAGCAAACGCGCTCCCTGGAGGTCCCACTCGACTCGCAGCAGCGGAGCCGCGGGGAGGATCGCCGCCACGAAAACAACCGCGGCGAGCAGGGCTTTTCTCGCGCGAAAACCGGACCCTCCAAACCCCAGAAGAAGGATCAGGGAGAGGGCGATCATGCAGACGAACGCGAGACGGCTTTCGACCGGCACTGGCGCCAGGATCCGCGCCGGCACCTGGACGGCGAGGGCGCGAAGGAACGCGCCCGGATGCAGTTGCGTCACGACGTTCCGGCCGAGATGATCCTTGTATCCCCCGATCCCGCCGAAGAGGACGAGCCTCGCAGCCAGATAGAGGCCGGCGGTCAGAAAGAACGGAACGCTTCTCCATCGGAGGCGTGGAAAGAGAAGAAGGAGCACGAGCGGCAGGCAGAGTGCGCTCTCTTTGCAAAGGAGCGCCAGGGCGTAGAAGAGTAGAGCGAGCCCGATTCCCTTCTCTTTCTGAAGAGCCGCCACGGCGAGCAGCGCGAAAAAGACCGCCCAGAGATCGAACCCGCTGCTGAGCCAGAGAACGGTTTCGCCCGAGAGTGGGAAGACCAGGAACAGAAAGCCCAGGATGAACGCCGTCGAACGAGCGGCTCCCCACTTCCGGGAGATGGCGAAGACGAGCGCGCCGTTCGCTCCGTGGACCACGAGAGCAAGGAGATGGAGACAGAACGGTCCGGCGGCAAGCCGGCTCAGCGTCCACGCCAGAGCCGGGAGGGGGCGAAGGACCTGCGGATAGGATGCGATCGTGAGGTGGGCCAGCAGGGTGGCCAGCGAGCTCCGCGCCCAGAGGACGTACTGGAAGTCGTCCGAGAGATAGCCGTCGCGGAGATGGCTTGCAAAGATTCCGCACGCCAGGAGGACGAAGAGCCCGCCGTAGCGCGCCCCTTCTGACCTGAGCTTCTCCCAGCGCATCTCAGCTCCCATCAGTCCTCCGCAGTCTCCGCCATCCTATCGTCTCGGGACGACGGACCGTCGCCGCTGGAGAAAAACCGCCGCCCATAAAAAAGGGGGAGCTTTCGCTCCCCCTTGACCGGCACGGATCGAGCTTCTTTTAGAAGTCGTACCGGAGGCCGAGCTGGATCGTGCGCGGGGTGCCCACGCCGTCCTCGATGCCGAAGTTGGCGTTCCGCGTCGGGTTCGTGAGCGGAGCGGCGGGAGGGGCGGGGTTGGCGCCGTAGGTCTGGTTGGCGCTGCTGACGAAGCGGTTCGCCGCGTTCGTGCAGTTGAAGCACTCGGCGAAAACCTGGAAGTTGCCCTCCCAGATCTTGAAGCCCTTCGAGAGGCGCAGCGAGAGCTCGTAGAAGCTCGGCTGACGGAAGCTGTTGCGGTCGAAGTGCTCGCCGTCGACCGTCGGCCGGTCGGTGCTGCTGATGCCGTCATTGTTGAGGTCGCGGCTGGCCAGCCCCGTGTACGGCGAGCCGGTGGCGTAGCGGAACGAGCCGGAGAGGCCGAGGCCCCAGTACGGGCTCTGCCAGACGCCGTTGATCACGCCCTTCCAGCGCTGGTCGCGGTTGGAGTTGCCGTAGTTGAGGTCGAGGTTGTTGAAGTCCTCGGCCTGAATGCCCGAGAAGTTGCGCTCGTTGGCGTCGTTGTCCTTGTCCTTGGAGTAGGTCACCGCCGCGTAGAAGCTGAAGCTGTCGGCGAAGCGCCGGTTGAGCGTGGCGGTGACCGCCTGGTACTTCGACCGCGAATCTGAGACCAGGGTGGTGATGCGGTCGTAGTAGGGGTTCGGCCGGGTCGAGCTGTAGGCCGGCAGGCCGTTCGGTCCGAGCGTGCCGGAGTAGGCGCGGTTGGTGTCGGTCAGGCGCTCGAGCTGCTTGGCCTCGGCGTAGGTGAAGTCGATGGCCAGGGAGGTGCGGGAGAAGATCTCCCGCTCCGCGCCGATCGTGAAGCGATCGGTATAGGGGTTGTCGAAGTTCGGATCGACAATGGTGACGCCCGGCTTGGCGATGGTCGTGAGGCGGCTGAAGTCGATCGGCGCGACACCCGTGGGGTTGAACGCGCTCCCCCAGCCCGGAGACAGCGGATCGGTCGGCGGACCCGTCACGACGCCACCCGTCTGGGGCGCCAGGATGTTGAACTGGGTGCCCCGGATGCCGTTCGAGGTGAAGAGCTGGGCGAAGAGGATGGCCGGCGTGCGGCTCCAGTAGCGGCCGCCCGAGAAGCGCAGCGCGGTCTTCTCATCCGGCGCCCAGGAAATGCTCAGGCGCGGCGAGAGCTGGTTCTTGGCGTCCGGAACGTGAGCGGTCAGGTTGTAGGAGCCGTTGGCGTTGCGGTCATTGGGATTGAGGATCGCCCCGTTCGGGTTGTCCAGCCGCTCCCAGCGCACGCCCGCGGAGAGCGTGAGGTTCGGCAGCAGGAACCACTGGTCCTGCAGGAACGCCGCCTGCTCCTTCTGCCGGAACTTCGCCTGGCCTGCCTGGTCGGCGGTCAGGCCGTTGAGGCCGCCGAACTGCCGGTACTCCGACCACCGGCCGGCAAGGAAGTCCGCCTTGTTGAGGAAGATGTAGACGCCGCGCCAGTTGCCCTTGAAGACCTGGTCGATGCCGGTGTCGTTGTAGTCGACGCCACCCTTGAGGACGTGCTTGTCGAGCAGGTAGCTCACCGTGTCGGCGAGCTCTTTGCGGTCATTGGTCGAGACGATCGGCAGGAAGCTCACCTCGCCATAGGTGACGCGCGGAGAGTTGAGCTGGACCTCGGTGAGGTTCAGCCCCTTGTCCTCGCGCGGGGTGTCTTCCGTGACGTAGTTGACGTTGAGGTCGTTCAGCAGGTTGGCGCCGAACTGCCCGGAGTACTGGCCGACGTACGACCGCGAGTCCAGCCCCTCGATGCCGTTGTAGGACGCGGCGCGGGTGGTCCCGTTCGAGGTGCCGTTCTCACCGTCGTACTTGGTGAAGTTGCCACGCACCATCACGCGGTTGGCGTCGTTGACCTGATAATCGAGCCGCCCGAAGGTGACGTGGCCATTGCGGGTCTGCGCGTAGCTGTTCGGGGTCGCCAACACCGGATAACGGGCGAAGATGTCCTGGTCGAGCACCGACTGCGCGATCGGGATCGTGATGTCCTGCTTCTGGTTGTCGTAGGAGAGGAAGTAGAAGAGCCTGTCTCGGACGATCGCGCCGCCCAGCGAGGCGCCGAACTGGTCCTTGCTCTGGTCGGCCGGCTTGGTGGTGCCGGTGAACCGCACGCCGGGCGCTGTCCGCGGGGTGGCGAAGTCGGAGATCAGGCTCTGCGGCTGGTTGTAGTAGAAGCCGGAGCCGTGCAGGTTGTTGGTGCCGCTCTTGGTGATGACGTTGACGAAGCCGCCGCCCGAGCGTCCGAACTCGGCCGAGGCGCCGTTGGTGATCACCGAGAACTCCTTGATCGACTCCTGGGAGATCGACAGCGGCGCGCGCCCCTCGGCCGCGCCGGTGGAGCCGCCGAAGAAGGCGTTGTTGAAGTCCACGCCGTCCACCGTAATGTTGGTGTTGATGCCGCGCTGGCCGGAGATGGAGAGGTTGCCGCGCTCGGAGTCGGTCCGCGTCTCCGGGGTCAGCAGCACGAGCTGCTTGAAGTCGGTGCCCGGGGTCGGCAGGTTCTTGATCTGCTCGGACTGGATGGTGGTGCCGATCTGGGTGTTGGTCACCTCGACCGTCGGCGCCTCGGCGGTGACGGTGATCGTCTCCGACACCCGCCCGCTCTGGAGGGTGAAGTTCACGCTCGGGGTCGAGCCGATGAGCAGGCGGACGCTCTCGGCGGTCGCGGTGGCGAAGCCGTCGAGGGTCGCCGTGACCTTATAGGTGCCGGTCGGCAGGTTGAGGATGCGATAGGAGCCTTCCGCATCGGAGACGGCCACCTGCTGAAGGCCGGTCTCCGTGTTGGTGGCCTCGATGGTCACCCCCGGCAGGGCGGCCTTGGAGGAGTCTTCCACGGTGCCGGAGATCCGGCTCGTGGTGACGTCGGTCTGGGCGAAGGCCGAACCGGCCAGCCCGCAGAAGACGAACAGGGCCGCCAGGACACACACCCAGCGGGATCTAGAGAAACGCACCATGAATGAAGCCCTCCTTTGAAGTGCGTAAGTTTCGAGCGGATTCTACGTGGGGCGGGAGCGGCACACCGTGAGCCTTCTGCGACCTTCCTGTGACAGGCGCGTGGCCGGCAGATGTCCCCCTCCCCCTGTGCTAAGCTTTCACCCGCGATGACTTGAACGGTGAGGATTATAACCGGGAACCAGCGCCCTGGGAACCAACCGAATCCTCAATCCCCATTTTTCACGAGAACTGAAATGCGTCCTGACGACCCGCCCCTGGTGAGCGTCATCATGGGGAGCAAGTCCGACTGGGAGACGCTCCGCCACGCGGACGAGATGCTCACCCGGTTCGGCGTTCCCCATGAATGCCACGTCGTCTCCGCCCATCGCACTCCCGACTGGATGGCCGAGCTCGCCCACGGCGCCCTCGACCGCGGGATCCAGGTGATCATCGCCGGCGCCGGCGGCGCCGCCCATCTGCCGGGCATGGTGGCGGCCCAGACCCTGCTCCCGGTTCTCGGCGTGCCGGTCCAGAGCCACGCGCTCAACGGCCTCGACTCGCTGCTGTCGATCGTCCAGATGCCCTCCGGAGTGCCGGTGGGGACGCTGGCCATCGGCAAGGCCGGGGCCGCCAACGCCGCCCTGCTCGCCATCCGGATCCTGGCGACCACCCGGCCGGAGCTGCGGGAGAAGCTGGCCGAGTTCGTCGCCGAGCAGACCCGGCGGGTGCGCGAAGAGACCTTGCCTTGAAGGTGATTCCTCCGGGTTCCACCATCGGCGTCCTCGGCAGCGGCCAGCTCGGCCGCATGTTCGCCATCGCCGCCCGCCGGATGGGCTACCGGGTGCACACCCTCTCCCCGGACTACGACACCCCGACCGGCCAGGTCGCCGACCGCGAGGTGCAGGCCGCCTACGACGACCTCGACGCGGTCCGCGACTTCGCCCGGGGCGTGGATGTCGTCACCTTCGAGTTCGAGAACGTCTCCGCCGCCGCCACCGAGGCCGCCGCCGGGCACGCGCCCGTGCGGCCGGCGGGATCGGTCCTCCACACCACCCAGCACCGGCTCCGGGAGAAGGGGTTCCTCGCCGGCGCCGGCGTCCCGGTCGCCCCTTTCGCGCCGGTCCGCTCGCTCGCGGAGCTGGACGCGGCCCTCGCCGCCCTGGGCACTCCGGCGGTGCTCAAGACGGCCGGCTGGGGCTACGACGGCAAGGGGCAGGTGAAGATCGCCGATCCACAGGAAGCGGCCGCCGCCTGGCAGACGATCAATGGCCAGGAGGCGATCCTGGAGGCGTTCGTGGATTTCGACCGCGAGGTCTCGGTGGTGGCCGCCCGCGGCCTCGACGGCTCCTTCGCCCACTTCGGAGTGATCGAGAACCGCCACAAGCGGCACATCCTGGACGTCTCGATCGCACCGGCCGCCGTGCCGCCCGGGGTGGAGAGGGAGGCGGTCGCGATCGCCCGCGGCATCCTGGAGGGCCTGGAGGTGGTGGGGGTGCTCTGCGTCGAGATGTTCCTGACGCGGGATGGCCGCCTGCTGGTCAACGAGCTGGCGCCGCGCCCGCACAACTCCGGCCATCTCACTTTCGACGCCTGCGTCACCAGCCAGTTCGAGCAGCAACTGCGGGCCATCTGCGGCCTGCCGCTCGGCTCGGCGGAGCTCCTCCGCCCCGCCGCGATGGCCAACCTCCTCGGCGACCTCTGGGCGGAGGGCGTTCCCGACTGGGCCGCCGCCTGCGCCTTCCCCGACGTCAAGCTCCACCTCTACGGCAAGGCCACCACCCGGCCCGGGAGGAAGATGGGGCATTTGACGGCGCTGGCGGGGACAGTGGAGGAGGCGGCGGCGAAGGTGACCGCCGCGAGGAAGGCTCTCACCGGCTGAAGTACAGGGCGTCCGCGTCCATGGGGCGACCTGCCCTTCGAATCCTCACCCTCGATCCCTCTCCACGAAGTGGAGAGGGAGGGCGCGATATCGAGAGGAAGAGGCCATTGGAAGGCTTGTATTCCCCCTCTCCACTTCGTGGAGAGGGGGCCAGGGGGTGAGGATTCGAAGGGCAGGTCGCTCCAGTTCGCTAGGACCTGATGAACCCAGACCCGCCCCTAATTCTGCTCGATCTCGAACGACAGATCCCCGCCGCTCATGAAATCCCCCTCGCCGGGGAGCTGGATCGACTCGTCCATCTGGTCGCGCGAGATGTCGGCGGTGAACTGCACGCCCTGGATCTTGAGCCGGAACTCGTCCGGGTTGGTGGCGCGCTTGAGCGCCTCGTCGAGGGTGATCAGGCCGCTCTTGTAGAGCGAGAAGAGCGACTGGTCGAAGGTCTGCATG
>JBDSHF010000438.1:0-2669 GCA_039918595.1 Thermoanaerobaculia bacterium
GTATTGATCCCGATATGGAGCACCGAGAGCCGCTATAATCCTCTCGGCCTGCGGCTGTAGCTCAGGTGGAAAGAGCAGGAGTTTCCTAAACTCTTGGTCGGGGGTTCGAGTCCTCCCAGCCGCACCACTCTGTTTTCAACAACTTGCCAAGCCTTTCAGATGGGGTGCGGTGCGTGCCGGCGCTGGCGCATCGAGCGGTAAGCCGACTGTGGTAGCCTATCGCGCTCGCTACGCCTAGTCGCCGTCATCCCTGGAACCGGTTGGGAGAGTTTTTCTGATGAACGAACGTCTGACTCGTAAAGACATCAAACGCGACGACTTCACCGCCGCCATGGGCCGCGGCGTCGAGTACGCCGGCAGCCACGTCCGGAACATCGCCTACGCGATCGGCGGCGTCCTCCTGCTGGTGGCGCTTGGGATCGCGATCCACTTCTATCGCGCCCACCGCCTGGAAGATGCCAACCACGCCCTGGCCGGAGCGATGAAGGTCTATCAGGCCCCCGTCGCGGCGACCGGCGCCAAGCCCGCCGACGCCGGCGAGCCGAGCTTCCCGACCGACGCCGCCCGCCGGACGCGCGCCAAGGAGCTGCTCAAGAAGGTCCACGACGACTACGGCTCGACCGACGCCGGCGCCGTGGCCAGCCTCTACCTCGCCCAGATCGCCGCCGGCGAGGGGCGCCTGGACGAAGCGCGCAAGCTCTGGAGCGACTACGCCGACGACCACAAGGAGACCATGCTCGGGGCCGAGGCGCGGATCAATCTGCTCGCCCTCGACCGCAAGCAGGGCAAGGGGGAGCAGGTGGCCCAGCAACTGCGCGGGATGCTCGAGAAGGGGGACACGCCGCTCCCCCAGGACATGATCCTGCACGAGCTGGGGACCACCCTGGAGGATCTCCACCGCCCGCAGGAGGCGATCCAGTCCTATCAGCGGATCCTCGACGAGTTCCCGCAGTCCCCCTATCGCACGGAAGCCCAGCAGAAGGTGGCCGCCCTTGATCCGACGCGCGCCCCGGCGGGCGGCGTCCCCGGCGGCATGCCGGCCGGCTTCCCCGGCTGATCGATCCCTGTCGATCGCCGATTCGCTGAGTCTCTGATGCTCCTTCCCTACCGCATCCTGGAGCGCAAGCGCGCCGGGATGCGGCTGGACGCCGAGGAGATCCGGTCGGTCGCCCGGGGCGCCACCGACGGCTCCTGGAGCGAGGGGCAGCTCGCGGCGTTCCTGATGGCGGCCGCCATCCGCGGGCTGGACGGCGAGGAGACCCGTGCCCTGACGCTCGCGATGCGCGACTCGGGCGAGCTCTGGGACCTGGCAGCGGAGGTCCCGCGCCTGTGCGACAAGCACTCGACAGGGGGCGTCGGCGACAAGGTGTCGCTGGTGATCGCGCCGCTGCTCGCGAGCTGCGGGCTCCCCGTTTTCATGCTCGCCGGCCGCGGCCTCGGCCATACCGGCGGCACCATCGACAAGCTGGAGAGCATCCCCGGGATGGACCTGCGGCTCGACCGCGGCCGCTGCCTCGACCTCCTCGCCCGCTGTGGCATGGCGATCGGCGCCGCCACCGCCGGGCTCGCTCCCGCCGACCGCCGCCTCTACGCCCTGCGCGACGTCACCGCCACCGTCGACTCGATCCCGCTGATCATCGCCAGCATCCTGTCGAAAAAGCTGGCGACCGCCGCCGCCGCCGTGGTCTTCGACGTCAAGACCGGCAACGGCGCCTTCCTCCCCGAGCTCGACCGTTCGCTGGAGCTGGCTCGCGGCCTGGTCGAGACCTCGCGCGCCCTCGGCACGCCGGCCGCCTGCCTGGTCACCGACATGAGCCAGCCGCTCGGCCGCTGGGCCGGCCACGCCGCCGAGGTCCGCGAGTCGCTCGACGCCCTGGCGGGGGAGGGGCCGGAGGACCTGATGGCGGTCACCTTCGCCCTCGCCGAGGAAGTGGCGCGCCTCGCCGGCCAGCCCCTGGAAAGGCGGGAGATGGAGGCGGCGATCGCCTCCGGCCGCGCCCGCGAGTGCTTCGAGCGCTGGGCCGCGCTCCAGGGCGCCGATCCCGCATGGCTGCGCGCCCCCCGCTTCGAGCTCGCCCCGGTCGAGTGCCCCCTTCTCGCCCGGCGCACCGGCCGGCTCGCCGCCGTGGACGTGCGCCAGCTCGGGCTCCTCCTGGTCGAGGCCGGCGGCGGCCGCGCCCGCCCCGACGACATCATCGACTTCGGGATCTCCCTCGACACCCGGGTCCGCCTCGGCGCCGCGGTGGAGGCAGGGGAGGAGCTGGCCCGGGTCTATCTGCGGCGGGAGAACCAGCGGTTGGCGGAAGCGTTCGCGGCCTGCTTCACGGTGGCGGACGTTGGCGAGGCGCCGCCGCTGATCGCGGGGCGAGTGGGGTAGATCCCAACCCCTGCGATATCATCCCGCCCCATGAAGGCCGCCATTCTCGCCGTCGGCTCGGAGCTGCTGGGCACCGACCGGCTGGACACCAATTCGCTGAAGCTGACGGCCCTCCTGGAGCGCCATGGCGCCGAGCTGCGGCGCAAGGCGGTGATCGGCGATTCGGAAGCCGAGATCGCCGCCGAGCTGCGCAATCTCCTCCCCGGCTTCGACCTGATCCTGATCACCGGCGGCCTCGGTCCCACGGCCGACGACGTCACCCGCGAGGCGGTCGCCGCCGCCCTCGGCCGCG
>JBDSHF010000439.1:0-3757 GCA_039918595.1 Thermoanaerobaculia bacterium
GTGCTCCACTTCGTCCGCGGGGGCAGACGCGTCGTCTGACACGTTCTCCGGACCGTCGCGAAAGACCTGTCACCCCGCTGGCGCGGACCGGCGGGGGTTTCGCGTGTCTTCTGAGCGCGATGCGCAACCCGAGGCCCCGGACGGGCGCGATCGACAAGATCAAGGTGGACTTGGCGGGCCTCCTCTTCGGCGAGAAGGTCGAGTTCCTGTCGCTAAGGAAGGCGGTGAAAGTCGATCCCGAAGTGCTCGACGGCTACGTGGGGCGTTACGAGGTCTCTCCCAAGATGATGCTGACCGTGGAGAGGCGGGGAGGGGACCTCTACCTGAAAGGGACCGGCGGGTTCTTCCTGCCGCTCGAGCCGCTCTCCGTGACCCGGTTCTTCTTCCGGCAGCTCTACGTTCCCCTGGTGTTCGCCGCGGCTCCGACGGCAAGGTCTCCCGCCTGCTGTGGGGTGGCGAATACCCCTGCAAAAAAATCCAGTGATCATGACCTGAGCTGGCCTGCCCGCCTCGGGAATTCCCTCCAAGGGTGCCGGCGTTTCGTCCTCCGGGACCACCGTCGGTCCCTCCCCCTCTGCTAGGATAACCGGTCCCATGGATAGCATCTCCGTCCGCGGTGCGCGCGAGCACAACCTGAAGAACATCAGCCTGGAGATCCCCAGGAACAAGCTGGTGGTGATCACCGGCGTTTCGGGCTCCGGCAAATCGTCGCTGGCCTTCGATACTCTCTTCGCCGAGGGGCAGCGGCGCTACGTCGAGTCGCTCTCCTCCTATGCCCGGCAGTTCCTCCAGCAGATGGAGAAGCCGGATGTCGATTCGATCGAGGGGCTCTCCCCCGCGATCTCCATCGAGCAGAAGTCGGTCTCCAAGAACCCCCGCTCGACGGTGGGCACGGTTACCGAGATCCACGACTACCTGCGGCTGCTCTACGCCTCGGTCGGCGTCCCGCACTGCCCGAGCTGCGGCGCGACGATCCGCCCGCAGACCGTGCAGCAGATGGTCGACCGCGTCCTCGAGCTCCCCGAGGGGACCCGTCTGGTCATCTACGCCCCCTACGTGCGCGGCAAAAAGGGGGAGTACAAGAAGCAGCTCCAGCAGATGGCCCGCGAGGGGTTCCTGCGCGCCCGCATCGACGGCCAGGCGGTCGAGCTCGCCGGCGAGCCGCCCACCCTCGACAAGCAGAAGAAGCACTCGATCGACATCGTGATCGACCGCATCGTGGTCAAGCCGGGGATCGAGAAGCGCCTCTCCGACTCCATCGAGACCGCTCTCAAGGTGGCCGGCGGCCTGGTGGTGTTCGCTCCGGAAGGGGCGGCCGAGGAGACCCTCTCCCAGAACTACTCCTGCTCGGATTGCGGCACCAGCCTCACCGAGATCACCCCGCGCCTCTTCTCGTTCAACAGCCCCTACGGCGCCTGCCCGACCTGCTCGGGTCTCGGCACGCTGATGGGCGTCGATCCCGAAAAGGTGGTGCCGGACCCCGACCGCTCGATCCTCGCCGGCGCCGTCGCCCCCTGGCCCGAGGGGTCGAAGTCGTGGCGCCTGAAGATGGTGGACACGCTCTCGAAGGCGATGGGGTTCTCGCTCTCGACCCCCTGGAAGAAGCTGCCGGCCGAGGCCAAGCGGGTGATTCTCCAGGGGAGCGGCGAGGAGGAGCTCTCCTTCAATCTGACGGGCAAGAAGTCGAGCTACTCCTGGACCGGCAAGTTCGAGGGGGTCGTCCCCATGCTCGACCGGCGCTACAAGGAGACCGAATCGCCGGCGATCCGCACCGAGATCGAGAAGTTCATGTCGGTCCACCTCTGCCCGACCTGCGAGGGGCGGCGGCTGCGGCCGGAGTCGCTGGCGGTGACGATGCACGGCAAGGCGATCGACGAGCTGTCGCGCCTGCCGGTCTCGGACCTCCGCGCCTGGATGGGCGTGCTGCCGCTCGACAAGCGCGAGCGGGCGATCGCCGAGAAGGTGGTCACCGAGATCCAGGACCGCTTGAGCTTCCTCGACGACGTCGGGGTGGGCTACCTGACGCTCGACCGCTCGTCCGCGACGCTCTCCGGCGGCGAGAGCCAGCGCATCCGGCTGGCCACCCAGATCGGCAGCAAGCTGATGGGCGTGCTCTACGTGCTCGACGAGCCGTCGATCGGCCTCCACCAGAAGGACAACGCCCGCCTGCTCGCCACTCTCCAGGGGATGCGCGACCTCGGCAACTCGGTGCTGGTGGTGGAGCACGACGAGGAGACGATCCGCGCCGCGGACTGGGTGATCGACCTCGGGCCGGGCGCCGGCGTGCACGGCGGCGAGGTGGTGGCGGAAGGGACGCTGAAGCAGATCGAGTCGGCCCCGAGATCGCTGACCGCCAAGTACCTGACCGGCGTTCTCGAGGTGCCGGTGCCCGAGAAGCGGCGGGAGGGGCGCGAGGCGCTGATCATCAAGGGGGCGCGGCAGAACAATCTCAAGAACCTCGACGTCGAGTTCCCCATCGGGGCGTTCACCGTCGTCACCGGGGTCTCGGGGTCAGGCAAGAGCACGCTGGTCAACGACATCCTGCACAAGGCCCTGGCGCGCCACTTCTACCGCGCCTCGGACAAGCCGGGGGAGCACGACCGCATCCTCGGGCTCGAGCATCTCGACAAGGTGATCGCCATCGACCAGAGCCCGATCGGCCGCACGCCGCGGTCGAACCCGGCCACCTACACCAACGTCTTCAATCCCATCCGCAACCTGATGGCGATGACGCCGGAGGCGCGGATGCGCGGCTACGGGCCGGGGCGGTTCAGCTTCAACGTCCCGGGCGGCCGTTGCGAGGCGTGCAAGGGGGACGGGCAGATCAAGATCGAGATGCACTTCCTGCCCGACATCTACGTCACCTGCGAGGTCTGCGGCGGCAAGCGCTACGACCGCGAGACGCTCGCCGTGCGCTACAAGGGCTTGAACATCGCCGAGATCCTCGAGCTGCCGGTGGATCAGGCGCACGAGCTGTTCCGCAACATCCCGGCCATCGAGCGGGTCCTGGAGACGCTCTGCGAGGTGGGGCTCGGCTACATCCGCCTCGGCCAGCCGGCGACCACCCTCTCGGGCGGCGAGGCGCAGCGGGTGAAGCTCTCCCGCGAGCTGTGCAAGCGCTCGACGGGGCGCACGCTCTACCTGCTGGACGAGCCCACTACCGGCCTTCACTTCGACGACGTCGGCAAGCTCCTCAAGCTGCTGCACCGGCTGGTCGAGCTGGGCAACACGGTGCTGGTGATCGAGCACAACCTGGACGTCATCAAGACGGCGGACTGGGTGATCGACCTCGGGCCCGAAGGGGGAGCGGGGGGTGGCGAGCTCCTCGCCGAGGGTACGCCGGAGGACGTGGCGGGGGTCGCCGAGAGCTACACCGGGCGCTATCTGCGGCAGGTGCTGCCGGCGCCGAAGGCGAAGAAACGGGTGGGGGGGCGACGGTAGCGTCCCCGTTTCCCGTCCTTTCGCACCAGGATAGATGAGGGGGATCTCCCCTCGTCTATCCGAAAGGACGGGAGAATGAAGAAGAAGCTGCTCCTCGCTTTGGCCCTGCTCGGGGCCTCCCTGATGTCCTCGGTCGCCTCCTCGTCGGCCCTCCACCCCTGCGACACGTCCTGCCCGACCGTCAGCGGGTACTGCAACTGCCCCTCATGGACCGATCGGCGCGGCGTGCAGGTCTTCTGCGGCTCGTGGAACCGCGTGGGCGGGTGCTGGTACGAGTAGGGATCTCGCCCGCTGGGGGCGCTCTGCCCTCCGAATT
>JBDSHF010000440.1:0-6026 GCA_039918595.1 Thermoanaerobaculia bacterium
TTCGCAGCGACGGGTTGCCCCGGCACCACGCAAGACTCGCTTCCGGTGGGTGGCCAACCCTTGCCGGGTAGGATTCGGACCTACTGGGTCTGCTACGAAGAGTTTCAGGATCGACTTACTTCATCCGTCCCCCCTTCCCAGGCTTGGCCTGGCGCAAGTGGCGTCTCTACGGGTACGTTGGAGGCTTTGGCCCGAGTTGGGAGTTGCGCCGGTGTTGAAAACTTGCGTCTGCGAGATTCCGTAACCTCCACCTACGGCTACCGCAACACCGTGCCCGTAGAGACGACACAGCCCGTCCACGACACCCTGCGAAGACCACGGGGACGGCGGGTCGTCTCCGTAGCGGCGATGCCGGCGCGATCCTCACCGACCCTGGACGTTGCACGCCTTTGTCACTTGCTGGGCAAATTTCCCCCCCAAAAAAAGGGGGCCCTCCCTGGCCGCACCGGGGAGAGCCCCCCAACTCATTCAGTTTTCAAGGATCGGCTCTGCCACCCAGTAGACGGGTCCTGGCCTTTTGCTGTAGGCTGAGCCCGCTCCCTGGATAAAGCCAGGGGCGTGCCGAACACACGCCCCCAGCCAACCTACTCGCTACTTCACGGTGCGGTGGGATTCCGGGGGGCCCCTTGCTCTCCACTCCCCAGGGCGGGTCTGCCCCGAGGCGATCTCCCCTTCCGGCTGGGCCGGATCCCGAACTCGGTCAGCTTGTCGCTGCGGAACCCGTACCGGCTCCGCACCCCGTAGCGGACCCGCGCCGCCAGCTCTCTGCCGCAAGCGACAAGATCCCGGAGGTCCCGCGTCGACCGGCGCAACTCCGCCTGCAGGGTGCCCCGACGGGCGTGGAGCGCCCGCAGGTCCATCAGGCTGGCTTCGAGCTGCACACGGCAGGGCTCGACGTAGGGGAGGTCTTCCCGGTTGGCTTCCACGGCCGCCAGGAGCCCATCCCAGTCGGACAGAATTCCGGCCAATGAATTGTCGGACATGTTGCGTCTCCTTTCTGTTGAACGGTTTGACTACGCCGTCTCCGAGGGCGCCGCCGCAACCTGAGCGGCAACCTCGGTGGGCGGCTTCGTCGTCAGGGGCTGCTTGGCCTTGCGGGGACCCCGCGGACGGTTGGGCTTGATGTTGAAGTGGATCAGCCGCTCGTTGCTGGTGCCAAGGATGGACTTCGCCGCGCTCTGCAAGCGGCGCGCGGCCTCCCGGCCCTCCTTGACGATCAGGCTCAACTGCTGCCGGATCGACTGCTTGGAAGCCTGATGCGAATCCTGAAGGGCCTTGAGCTCCTCGGCATCCTTCAACATCTTCTCCACCACGAGCCGCTGGGGCTCCGCGGCGGTCAACGCCGGCGCGTTGTCCGCGCAGGCCGCCAGGATCTTCTTCCACTCCAACATCACGTCAGCGAACGAATTGTTAGTTGCCATCGTCGTTTCTCCTTTTCAGTCTCAGTCGTTTGGTTGCAGGTTCCCGCGCTCAACCGAGAGCGCGAGCGGTTTCGATCAGGGCGGTGGTGATGCCCATCGGCTCGCCCTTCCGGCTCAACGGACCGTACAGCGTCACGATGATCCGGTTGCCGGCCTGTTCGAGCCTGAACGGATGCCCGTCCCGGCCCGCGAGCTCGGCCACGAAGGCCGCGTAGGCCGCCGCCGCGCCGTCATCCGCGAACTCGCGGATCCGGCCGATCGACACGTCTCCCGGCAGCAGCCGCCAGCCGGTCATCGCCCGGAGCATCTCCTGCACCCGCTCGGGCTTCAGCCAGCTCAGGCCGACCGGGCGCGGGGGCCGGCGCACCTTGGGTTTCAGGGTTCCAGCCGGGACCTGGGTGGAAAGGGTGTGCTTCGCTTCCATACGATTACCTCCTCGTGAATTCCGGGCCTTCATGACCACGGAAAGGTTTATTTCGTCTTTCGCCTAGCCATCGATCCGAGCAGCTCGCTCCCCTCGGCCAAGAGCCCGCTCAATCTTTCGAGCTCGTCCTCCTTCAGCCACCGGCCGCGCCGCTTGCCATGCAGCAGCTCGTCGACCGACACCCGGAGCACCTCGCCGAGCGCGACCAGCGCCTCGACCGGCGGCGCGTTCTCGCCGCGCTCCCAGTTGCCGACGCGCTCCCGCGTGACTCCCAGACGCTCGGCGAGCTCTCCCTGCGACCACTGCCACCGCTTTCGCAAGCGAAGAATCCGCTCGCCCATTGCAACCGTCAGACTCTTCGGACGCGGGGATTTCCCGTCGCCGCCAGACACATCTGTCTCGTTACGGCCCAGCTCCTTTTTCATCTCTGACCTCCGATTCGACGAGGGGGAGGCTACTACGCAGAATCAGCCTTGTCTACACTTTTTTTGCATTTTTATTCTTCCATTTTGGGGCCATGATGTTGCAGATGCATTCCGAAGTTATGTTGCGGAAAACCGGTAGGTATCGTTCCTCAGCGGTATTCCCGGGAAGCCGGGATTTCGTAAGGGCGGATCTTTGGCAAGAGTTTCTTCCCGCAGAGGTGAGAGATCCTTCCTTTCTGCCAGACTGGACCCCTCATTTTTGAGGGCAGGTTGCGTCCGCGGGCTACGGAGCCATGACGGCGCCGGGCTGATCCGCGGCCGGTGGAGGTGAGGATGTCTCGACGGATTCAGGGAAGAGTGATCACGGCGGCGGCGATCGTGGCCGCGCTCGCGCTGGCCAACCCCGTTCATGCGGCGAGCCGCGGCACATGGGGCGATCCTTCAGGGCTGTTCCTGCACGCCTGGCAGTGGCTCGCAAGAGCCTTGCCTGGGACGGGCGCGAACGCGAAGCCCCCGATCGCCAAGGCAGGAATGGGTGTCGATCCCGATGGGCGCCAAGCCCCGGGGACCGCGCCCGTGACGGCGGCGCCATCGGACGGGGGCATGGGAGTAGACCCCAACGGCTAGCTCTTCGAGGTCTCCCACCTGGGAGCCGCTTTTCCATACGCCGTCGTGCCTAGTGACCACATTTTTCCTGACACCTCCGCGGTTGAGGCCGCGGAGGCCGTCGTTCTTTTTTCCCCGATTGTGAGAGAATGCGCCGCGTCAAAGGGGGACAATCGTTTGAGCGACCATTCCAGCCGTGATGAGCTGTCTGCTTTTCCACGCGACCTGCCCGCGGCGGGAACCCGACGACTGAAGGCGAGCGCCGAGAAAATCGCGGCCCTCCTCCCCAGCGACACGTTGAACGTCAGGCGGAGGATGCCGGGCAAGGCGGGGGAGGGCGAGGTCTTCGAAGGCCTGCTCGCCAAGAGCTGGGCGCTGCGCTACGAGAACCCGGGCGTGATGGTGCAGTACGCCACGCTCGCGGTGCATCTCTCAAAAAACTTCGAGGCCCGCCGCTACGGCCGTGAGGGGGTCTTCGACCGCCAGGGGCGCGCCCTCGCCGAGTTGGGCAACGCCTACCGGGTGCTGGACCAGCATGACCTCGCTGCCGACGCACTGACCCGGTCCCGTTATCTTCTGGAGGAGCTGGGGTCTCGCGACGAAAACCTGCTGATCCGCCTCTGTGAGCTGGAGGCTACGCTGGCCGCCGACCAGCGCCGGTTCGGCTACGCCACCTGCCTCCTGCTGAAGGTCGCGGATTTCCATCAGCAGACCGGGGATCTCCACCTCGCCGGCCGGGCGCTGATCAAGCGTGGCCTTTATGTGGGATACGCCGGCAATCCTGGGGAGGCTCTCCGGCTGATCCCGGAGGCCCTTGCCTTGGTGGATGAGAAGCGCGAGCCCGGGCTCATTTACGCGGCCGTGCACAACCAGCTCCTCTTCATCGTCGACTGCGGCCGCTTCTCCCATGCCCAAGTCTTCCGGCTTCGCTACAGCAATATTCTCGCCCGCAAAGAGGGGCGCATGAACCAAGCGCGCCTTCGTGGCCTCTATGGGCGGATCGAGGCTGGCCTCGGGCGCCCCGACCGGGCCGAAGCCGTGTTCCGCGAGGTGAAGCAGGAGTTCGAGGAGTTTAACCGGCCCTATGTGGCTGCGATCGTGGCGCTCGACCTCGCGGCGGCGCTCCTCGCCCAGCAGCGCCCGCAAGAGGCGCATGAGGTCGTGCTGGCGGCGGCGCAGGTGTTCAACGCGTTACGAATCGAGCGCGAGGCCCTTGCCTCCGTGATCTTTCTTCGCACCACGCTGGATATGGGAGCCGCGACGGCCACGCTGGTGGAAGACGTCGCCGCCTTCCTCCGCCGCGCCGTTCACGATCCGACGGCCAAGTTCGATATGCGCCCGCTGTAGAGGGGCTGAATAAGAAGCCGCGCTGTCTCACCCGCCCGGGATTGAAATCCCGGGCTACCGACAATCGCCCCTTCCCGGGGCTCGGCAGGCTTTTGGGAGTCCCGTTTGGGACGGCCGTGGGTAACCCGGGATTTCAATCCCGGGCGGCGAGGCGTCGCAGGCCACAGGCGCCCGATTCAAGAGATCTGAAGTCCCTACTCCCCCTTCACCTGGGCCAGATTGCCGAAGAACTTCCGGAGCATCCTCTCCACGATCTTCTCGACGTCCTCCTCGGTGGTGACGGAGATGGCGGCCCGTGGCGGCGCGGCGGGCGCGAGGAGCCTCTGGAGCGCTTTCGCCACCGCGGCTTCCACGTCCTCCTCGACCGACGGCACCGCCGCCCAGGAGCCGGGCCGGCGGGTAGGCTCGGCGCCGGCGACCAGCTCGCGGTAGCGGGCCGCCGCCAGGCTCGGAGGGCTCTTGGGCTGCGGCCAGGCCAGGTGCAGGATCTCTTCCGGCTCGAGGCCGATCGCCTTGGCGATGTTCACGACGTGATCGACCTTCAGCTCGATCTTCCCCGCGAAGAGCCGGCTCATGTAGCCGCTGCCCACCCCCAGCTTCCCCGCGAGGTCGTTGTAGGTGTAACCCAGGACGCGGATCACCGACCTGAGCACGTTCAGCAGATGCTGCGTTTCCGGTGCCATCGACAGAAGATTGTACCCATTTCGAAGGGCTCCTGCAATTCAAAGTTCCTGTTCGACATGACTTGACCATTTCAGCCATGATGGAGTATAAAATTGCATTGCCCTGTTCCGGGCAAAGGCAACTTCGGCATGTCGGAGGAGAACATGGACCAGGAGACGGTTGAGAGGATGGATCCGGAGGTTCCGCGCGAGGCCGGGCAACTCGGGGGCGATCTGCGCGGCCTGCGGGAGCGGGCCTCCGCCCTCCGGCGGCGGCTGCCCGAGATTCCGGACGAGATGCTCGAGCAGGCCGAGCCCTACTCCGCCGAGGCGGAGCTGGCCGTGGCGCTGGAGGGGGTCGCGCTCGACCTCGCGCCGCTGATCCAGCGGCTGGAGGAGGCGGCGGCGGTGACGCCGGAGCGGCTGCGCGCGGATTGGGAACGAGCGCGGCGGGACGTGCCGGCGGGAGCGCCCCAGGTCGACCTGCGCGGGTTCAGCGAGGGAGCGCGGCGGACGATCTATGAGGACGTGGTGAGGAGCCGCTTTCCGCCGGGCGCGTCCGCGGGGCCTTCCATGCTGGCGCCGGACGACTTCGAGCTGCAAGTGATCTATCTCCTGGGCCGCTGGCTGGTGGTCCACCGGAAGCTCACGGAAGTTTCGACCCCCGGTTTGTCCTCGCCACGAGAGCTCCTCGTGGTCGGCACGAACGAGCGGAGCGAGCCGGTCTATCTCGCGGTCTAGCCGCTCCGGCCGAGGGTACTGGCTCATTTTGACCTGACGTAAAATATTCTTTGAAATCAGGGGTTTACGTGCGGGCGGAACCGTTGTAGCGTCTTCCGGGAAAGGGAGGGATCGCCCCTCCTGAGACACTACAAGCGGCCCGGCGGGAGTGCAGGAACACGACCGCCGGACCTAACCCGAGCACGGAGTACACCATGCCCGAGCTGCCCGATTCTACCCCGCCCGCCGCCGTTCCGCCCGTCATCGCCCCCGCCGCCTGGGAGGACTTCCCAGCCTTCCGGGAGACCTTCCTGATGTACTTCACGCCCCCCGGCTACGCCGCCGCCCTGCGGATGGTGGGCGAGATGCTGCACTCCATGATCCTGGAGTCCTACAACCCGTGGCCCGGCTGGCCGGAGTC
>JBDSHF010000441.1:0-9016 GCA_039918595.1 Thermoanaerobaculia bacterium
TTTCCCCTGCGCCTACTCAGGGGCGGTGAACCGGACATCGTGCGCCCGCGCGCCCTCGACGGCGACGGCGAGCAGCCGGGCACCCTCGCCGGCCAGCGCAATGCGGTCCCGCTTGGGAAGCGGCGCGAAGGGCTCGACGACCAGGCTCACCGCGCCCTTCTGGCGGTCGATCCTCCAGGTTCCGCGGACGAAGCCGTCGACGAGCACGGCCCCCTTCATGAAGACCAGCGGGCGGTGGGGATCGGCGATGACGCGGGTGCGGTCGTCGTGCGAGAGCAGGAGGTTGTCGTACTCGGGGAGGAAGCGCGGCGGGGCCGGCGTGTCGGGATCGGGGCGGGGTGCATCGGGCAGATCGAACAGCTCGGCGCCGCGCTCGTCGCGGAAGGTGAGCAGGCCGGGCCGCAGCCGCTCGACGGCCGCGCGCAGCCCGGTCAACCCGGACCAGACCTGCACGTCCTTGACGGTGGCGGGGCCGAACGCGCCGAGGTAGCGCAGGATCATCGCGTCCGGCCGGCTGTCCGTGCTCGCGGGACGGCCGAGCCAGGACTCGGCCGAGGTATGGGTGGCCTGCCCACTCTCGCCCCAGAGGCCGCGCGGCGGCACCTGCACGAGCGGCACCCCGGTGCGCACGGCCATGGCGAGGGCCTCGGGATCGTGATCGGGCCACCGCTCGCGCAGCAACGGGCCGAGCTCCGCGAAAGTGCGCGGCCGCTCCTCGACCAGCACCCGGCCAGCGGCGGCGGCCTGATCGAGATCCACGCCTTGCAGACGGTGGCCAAAGGTGCCCTTGAGGCCGCGGTCCAGAACGGTCTGAACCACAGGGCGCAGAGCCAGGCAATCGCCGGCGGTGACCAGATGGATCGTCGACCGCATCAGAACGACGCGAACCACCTCCCGGCGGCTGATCAGCCCGGCGAGATCCTCGAACCGGAAGCCCTCCAGCCGCGACCACAGCCCGACATACGGCGCGCCCGGCGACTGCGCCTGCAGGCCCACCAGCCGCTCGACCGCCTCGAGGGCCGGCAGCTTTGCGCGCCGCAGCAGCAACTGCCGCTCGAGCAGCGCGCGGTTGAGCGCGCGCGGCCCCAGCACGCCGCCCGGTCCGCTGTCGATGTGCTTCGGCATGAGTCCCCTTGCGCGAGATCCGTCAAGGCTGTCGAGGATAGCCGATGAGCCGCCAGGCGGCGACCTGCCGGGAGCGTCAGCTTCGCCGTAGTAGGGGCAGCCCTATGTGGCCGCCTGGCAGCATCACCGACTTCCGGGCCAAAGGCCCGGGCTCCTTTAGCCCAGCCCAACGGGCTGGGTTGGAGAACCGGTAACATCCATCTGCGCCCCAAAGGGGTGCGCTAATCAGCGCGGCGCATCACCCCGTCGCGCACCCTCTGGTCTAGAAAGCTCCTGAGCTGACGGTGATCCAGATTGTCGTAGAAACTCTGAATGTCCGCCTCCAGAATCCAGCCTCCCCCCATCGACATGAGACCTTGCCACAGATTCCTGATCGCCTGATGCGCCGAGCGCCCGGGGCGGAATCCGTAAGAGCAGTCCAAGAAGTCCTGCTCATAGACGGCTTCCACCACCATCGCGACCGCCCTCTGAAGGACTTTGTCCTCGAAGGTCGGAATCCCGATGGGCCGCTTCTTCGACGGGTTATTCCCTTTCGGAATGTAGGCCCGGCGAACCGGCGGCGCTTGGTAGCGGCCCGACTTGAAGCGGTCTAACAGGCTCTGGAGATTCTCTTCCAGGTTCTCCTGGTAGGCCGCCGCTGTCTGGCCGTCCACCCCCGCAGCGCCATCTTTGCGCGTCCGACGGTAGGCTTCTCGCAGAAGATCAATGTCGATGTGGTGAGCCAGGCTCAAGAGGGCCCGCTTCGGATCTTCCCTCGCCAGTTGTGCTATCCGTTGAAGTCTCGTTGAGACGCTCTCAAGGTTCGGTGACCCTGCCATCTTTCCCTCCAACGATTCCGTGACCCGACACCCCCCTTCCCTCCACGGGGTCCCTCGGGATGGTTCCCCCGCTTCCTCGGTACTATTGGGGTGCTACGACGCCCTGAGTCCATCCCGCCGCGCTTCGTTTCCTTCGCTTGGCGGTACCGCGGCTGCGCCCGTCGATTTGCTCCCACAGAGTACGGACGCCCTCGTCTGTGGGCCTGGACGATTGGTCACCCGGAGCCCAGCCGGGAAATAGACCGCGGAGATCTCAGGATTCTCCCAGGTTCCTGGGCGAACCCTCTTGTGTACATGCCCTGGGCTGATACCCCGGGGGACCCTCGTCGCCAAGCCAATTACGGCGCCGAGGATGTTGCCTTCCGCTGGTGCCACGACGTCGGCTCCCCGATCTCAATCTCTCGAGGCTGATTACCACGGCCTGCACACTCGCTGTCTACGCTTCGAAGCGCCAAGTTACCCCGACGCGACGCAAGACTCGCTTCCGGTGGGTGGCCAACCCTTGCCGGGTAGGACTTGGACCTACAGGGTCCGCTACGAAGGGTTTCCGGTTCTGCCTACTCCCGATACGACCTCCACCTCCCGGCCTGCAACGAGACCACTGATGCCTGTGCGAGCTGTGCTTCGGCGGGTGCCAGTTGCACACGGCGAACAGTCAGTGCTGCAGCGGCACTTGCAAAGGCAAGCCGGGCTCGCAGACCTGCAAGTAAGCTCGTAACGGCCTCTCACGACGGCGCCGTTTGCCCCGCTCGCGAGGTTCGAGGGGGTTCCGCCCGGAACCCCCTTTTTCTTCCGCTCTGCCTATCGGAGCCTGGGGCTTGGCAAGCGTCTCACGTCCAGCTAAAGATCGACGAGGGCGGTGACCAGCCAGATCTTCGCGCCGTCGCACTCGGCGCGCGGCGCTTGCACCCAGGAGAGGACGCCTGGTCCCCGCTTCATCTCCCCACCGGCGAATTCGCCAATAGAGCCGACCTTCAGTGTCTTGCCTCCCACCTGGACCGACCGGCTCGCGGAATCCCAGACTGACCCGGGTGATGGAAAGGCGGCGAGCCATCGCTCGCCGCCTTCGCCGCTGATGTAGAGGCAGGAGCCATCCGTTTGAAGGGTGCCTCGGAGCTTGGCACTGTCTCCTTCCGGACTGGCCGGGTAGAGCACGAGTGGGCTCATCGCAGCATCGGAACCGCAGGAGGCCGCCAGGCCGAAGAGCGCGAGGCGCCCAAGAACGGCGTACCTCTTAGCCGTAGACCAGGGAGACCCCCAGCCCCGAGATGTAGTCTGTCGACATGTAGATCGCAAAGTTGCACTGTCCTTGGGCTGTCCCTGTTTGTGACGTTCCCTTCAGGATTCCGAAGGCGGTCTGGCCGTTGAACCATGGGCCGCCGCTGTCGCCAGGATAGCAGGCCAGGTTCGGTCCGGTCACCGTGATCCAAGTGCTGCTGCACGTGAAGCCGTTGCAAGCATTGGTGTAGGTCGGCTGGTACGTGGTGCTCTGGACCGTCCCGCAGCTATATCCGGTCGTCAGGCCGCGATGGCAGACAGCGTTGCCGGGCGCCGTGCTGCTGCGGAGGCGTCGGCCGGTGAGAATGCGGGGGGTCGTGGTCGAGTCGGCATAGAACTCCGGATACTCATCGTGCGGCGTCGTGTGCCACTGCACGTCTTGATCCGCGTCGCGGATCTCGGACACGAAGGTCATGGCGTAGCTTACGCCCCCAAACTCGTTGTATGTCTGTGCGTCGTCACAGTGGCCGGCGGTCAGGACGCCGCGTGTACCGGCGCTGTCTGCGACGACGAAGCCGGAGGTGCAGCCAGTTATGTTTGCGCCGCCGCGGGTGTGCCCATCCTGCACAGGGGCGTCGATCAGAGCGATCCGCACGGGATGGCCAAGCTGCCGCGTGAGCTCGGGAGCCTTGGCCTGCGCCGCCTCGCCCGCCGCGCCGACGGCGTAGACCGTCAACACGATGTCACCGGTCCGCACGTCCACGTCCGTCCCCGCCATCTCCGGCAGGGCAGCCTGTAATTGAGGCAGCGACGAATGGATCTTGGCGAGGAGATCCTCCTGCGTCGCTGCGGCGCCGGTCTGGAACACGATCGGGATCGGGGAGCCCGCGACCGCAGCGCCGAGGCCGCGCGGGGCGGGGGCATCACCCACCAGGCGGACGACGAGCCGAAACTCCGGCTGATGCTCGATCCAGAGCCCGGCGAACCGCTGACGGGTGGCTCTCTGCAAAAGCTCGATCACGCCGCCCAAGCTCTGTTGAATCCGTAGCCGGCGCAGGCCTTCATCGACGCCGACGTTGAATTCGGCCGCATAGGAGCCGGCATCGAGGAGAAGCGATTGGGACGGGGTCAGGAAGGGCTTGGCCTCCACGGATGCGCTGGAGACCGGACCGGAGGAAATCAGGAAAGTAATGGCGGTGAGTAACCCCAGGATGCTAAAGAGACGAACAACTCGACTGCGTTGGTACATCGTATTTCTCCTTCGCCAGAGGGAGGTCAGATTACCTACCCTGATCAATAATGCTTGCGAAAACTATGCCATATTAAAATAGCAGGGCCAAGAAGGTGTCGGGCCAAGAAGGTGTCAGGTGATTCCATAGCGAAGGGCGGTAGAGACGTTCCCAGGTCCTGAACGACACCCTCGGGAGGCCACGGTGACCGCGGGACGTCTCCGCCGGAGGGCATGCTGTTACCAAGGGCAATGCCGGACCGAGGCAGTCTGAAGCCAGACTGGCGCTCAGGCTCCTACCCGGGCGCGGTGAACCGCACATCGCGCGCCCGCGCGCCGCCGCCGGCGACCGCGAGCAGCCGGGCACCCTCGTCGGCCAGCGCAAGGCGGTCCCGCTTGGGAAGCGGCGCGAAGGGCTGAGCTCTGGCTCCGCTACAACGGCAACCCGGATGTATTGGCGGGTGGAATGCTCGTGCGCCTTTCCAATCAGGGGTACGATGTCTGGCTGGTCCGCCCGCCTCAGATCGGGGAGGACCTGAGCCTTCAGGCGAGGGACTACGCGCAAGCGGTCCAGATCGCCTCGAACTACCAGTCCTACAACGACAAGGTCACCGTAGCCGGCTACTCGATGGGCGGACTCGTGGTCCGTATCGCGATGGCGAAGTGGAGCTCCTACGGCCTCAGCTCGGAGCCGCCGGTGAACCTGATCGCCGCGCTCGACTCGCCACTCCGTGGCGCGCTGGTGAGCAACGATGTCCAGCATGCGTTCTGGAACACCTCGGGCAACAATGGGGCGAGCGCGCACGAGAAAAACATGGACTCGTGCGCGGCGCAACAGATGCTCGAGAACGCCTGCCACAAGACCCTCGGGTGCCCTGACTGCCTGGAGTGCAACGACCGCGGGTGGTACGAGACGTTCTATAACGGGAACAGCTTCACGTACTGCAACCCTTCGCAGGGCTCCTGCAATCCTGGAGGCTCAGGGTTGAGAACGTGCTCCGGCGCGGCGGTGCTGAATCAGCCCAACGGCGGCTGGCCGGCGGGTATCAAGAAGATCGGTGCGTCGCTCGGCAGATTCGGCGAGAGGACCGGCGCCTGCTATGGAGACGCGACGGGCCTCGACAGGACGGGGGAGGGGCTGGACGGCTGCCCGGCGTACGATGCCGTTTCGTTCGGCACCGGGACGGAGTGGGGGTACATCGACATCCGTCTCAGCACGGATCGCCACTTCTATTACCAGTCGCTGGATTCGAGCGCCGATTCCTGGCGCCAGCACTGGATCGACGAGCTGACGCCGGGGAGCCGGCAGTCCGCCTCGGTCGAGGACGTGGCAAATTCCGTCTGGATCTTCAAGATGGCCAACGGCCACCAGTTCCTGCACATGGGAACGTTCCTCCCCCTCTACAGCGCGCTGGACGTCGATCCGGCATCGGGCGCGACCCCTTTCGACGAGTATTGGACCAACACCTACAGCTCTTTCCACGATGCCCTGACCGAAAATCCGGGGAACTGGATCAACCAGCGCGACGGCAGCGCCGGATCGCTCTCGCTCGTCGGCTGGTTCATCAAGAACCTCGACACCGCGTTCGGATCGTCGTCCACGCCGTCCGGTTGCGGAGAGGCGAGTTGCGTCCCCTCGCAAGGCATGTACGTCAGCCACTTCTCGGGTCCCGGCTGTAGCGGTACGGAGTCGTATTACCTCCCGTACGACGGCTATGCCTATCAGTGCCGCAGTTGGGACGGCGGCGGCCAGTGCGGCACGGTTCATCGCACGGTCACGAACTACTCGGCGAAGATCAACGGCGGACCCTGTCAGGATCTGTGGCCGACGGGAAACACCCTTTCGGACTTCGTCACCCTCTACCGCTGAGCGGGAGGAGGTCGCCAGCGGGAGTGGCGGTGAGGGTGGCTCGCCAGGATGCGCGTGATATCATGATTCGCGCGCATCCCAACGAACATCACAAATGTTCTCTCCCAGCCCTCACCGCCCGCCGCTTGTTCGTCAGCCCGAATGATCCCCCAGATATTCGGCCAGAATATTCGGCTGGCACTTCTTTTAGGCAACGAGAACAACTCGATCCCCGACTTCCAAAAGGCCTCTGTCGCGGACAGCTCGCCGTAATCGAGGTGCTGTCCTGAATGTCAAACCAACCCGCTCACCTCTACTGGCTGATCCTCGGTTGCGAGGTGGCTTTCTGGCTACTGCTCGTGCTGGCGCTTGCCGTTCGCTACTTGCTGCGACGCAAACAGCTCAGCCGGGCTCTGCTGTTTGCGTTGCCCGCGGTGGACACACTGCTGCTCGCGGCCACAGCGCTGGATCTGCGGGCCGGTACCCCAGCCACATTCGCGCATGGCCTGGCGACAGCCTACGTGGGTTTCACGATTGCCTTCGGCAGTGTCCTGGTTGGGTGGGCGGATCAACGGTTCGCCCACTGGTTCGCAAGCGGTCCACCGCCGGTCACCCCTCCCAAACGCGGCTGGCCCGCGGTTCAATATGAATTGGCGCTGTGGCTGCGCTGCATCGTCGCCTGGATCATCACGGTCGCGCTCTTGACCGCCCTGATCGCCTATGTCGATAATGAGGCGATCTCGCAGGAGCTTTACGGCTGGTTCCGCATCGCATTCGGTTCCGTCATTCTTTGGTTTGTGTTCGGCCCAGTCTGGAGATTGCTATTCTTTCGTCGCCGGGATCGCTGCTCCTGAAGAGTATGATGTTCGCGATCAAAGCCGAGGTTAGCGATCCAGGGGCGGAGACGTTCTTCTCATGGCTACGATGAAAAAGTCAGTCATCAAAGCTGCCGTGGGGCTCAACGAGACACCCGCCGCCCCGCCTAACGGTACAACCAGAGGAATCCGCCGACGACCGCCAGACCCGCCAGCAGGTATTGAATCCAGCGGGAGTAGGTGCGATGCGGGGTCCCATCCTCGCCGGTCAAGCACGCCATCTCGACATACGGAACCAAGCCGCGCCGGAACCAACCCGAGATTTCAACCTGCCGGCCGATGTAGTTTTCAGCATCGATCAAGGCGAACAGAAACCGCGCGAGCGGGATGGATTGGCGGTAGAGGACAAAGAGGATGCCCGTCGAGTCGCGCAAGACCAGGTCGGAGCTCCAGAAAGCACCCGGCACTCCGCGCCCAAGGATCTCCCCCTTCAGCCGCACCGCGCGGGGGCGCATCTCCGAGACCTCGACGTCCTCCAGGAGCGATCCGACGCAGGCGTCCTCGAATTTCCCGCGGTACCGGTATGAAACCCGCAGGATCCAGGCGATGCCAAGGACGATGAGCAACAGCGGCCTGGCCGTCTCCATCGCCAGTCCGATGCCGAGAGCGGCAAACCACTCGGGATGCCACAGGGCTATCGCCAGGGCCGCCGCGCCCAGCCAGGGCATGGCCCAGAGCAGGATTTCAACCGGGAACCGCCCCCACTGGATGCTCCGGTCTTCGGGCAGCGGATACCGCACGGTCTGGTGCATCGCCATCGCGTCCTGGTTCAGGGCGCGCACGCGCAGCGCGGTCAGCGGATGGGTCGAGCTCAGCTCATAGAGCCGGGCCCATGGGTTCACCAGGTCCCAGCGCATGACAGCCGCCGCGGCCGTGGAGTCCGCGCCGCTCAACACCAGAGCGGAGCCCGAGTTCAGGTTGGAAATCCCCATGACAGCCACCACGCCCGCGATCCGCTGGGCCCGCCGCGCATCGGCCCGTGTCTCCTTGCTTTGCAGCGCCTCCCTCGATTCGCCGTCGGCCTTGACCATTCCATACGCGATCTTCACGAGAGCCGAGGCGAGCGTGGACGGCTCCCCTGTCACCTCGGCGGAGTAGTGATCGGCGAAGTACTCGCGCGTGCGGTTCAAGGTCAGAACGATGAACTGGCTCACCCAGTAGCAGAGATAAGCCGTGTAGGCGATCACCCGAGTATTGTTATTCCTCCGGGTGAAGACGTAGATCTGATAGAGCAGGAGCGGCGCCAGGGCCGCGATCGTCATGACCATGAAGTCCCAGTGCTCGACGTGTCCGATCTCGTGGGCCAGGACCGCGTTCGCCTCCTCCGGCGTGAGAACGTCCAGCAGCCCGGTCGTGACCACGACCCGCGCGTTCCCCGGCACATGGCCAAATGCAAACGCGTTGGGCGTGCCGCTCTGGATCACGCCAATCCGAGGGGTTTTGAGACCTCGCTGCCGGCAAAGCCGCTCGATGAATTCGCGGTTCCGCGCGGGCAGAAGATCTCCACTCTTGTCCCAGCGGATGTCCAGGAACCCTTCGATGCACCGGGGTCCGATCAAATACTGAAGCCCGATAAAGGCCACGGCGAAAGCGATCGCAATCCAGAGAGGAGCATGAGCCTGCGCCAGAAATGCGACACCCACCGCAAACACCAGCCCGTAGAGCGCAAGCAGAATCAGGAGGGAGCGGCTAAGAAATCTCATCGTGATCTCCAAGCGTGAGATTGGGTTAGTCGTTATTTTACCACGCTCCAGGGATCGCCAGGGGCCAGACAGGCAGCCAGGGCGTGCAGCGAGAATCCGCGGGGAAGACCCGCGACGTGCCCCTTCTTACGGCGAGTCCGTGGCCCGCCGCAGCCGCCAGAGGCTGGCGAGGCAGAGCAGCGCGGCGAGGACGAGGAGAC
>JBDSHF010000442.1:0-22062 GCA_039918595.1 Thermoanaerobaculia bacterium
AGCAGGACGTGATGACGGCGGTCCGCGGACGGCTCGCCCAATTCAAGGATCTGCGTTGCTCGGTGCGCAACCCGCGATCCTTCAACATCGGTGGCGGCGGCTATGACATCGACTTCGCCCTGCGCGGCCCGGACCTCCAGGCGCTCGCCAACTACGCCGAGCAACTGCGCGAGAAGTCCAAGCATCTGGGCGGCATCGTCGACGCCGACACCACGCTCAAGCTCGACCGCCCCGAGCTGCGGGTCGAGGTCGACCGCGAGCGCGCCGCCGCTCTCGGCGTCGACATGTCCGACGTCGGCAGCGCCCTGCAGCTCATGGTCGGCGGCGACGCCCAGGTCTCCCGTTTCCACGACCCCGGGACCAACGACGACTACGACGTCCAGCTCCGGCTCACCGAGGGGGCACGCAACGATCCCCAGGCGATCAAGGGGCTCTTCGTCCCGGGCAGGGACGCCAAGCTCTACCAGCTCGGCAATTTTGTCTCCCTCCATGAGGAGACCACGGCCTCTCGTGTCGACCGCCTCGACCGCCAGCGGCAGGTCAGCCTGCGCGCCAGCGTCGCCCCCGGCTACGCGCTGGCGGACCGCCTGGAGGCGCTGCAGCAGGCCTTCCAAGAGATGAACCTGCCGCCCACCTACACGACGGCGGTCGGCGGCAGCGGCCGCGAGCTGGCGCGCACCTCCAGCGAGTTCATCTGGGCGCTCACGCTGTCGATCATCTTCATGTACATGATCCTGGCCTCGCAGTTCGAGAGCGTGGTCCACCCGCTGACCATCCTGCTGTCGCTGCCGCTGGCGGTGCCTTTCGCCCTGCTGTCGCTGTGGGCGACGCACAACACGCTGAACCTCTACTCGGCCTTAGGGATCCTCGTGCTCTTCGGCGTGGTGAAGAAGAACGCCATTCTGCAGATCGACCACATGAACAACCTGCGGAAACAGGGGATGGAGCGCCTGCCGGCGATCCTTCAGGGCAACCGCGACCGGCTGCGGCCGATCCTGATGACGACCCTGGCCCTGGTGGCCGGCATGCTCCCGCTCGCCCTCGGCACCGGCCCGGGCGCCGAGGAGCGGCGGGCGATCGCCGTCGTGGTCATCGGCGGCCAGAGCCTCTCGCTGGTGCTGACGCTGCTCGCCACCCCGGTCTTCTACTCGCTGTTCGACGACCTGCGGGGGAAGGAGAAGGTGGGCGGGCTGGTGCGGCGGATGTTCCCGCGGCGGGGGGAACGGGAGATCGAGGAGGAGGCGGCGTAGTCTCCTGAGACAGGTTTCCGCCTCCCCGCCCGGGCAGCGGCCCTCAATCCTGGCCCCCCTCCACCTCCGCCACCTTCCCGTTGCCGTACACCTTCCCCTTGTAGCTCCGCCCCGCCTCGAAGCTCTTCCAGACCGCCTCGCTCGGCGCCTTGTAGGTGATCGGCTTCCCCTCGGCGGTCTGGAAAAACACTTCGTACGTCTCCTCGCGCTTCCCCCCGCGCTCCCGGCTCCCGAGCCGGGGGTCGGGCCAGACGGCCGCATGGTCCTGCCCCTCGGCACGGGCAACGCGGTCGGGCTGCCATTTCTCGATCTCGTAACGGACGCGCTGCCGGTAGACGGGCTGGTCGCGGTAGACCGGCTGCTGATAGGTCTCCTCGCGCGAACGGTTCTCGTAGCTGGGGCGGTCCTCGTAGATGTCCTCGAAGTAGCCGTTGCCGAGATCCCGGGTGCCGACCTTGACCCGCTCGGTGCCGGTCTGCACCCGCTCGCTGACGGTGCGGGTCCGCGTCTCGCTGCCGATCTGGATATGATCGACGTGATGCACCTCACGGTTTCTCCCGAGGATGCGGGCACCGCCCGGCACCTCCCCCTCCCAGGCCTGCTCGGTGACCGGCCGGAGCTCCTCGACCGCAATCGTGCGCAGCCAGTGGAAGCCGGTGACGGTGAGCGTCGTCGACTTCGGCCGGCCGAGGAAGACGGCGAGCGCGATCAGCGCGATCAATCCCAGGCAGCCGAGGCCGAGGCCCTTCTTCAGCCGCGATCCGCCGCTCCCCTGAGGGGGCGCCGCCAGCGCCTCCGGAGCAGGAGGAGCCGGGGCGTCGAGGCGCCGCTCGACGACCTCGCGCGTCTTCGCCGCGTCCCGGGGCGCGCCGCAACCGGAGCAGAACGTGTTGACGGCGGGGTTGTCCGCGTCGCAGTAGGGGCAGATCCAGTCCGCGCCGGCCGCGGCCCGCTTCAGGGCTTCGGCCTCTGTGACCTCGGGCGCATCGTCCGGCAGATAGAACTTGACCTCGGGGCCGCGGGGGGAACCGCAGCCGCCGCAGAACTTGTCGGGTCCGCGGTTCCGTTTCCGGCCGCAGGCGGGGCAATCCCAGGCACCTTCACGAATGGCCAAACGTCATCTCCTGTCGGTCGATGACGATCGTATCGCTGATTGGAACGTCCGTGGCCTGCGACCGCGGGAGTGGCGGAAGCCGGACCCGGAATTGCAAAGGCCTGCCGTGAGGTTTCTGAATGTGGAAACGGTATCGAGAGGAGACGACCCGATGAAATGCCAGACCCCAGATTGCATTGGCGAGCACGAGGCGCGGGGGATCAGCCACTCGGTGATCTACCGGCAGCGGACCGTGGTCGTCCACAACGTGCCGGCGCACGTCTGCCCGGAGTGCGGCGACGCTCTGCTGATCGAGGAGACGACGATCCACCTCGAAGCCCTGCTGCGGCGCAAGGCGCGGTCCAAGGCGGCGGCGTTCGCCTACGAGGTCTGACGCGATCGGCCCCGCCGCAACCCAAGGGGCGGTTCTGGCGTACTCTCCCTGTCACCGTTGACAGGAGAGAACCCGATGCGTACCGCAGCGCTGGCCGCCCTGACCCTCGTTTTCGCCCTTCTGTTCACACCCCTGGCTCACGCCCAGGCCCCGGTGCCTGATCCGGCCCCCGCGGCCGCGGGCGTCACCGCCGCGGAGGCCCCGTCGGCGTCCGTGCCGGTGCCGGAACCGAGCGAGAAAGCCCTGCGCTACTACCGGAGCAGCAACGTCCTCTGGGCGATCTCCACGATCTGGGGACTGCTCGTGCCGCTGCTCCTGCTCTTCACCGGCTTCTCGGCCAGGATGCGCGACGCGGCCCGTAGGCTCAACTTTCTGCCCGGGAAGGATGGCGGCCCGAACCCTGACCCTGAGCGTCCGATGCACGGCGCGGCCGGGAAGGGCGGCCGCAACTGGTTCCTCACCGTCGTCCTCTACGGCGTTCTCTTCACCCTCGTCACGGCGGTCCTCTCCCTGCCGCTGGACTACTACTCGGGCTTCGTCCGCCCGCACGCCTACGGCCTTTCGGACCAGACCGCGGCCAAGTGGTGGAGCGACGCGATCACGGGGCTGGTCATCGGCTGCGTGGCCATGGCCCTGCTGCTCTGGATCCCCTATCTGCTGCTGCGCAAGAGCCCCCGCCGCTGGTGGCTCTACTCGGGCCTTGCCGCCCTCCCCCTGCTGATCGCCCTGCTGCTCATCACCCCGATCGCGATCGAGCCGCTCTTCAACAAGTTTGGCCCGATGAAGGACAAGGCCCTGGAGGCCCAGATCCTGGCCCTGGCCGACCGCGCGGGGATCGCGGGGGGCCGGGTCTACGAGGTCAACAAGAGCGTCGACACCAAGACGGTCAACGCCTACGTCACCGGCCTGGGCGGCACCCAGCGGATCGTGCTCTGGGACACCATCCTCGCCAAGCTCTCGCCGCCCGAGGTGCTGTTCGTCATGGGCCACGAGATGGGGCACTACGTGCTGGGGCACACCTGGCAGATCGTCCTCCTCGGGACCGTCATCGCTCTCTTCGGCGCCTGGGTGATCCATCGCACGGCGGGAGAGCTGATCGCGCGCTACCGCGCCCGCTTCGGCTTCTCCGAGTTGGCGGACGTGGCCTCGCTGCCGCTGATGGTCCTGCTCTTTTCCATCGTCTCGCTGGTGCTGACCCCCGCCATCCTGGCCTTCGGCCGGAACCTCGAGCACGAGGCGGACCGCTTCGGCCTCGAGATCACGCGCGACAACCACGACTGCGCCACCGCCTTCGTGAAGCTGCAGCAGGAGAACCTCAGCGTGCCGCGCCCCGGCCTGCTCTACAAGCTCTGGCGCTCCGATCACCCGCCGCTCGGCGAGCGCATCGATTTCTGCAACGAGTACCGCCCCTGGGAGACCGGGGCGCCGCTGAAATACGGGGACAAGGTCAAGGGGTAGACGACCGTAGAGGCGGCCTCTGCCGGCACCATCCGGCGCGCTCTGAAACCGCCCCGACGGGTAGGGACCTCCCCACTCACCGGAGCATTGCGTTGGCACGGCAGGAGAGTGCATGATCGGTAAATGACTCCCAACGCTGCGGGGGCGAGCGCTCTCGTAAGCGACAAGGACCGGCCCTACCTGCGGACGCAGGAGCAATGGACGAGCTTCCTCTCGGACCTGGTCCATGAGCTGCGGACCCCTATCGCCAGCTTCCGGATCCTCACCGATCTCCTGGCCGAAGCGCCGCCCAGCCGTCTTGGCGACCAGGAGCGGCGCTACGTCGAGAACATCCGGGACGTGGCGCAGGACATCCAGGCCCTGCTCGGCGATGTCGGCGAGCTGGCACGCCTGCTGGCCGGCCGGCTCGCCCTCCGGCCCAGGGAGGTCGTCCTGGAACAGCTCGTCGATCAGGTCGAGGAGGCGGTGCGGACGCGCGCGTGGGAAAACGGGGTCGCCATTACCGATTCCCTGGACCCCGCCCTGCCCTCTCGCTTCCACACCGACCCCGACCGCCTGCGGGAAGTCCTCGTCCTGCTCCTGGGCACCGTCGCCGGCAACGCCAGGTCCGAGGTCCTGTTCCGGCTCGAGGGCCAGGATGGGAACCTCCGCGCTGTCCTCTCCTCGGACGGGCCCCCCTTTCCGGAAGAGACGCTCGCGACTCTCTTCGCGCCCTTCCAGGATGGCGTCCGGGCCGCCCGGGCGCGCGGCGGCCGCAGCCTGTCGCTGCCCCTCGCGAACGAGCTGGTGCGATTTCTGGGCGGCACGCTACGCGCGGAGAACCGGGAAGGGAAACCCGCCTTCGTCCTGCTGCTGCCCGCCGCCGGTTCCTGAGCCTTCAAGTGCTCGGGGAGCTCAGGAGCTCGCGGATCAGGCGCAGCAGGTCCTGGGTGGCGAAAGGCTTCTCCAGAAAAGCGTCGGCGGTGATCTTGTCGGCGTCCCGGCGGGCCAGCGCTTCGTCGGTATAGCCCGACATGAGGACCACCTTCATCGCGGGATAGCGCCCCTTGAGCTGAGCGGCCAGATCGGCGCCGGTGCCGCCGGGCATCACCATGTCGCTCAGCAGGAGTTGGATGGCGTCGCCGCGAGCCGCCGCGAGCCCGAGGGCCGCCGCCGGATCTTCCGCGGCCAGGACCTGGTATCCCTGGCGTTCCAGTACCTGCCGCAGCAGGCCCCGGAACATGTCGTCGTCCTCCGCGAGGAGGATCGCCCCGCGCTCCTTGCCGTGCTCCAAAGGCGCCGCGGCCTCCTCCGGCTCGGCGGCCGCGGGCGCGGGCTCCTCGCGGAACGGCTCGTGGGCGCGGGGGAGATAGATCCGGAAGGTCGTCCCCTGCCCGGGCTGGCTCCCCACCGCAATACCACCCTGGCACCGCAGGACGATGGCGTGCACCGTCGAGAGCCCCAGGCCGGTGCCCTTGCCCAGCTCCTTGGTGGTGAAGAACGGCTCGAAGATCCGCTTGCGGACCTCTTCATTCATGCCGGTGCCGGTATCCGCCACCTGGACCAGGACGTACGATCCCGGAGGGAGCCGGCGCCCCTCGACCGCGATCTCCTGGTCCGCCGCGAGGTTGTGCAAGGAGACGTTCAAGGAGCCGCCGTGGGGCATGGCGTCGCAGGCGTTGACCACCAGGTTGAGGAAGACCTGGTGCAGCTCGCCGGGATTGCCCCAGACGCGGCCGAGCTGAGGCTCGATCTCCCGGGTCAGCCGGATGTCTTCGCCGATCAGCCGGTCGAGCATGACCGCCACATCGGCGAGCAGCTCCGTCAGGTCGACCGCCTGCGCCTGGACCTCCTGGCGCCGGCTGAACAGAAGGAGCTGGCGGGTCAGTTGCGCGCCGCGCAGGGCCGCGCGGTGGATCAGCTCGACGGGCTGGCGGAGCCTCCCGTCGCGCGGCAGCGCGCCGAGCAACATCTCGCTGTAGCCGCGAATCGTGCCGAGCAGGGTATTGAAATCATGCGCCACGCCGCCTGCGAGGCGGCCGATGGCCTCCATCTTCTGCGACTGGCGGAACTCGTCCTCCAGCCGGACCCGGTCCGTGAGGTCGCGCAACGTCCCCAGGAAGAAGACCTCGCTGCCGTGGCGGACCTCGCTCACCGCGAGATCCAGGGGGAACGTCGAGCCGTCACGGCGCCGCCCCTCGACCTGCCGGCCGATGCCGATGATCCGCGCCTCGCCGGTCGCCTTGTAACGGTCGAGATAGCCGTCGTGCTCCTCGCGCCAGGCGGGCGGCATGAGCACCTTGACGTTCTGTCCGATCAGCTCCTCGGGGGTGTAGCCGAACAGCTTCTGGACCGACGGGTTGGCCGACTGGATGATGCCGGCGGTGTCGATGAGCACGACCCCGTCGACAGCGGCGTTCAGCACCGCCTGCAGCCGCTCCGTGCTCTGCTGGAGTGCCGCCTGGATTCGCCGTTGCTCGGAGATGTCCTCCACCAGCCCGATGTGGTGGGTGATCCGGCCGCTCTCCTCGAGGAGCGGGTGGACCATCAGATGGCCCCAGAAAACCGAGCCGTCCTTACGGAGGAAGCGCTTTTCGATCCGGTACGAGCTGCGTCTCCCCGCCGTGAGCTCGTCGTAGAGCTCGCGGTTGCGCGGCAGGTCCTCCGGATGGGTAACGTCGAAGATGGTCCGCTCGCGCAGCTCCGCCGCGGAATACCCCAGCATCTTCTGGTAGGTGGGGTTGGCCTCCACGATCCGCCCACCTTCCGCCGTCGAGGAGATCCGGATGCCGATGGCGGGATTGTCGAAGATCGCCCGGTAGCGGCTCGAGCTCTCGCCACTGCCTTCCAGACCCTCCTGCGCCTCTGTGCCGTCGGTCATGCTCTCACTGCGGCTTCATCTCGCCGGCCTGCGCCACGATGCCATGACGCAGGGCGAACCCCACCACCTGCGCGCGGTTGTGCAGGTGCAGCTTGTCGAGGATGTTACGGACGTGGAACTTGACCGTGTTCTCGCTCACGCCCAGCTTCTGGGCCAGCTTATGGTTCGAGGTGGTGCCTCCGACGAGCAGCTCCAGCACCTCCCGCTCGCGGTCGGTCAGGGCGTCGGGGTCGTGGGGCTCGACGGCCGGCCGTGACGGACGGGCGAACTCGTGGAGGAGCTTGGCGGCCAGCAGCGGCGTCAGGGCGGGCTCGCCGCGGCCGACCCCCTCCAGGAGGGCGAAGAGCTCCCGCGACTCGATGTTCTTCAGCAGGTAGCCCTGGGCGCCCGACTTGATCGCCTCGAAGAGCTGGGCGTCCTCGTCCGACCCGGTGAGGACGACGACCTTCACCTGGGGCATCTCGGCGCTGATCAGACGGGTCGCCGCCAGACCGTCGAGCCCGGGCATCGAGAGATCCATGAGGACGATGTCCGGTTGCAGGCGCCGCGTGAGATCGACCGCTTCCAGCCCCTCGGAGGCTTCGCCGACGATCTCGAAGCCCCGGGAGGCGAGCAGGCAGCGCAGGCTGTCCCGGAAAAGGGTGTGGTCGTCGGCGATCAGGATTCTCATCTCCGACCTACTCTACGCTACGTCATCCATGGATTCCCGATTGGAGTGCTTCCCTTGTTGCATAGCATATCGCCGTCGCGCTCAAGGGTTGATAAGGATTGCGCCGTGACCGGCTGGCAGGAGCACCATGCCGCCAAGCTCGCCAGCGCCGAGGAGGCGGTGCGGCTGATCCCGCCCGGGAAGCGCATCCTCATCGGCTCGGGCGCCGGGGAGCCGGGCGGCCTCGTCGAGTCCATGGTGACCCACGGCACGCACCTCGAAGGCAACGAGGTTTCGTCAGCCTGGGCACGGTGCGGGGGAGGTTCTTCTCAGGCCCGGGGGGAGCCGGCCCCCCTCGACCGCGATCTCCTGGTCCGCCGCCCCCGCGGTCTGTCCCTCCTTTCGCAACCATTTTCCGCCCCGCGGAGCCCACGGGTGATACCCCGCGGGGCGGGGCGCGCTCGCCGCCGGGTGGGGGTCGGCCCTAACCTATCCTCTCCACGACTTCGGGATCGCGCTCTCCGCCCTCTGCTTTCTCCCCTGGGCCCAGCCGTTCCGCGGCTGCGCGATCTCGATCCGCGCATGCGCCCTCTGGATCCGCGGCTACGCAATCTGGATCCGCGCATGCGCCCTCCGGATCCGCGGCTACGCAATCTGGATCCACGCATGCGCCCTCCGGATCTCCATGTGCGCCCTCCAGCTCTCTCTCTGTGCGCTTCGGTTTTGCCTCCGCGCCCACCGGAGCTGCGGTGCGTCCACTGGGAGGGCCGGCACGCCGATCGGCAGGGCCGGGGCGCGGAAGCAGAGGGCGCAAGCGCCGGTCCCTTGGGCGCTGCCGGCTTTCGGGCAAGGAGGAGCGCGGCGCGGGAGGGCGCAGCCAGCCTTCCTGTCAGCGCGGCCGTGGCTTCTGTACGCGCTGCCGCGGGACCGGAAGGCAAGATCCGCCCAGGAGAGGGCGCAACCGCGCCAGCAGAGCGCAGTCTCCCGGGACCGTTCGCGTTCATGGAAATTCGCCCAGGGAGGTGCTCCGGAAGCGCTGGGATTTCGGGCGCACGCTAGAGCCCAAGTCGCCGGGCCGCTCGCGAGCTGATCCTCCCACCCCACCGGGTATTTCGGGTGCACGACAACCCGCAGATCGAGATGCGGCCGAGCGGCTTCACCAACGATCCCTTCCAGATCGCGAGAAACGATCAGATGGTGGCGATCAACTCGGCGCTCGCCGTCGACCTCACGGGCCAAGTGGCCGCGGACACGCTCGCCAGCATGGATTTAGCGGCCGTTCAGGAATAGGTCTGGTTGAGAACGAGGAGGCCGAGGAGGGCCATGCCGAGAGCGGAGGCGGCGAGACAAGCCACCGCCACCCTCCCGGCGCGGCTCCCCCATCGAGGGTCCTCCACGAGGGAGCGCAGGCCGAGCGCCGCGCAACCCGCCATCGCCGGGAGGGAGGGGAAAAGGTAACGCCCCTGCGGCTGCCAGTCGATTCGTACCAGGTACACGACGATCAGGAGGAGGTTGGCGCCGATGACGCTCCCGCAGAGCCATCGCCACCTGGAGGATGGCTCCTCCGCTCCTCCCCCGAGCCGGACGCAGCCGATCGCGGCCAGGGCGGTGGGCAGCGCGAAGAAGAGATACGCGGCCGCCGGCAGTCTGACGTTCAGCCAGCCGAACTTGCCCCAGAAGCTCATCCACAGGGAGCCGGCCCAGTGAGGATTGAAGAGGCGGCCGGCTTGCGCCAGGCCGCCCCGGGAGACGGCCGGCGGTGGCGGGAAGACCGCCCCGAAGCGCCACTCCGCAAGGCAGATCCAGAGCGCTGCGAGGGTGGCCATGGCGGCGACGAGGAGAACGGCCTCGCGATGGCGCCGCCGCCTCACGAGCCCCAGGGCGACGAGACAGAGAGGCGCCGCGAGGAGGAAACCGGAGACCTTGCCCCAAGGGGCAAGCCCGGCCGCGGTCCCCGCGAGCAGGGCCATGGCCGGAGAGGGCGAATCGAGGAGCTCTACGAAGCCGAGGACCGCCAGGGCGGCGAAGGTCACCACCGCGCCGTCATTGTTGAGGGTCGCGCTCACGAAGAGAAACTGTGGCGCAAGGACAAAAGGAAGGGTCGCGGCGAGCGCCAGGTCCAGACGCCCTCCGGCAAGACGGTGCGCCGTCGCGAGGACGAGCACCGCGGTCAGGGCGGCCCACACGAGCCGCGTGATCCGCAGCAGCCGGATGCGCTCTTCCCCCGGTCCCGCGTCCGCTCCGGGGAGGTAGGCTCGCGATCCCTGCCGGAAGAAGCTGAACCGCGGGTCCGGCTGCCAGTGGACTTCGCTTGCGCGCATGCCGAGGAGGGAAGCTGCCGCGGCGGTCGCGAGGTAATCCAGGGGCGCCTGGTAGAACTCGTAGCGGTCGCCGTAGGGCGGCGCGGCGAGCGGCGGCAAGGCGTGCCGCTCCAGGAGGTAGCTCACGTAGGCGAGGTGCGCCGGCTCGTCCGGGGCCTCGCCGGCCGGCACCGCGAACGCGTAGGCGGAGCCGAGGACGAGGACCGCGAGCGCGAGGCCGAGCGCGGCGTACCTGAGCGATCCGGCGCCGCGACGCGCCCGGACCTCAAGGGTGTTCATGGCGATATCCTACCCCCTGAGAGGTCCCGGGAAACGGCAAGAGCGAAGGGGCGTTATGCGCCGTCCGGAGAGGGCGCGTAGGCCGCTATCGTGAGCAGATAGAGAAGCACGCCCGCGACCACCAGCAGCGCTCCCAGGAAGAGAAACACCAGGAAGGCGGTGGGATGCCGCCAGAACATGGTGAGCGCCTCGACGATCAACCCGAGGGCCACCAGGAGCCCCGAAAGCTTCAGCCGGCGGCTCAGGACCGGAGTGGCGGTCGTCACGGCTTCCCCTCCTTCCACAGCTTGACGTTGGCCAGGTTGTGCACGTCGTGGATCTTGTCGTGGCACTCGAGACAGGAGGTCGTGTTCCTGGCCAGGTCGTCACGGATCGGCTGGTGCAGCTCGCTCTCCTCGAAGGATCGCGCGCCGCCATGGCAGTGCAGGCACTCCCGGTTGTTGTAGGGATCGTACAGCTTGATCTGCTTCGAGATGGTGCCGATGTAATTCACATAGACGTGCCGCAGGCCGCGCAGCTTCGCCTTGTAGTCCCCGAACATCGTGTAATTGGTGTGGCAGGTGAAGCAGGCCTCGTCACGCGGCACGCGGTTGTTCTGGAAGTGCCGCGCCGGCAGATACGAGGGGTCGTCCACCCTCAGGCTCTTGCCGTAGGGCTCCATCACGTGGCAGGAGAGGCAGAATTGAGTCGATTTCGAATGCTCCACCTGCGCCGCCGTCCCCAGCCCGGTGGCCAGCAACGGAAGGACGAACAGGCAGAGGAATCCGAGGATCCGCCCCCCTCTCGCAGCCACGAGCGAGGGGCGCAGCACCAGCAGACTGATGAGGGCGATCGTCACCAGGACGATGGCCACGAATCCCGCGGTCGCCGGCTGCATGGCCGTCCCGCTACTTCTTCTGCGCCTGCAGCCAGGCGATCATCGCTCCCAGCTCTTCATCCGTGCCGGTGAAACCCTTGCCGTGCTTCTTGCCGTTGAGCTCCCCCTCCTTGCGGAGGAACTTGGCCAGCTTGCCGGCGTCCTCCTTGGCGGCGAGGTTGGTGAGGTCGGGACCGGCCACCTTCTCGGACTTGACGGTCCGCTCGATACCCGCCGACGAGACCGAATGACAGAGGCTGCATTTCTCGGCAAGGAAGATCTGCTTGCCGTCCAGCTTCGCCGGCGGCGCCGCGGCGCCACTGGCGGAGCCGGAGTAGAGGGTGGCGAGCAGTACTACCGCGGCGAGCGCCGATACCGTAAAGCCGATCGTCTGCCTCATGGGCTTTCTCCTTCGGGGAATCGTGGGATTCCAGAGCCGTGATTTCAACATGAGGAGGTGGGGCAGGGCGACCCTCGAACGGGCGGTTTTTGCGGCCCCGCCCCCCCACCCCAAAGGGTGGGAAAAGAGCCTACCCTCCCGGATATGCCTTCCCATCTCCCCGGCTGTTGTGACCCTCCGGTCCGCTCTGTAGATTGCGGTCAGCGTCAAGCTGCACCGACTGCCGCGAGGATGGCAGAGGAAACCGGAGGAGATCCCGCCATGAGGTTGATTCGACTTTCGATCCCGCTTCTGGCCGCGGCAGCGCTGCTGGCGCTCCCCTTGGCGGCGGCCGCGGCGCAAGCGCCATCCCCCCCGGCATCTCCCGCCGCAACGGGATTCGTCGGCTCCGACCTCTGCGGTACCTGCCATACCCCGGAGGCGGAGCGCCTGGCGGGAACGCCGCACGGCAAGAGCAAGTTCGCCGCGCTCTCGGTGCACGGTTGCGAGACCTGCCACGGGCCGGGCAGCGCGCACGTCGAAGACCCCGAGAACCCGGCGCTGCAGCCACGCATCGAAAAGTGGAGCGTGCGCGAGCAGTCGGCGGCCTGCCAGAAGTGCCACACCGGCGGCTCGCAGTTCTTCTGGCACGGCGGCGTCCACGAGACCCGCGGGCTCTCCTGCCTGAGCTGCCACAGCGTCCACAACTTCAAATCGGACAAGGCGCAGCTCAAGGCCGTGAACATCACCGAGGCCTGCGTCTCCTGCCACCAGAACGTGCGCGCGGACCTGTGGAAGAGCTCCCACCATCCGATCCGCGAGGGGAAGATCGGCTGCACCGATTGCCACAATCCCCACGGCACCCAGACCCGCGCCCTGATCAAGGCCGCATCGGTGAACGAGCAGTGCTACACCTGCCACACCGAGAAGCGCGGCCCCTTCCTCTGGGAGCACGCGCCGGTTCGCGAGAACTGCATGAACTGCCACACCCCGCACGGCTCGAACCACCAGAAGCTGCAGAAGACCGCCACTCCGTACCTCTGCCAGCAGTGCCACGCCAACACCCGCCACCCCGGCACGCTCTACGACGCCACCACCCTCGGGGATCAGGCGCGGGCGAGCAACCGTATCTTCAACCGCGCCTGCCTGGACTGCCACGCCGCCGTCCATGGCAGCAACCATCCATCCAGCCCTTACCTGGGCCACTAGGAGACGCCATGCGTGCGATCGATCGGAACCGCAAGCCGTTCCTCCTGCTGGCCGGCCTTCTTATGCTCGCCGGGCCCGGCGCCCTTATCGCCCAGGAACCGGCCCAGGAAACAGCCCAGGAACCGGCGCAGGAGCCGGCCCAGCCGCCCAGCAGCACGACCCCACCGGCACAGCAGGAGATGGCGCCGGCCGCTCCGGCCGCGGCCGCGGAGCCCGCCCGGGAACCGGCGAAAAAAAGGTTTTCTTTCCGCGTCGATCCGCTGGTGCTCGGCGTGCTCCAGTCGCACGTCGACACCGACTCGGCCAAGTGGCAGGAGTACCGCGACGTCAGCGGCGGCTTCGTCATCCCCAGGCTGCACCTGATCGGCGAGGGGGAGGGGGACCGCGAGCTCGACTTCAACGCCGAGAACGTGCGCCGCGAGGACGCCCGCTACACCCTCGCCTACGGAATTCCCGGCCGCTATGAATTCCTGCTCGACTACAACCGGATCCCGCACCACTTCGGCAACAACGGCCACATGCTGTGGACCCGCACCGGACCGGGGCGGCTCGAGATCGCCGATCCCGTCCAGGCCGCTCTGCAGGGAGCGCTCGCGGGGCAATTCGCCACCAACCCGGCGGGGATCAACTACGCGTTTCTCAACGGTCTGCTCTCCCCCTACCTGGCGACCGCCCAGGCGATCAACCTGGGGCTCGAGCGCAACCGCCTGCTGGCGCGGCTCGACCTCGGCCGGCTGGGCCCCCTCTCCTGGGGGATCGAGTACGACCACGAGAAGCGCACCGGCAACCGGGCCTACGGCGGCAGCTTCGGCTTCAGCAACGCCACCGAGCTCCCGGAACCGATCGATTACGACACCACCGGCGCCCAGCTCGCCGGCGAGTGGAACACCGTCACCAGCGGCCTCTCCTTCGGCTACCGCTACTCGAAGTTCGAGAACAACGTCAGCACCCTGATCTGGGACAACCCGTTCCGGGTCACCGGCGCCACCGACCCGAACGCCTACACGTCGCCCGGCGCCGGCTCGATCGGCGGCTCCAACCTCGGCTTCGCGGACCTCGCGGCGAGCAACCGGGCCGACATCCTGTTCGTGAACGGCCGCACCCGGTTCGGGAGCTGGTTCGCCAACGGCAGCGCCGCGTACGACACGATGAAGCAGGACGATCCCCTGCTCCCCTACACGCTCAACTCGTCCATCATCGGCATCAACTTCAGCGGCGCCACCTTCGATCCCACGAATCCGGCGAACCTCCCCGCCCGTACGGCCGACCGCAAGATCAACACCACGGCGCTCAACGCCGATCTCGGCACCCGCTTCGGCCAGCGCCTGGACCTGACTTTCCGCTATCGCTACTACGATCTGGACAACCAGGGCCCGCGAATCGAGTTCCCCGGCTACGCGCGTTTCCACGCCGTCTGGGAGCCGATCGGGCGCGTCACGGTGCCGTATGCCTACACGCGGCAGAACGCCAGCGCCGAGGTCGGCTGGGACCTCGCCCGCGCCACCCGGCTCGGCTTCGCCTTCGAGCGCGAGAGCTGGGACCGCAAGTTCCGCGAGGTCAGGAGCTCCGACGAGAACCTCTGGAAGGCAACGTTCGACACCCGGCCCCTCCCCTGGTTCGCCCTGCGGTCGAGCTATCAATATGGCGACCGCTCGATCGGGCACTACGACGTGGAGGCCGCCGAGGACAGCTTCATCGTGTCGACGGGAGCCACCAACCAGCCCGACCTGCGCAAATTCGACGAAGCGGCCCGCAAGCGGCACCTCTTCAACGTTCAGGGGCAGTTCTTCCCGAGCGATGTCTGGAGCGTTTTCGTGGGGGTGACGGGCACCGACCAGAAGTACGAGAAGAGCCTGTTCGGTCTCCAGAAGGACGACAACACCTCGTACAACGCCGAGCTCAGCTACGCGCCGGGCGACAACTTCAACCTTTTCGTCTTCGGCGACCGCATGGACCGCAAGCTCCGGCAGAAGGGGCGGCAGTCCGGGGCCACGCCCTCGACCAGTCCGCTCGACGACTGGACGGCGAACCTCGACGAGACCACCGACACCCTGGGCGCCGGGCTCACTTCGAAGCTCTCCAAGCTCTGGACGCTCGATCTCTCGGCCAACTGGTCGCGCTCGGACGGCAGGGCCGACCTCTTCAGCCCGCCCGGCGGCACGCCGGACGTCGCGAGAGGCTTCGACAACTACGACGACGTCAAGCTGTTCAGCCTCCTCGGCCGGATCGACTACCAGATCAACAGCGCCGCCAAGGTGGGTCTCTTCGGCCGCTGGGAGGACTACACGATCGACAGCTTCGTGCTCCAGGGCTTGCAGAGCTACCTGCCGGGAGCGCTGCTGCTCAATCCGAGCTATGGGGACTACCGGGGCAGCATCGTCGGGCTCGACATGACCCTGACCTTCTGACCTTCTGGAACGGGGTCAGGCCGGAGCGCGGTCAAGGCCGCGCTCTTCCAACTCAAGGAAGATACTGCACAGGGTCCGCCAGCCGAAGGTTCGGCGATTCGGCGATGTACTCGCTGAGCAGCTTCGCGTGCCCCTGGCCGATGACGAGCAGGATGCGCTCGTTGGGCGAATCGATCAGCCGGACGAGGTTGCCGTAGATCAGCAGGTTCCGCTTGTACCAGCCGGCCAGCACGTCGGCCCCCTTGGGATCGGCCGCCGTCCCGACCTGGGCCAGGTAATAATAGAAGCGGTGGTTGTTCATCAGGGCCTCGGGGGTGTTGAACCAGTGGAAGAACGCGCCCAGCGTGCTCGTCTCGCGCTTCTGGTTGATCTCCGCGACGGCGGATTTTCCGAACCCCATGGCGGTATCGATCAGCGCCTGCTGGCCGTTCTTCGCGGCGGCGGCCATGACGCCGTCGAAGTCCATGTCGAGCTTGGTGTCCGCCGCGTAGAGCTGCTTGTGGCCGAGCTCTTTGGCGAGTCGGTAGGCGATCTGGTCGATCTCGTCCGCCTTGAGCTGGTACTCCCCCTTCAAATAGGCCCGGTACTCGCCGTTGACCTTGCCGATCCCCTCCGGGGTGCTCTCGATGGCGATCTTGGTCGGCTGGTACTTCTTCAAGGCGGCGAGCATCTCGGCCAGCTCGCGCTGGCGCTTCTCGCTGAGGATGTCCGGCACCGACGGGGAGAAGAGGTCCGAGGTGGAGCCGCCGAAGTGGATGGTGCCGAGGACGAGGATGGACGGTCTGGCTTCGGGAGCGGCTTGAGCGGCCAGCGGCAGGGCCGCCAGGATGGCGAGCAATCCGGCCGCGGCGATCTTCTGGTTCTTCATGGTTCATTCCCTCCGAGCGCCCTTACGGGGAGATGGGGTGTCGAGTTTCGGAAGGGTGGCAGCCTCTAGTACCAGTCCACCAGCGAGAGGCCCTCGACCCGGGCGAACTCGCCGGTGTTGTGGGTGACGAGGGTGGCACCGTGGCTCAGAGCGGTTCCCGCGATCAGAATGTCGACCGGGCCGATCTGCTTTCCCTGGCTCTCCAGACGCGCGCGCACCCGGGCCGAGGCCTTGGCTTCCAGTAGACCGAAAGGAAGCACGGTCATCCAGGAGACCACGGATTCCAACTGCGCACCGGTTCTCTCGGGAAACCGGGACTTGGCGACCCCGGTCTCCAACTCATACAGCGCCACCGCGGGAATCGAGATCTCCTGCGGAGGGATCGCCAGAAGGTTCTCGACGACCCTCCCCCGCTTCTTGAAGAAGTGGATCAGGCAGTTGGAATCCAGGACGTACATCAGTCGAAGGACTCGCGAGGAAGATCCGGCGGAAGCCCCTTCCGGATCTCATCGAGAGACGGAAAGTCATCTTCAGTCCAAGCCCCCGCCAGTTGCACAACGGAGGCCGGCCATTCCGCCGCGGCCTTCTCGCGGATCAGGTCCGCCACCCAGCGGCTCTGCGAAACTCCCGCGGCTTTGGCCGCCGCCTTCATCTTCTCTTCCGTGTCGGCGTCGAGATAGAGCGTCAACTGCCCCATGGCCACCTCCAAGTATATGTCCAATTATACTCCCTTCTCTCCCGGTGTTCCAGAGCGTACAATCCCCCTCCCATGTGGAATCCCGGAGACCGCGTCACCCATCGTTTTCATGCCGAGCTCGGGACCGGCCGCATCCTCGCCGTCCAGGGGCGGAGCGTGCGGGTGCAGTTCCCGGAGAGCGGACAGACCCTGAGCTTCGCCGCCGGCACGGACGCGCTGGTGCCGCTGGCCATCGCGCCCGGAGGGCGGGCCCGGCTGGAGCCCGGGGGGGAGCTCGTCGTCGTCGAGTCCTGCGAGGATGGCCGGTGCGTGCTCGCCGACGGCCGCGAGGTGGAGCTCGACCATCTCTGGCCGCTGCCGGCGGAGATCTCGCCGGTCGAGCGGCTGGCGCGCGGCCAGGTGGACGGCTTCGAGGACTTCGCCAACCGCCTGGACGGCCTGAAGCTGCAGCGCATCCGCCAGGCCGGCGGGCTGGGTTCGTTCCTCGGCGGGCGGATCCAGATCTTCCCCCACCAGCTCTATGCCGCCGAGCGCGCCTGCCACAGCGATCCTGTGCGCTGGCTGCTGGCGGACGAGGTCGGACTGGGCAAGACGGTCGAGGCCTGCCTGATCCTCAACCGCCTCCTCCATACCGGCCGGGCCGAGCGCACGCTCGTGGTGGCCCCGGAGACGCTCACCTTGCAGTGGCTGGGCGAGCTCTGGCGAAAGTACCACCAGATCTTCGCCCTGCTCGACGACAAACGGCTGGACGACGTAATCAAGGACTACGGCGAGGGGTTCAACCCCTTCGAAGTCCACCGCCAGGCGATCGTGGGGATGGACACCCTGGTGAAGCGCCGGCGGCTGACCGAGCAGGCGGTGGAGGCCGGGATCGACCTGCTGGTGGTCGACGAGGCCCACCACCTGCGGCGCCCCAAGGGGCATCCGGGCAACGAGGCGTACCGGGCGATCGCCCCCATCGCGGGTTTGAGCCGGCACGTCCTGCTGCTCACCGCCACGCCGCTGGAGGACGACGCCCACGGCTTCTTCCGGCTGCTGCAGTTGCTGCGCCCCGAGGAGTTTCCGCAGGAGGAGTCGTTCGACGAGCGCCTCGCCCGCCGCGAGCCGCTCCCTCCCTGCACCAGCTCGACGCGCCGGGTGGACATCGGCGGGTTACCGCCGCGCGTGCCGGCGCCGGTCGACATTACTGACGGGAAAACGGGCTGGGAAGCGATGGAGCGACTGGTGCGCCACCTGCGGGCTCAGGCTGCCGACAACCCCCTGGCCAAACGGCGCAAGGCGGATCGCGTCTTTCGTGCCCTCGCCTCCCCCGCCGCCCTGCTCAAGGTGCTGGAGCGCGACGACGAGGAGACCGCCGCGCTCGCCGCCCAGGCCGAGCGCGAGGACCCGCGGGTGCCCTGGCTGGTCGAGCGGGCCAGCCGCTGGACGGGGCCGGAGGAGAAGACTCTGGTCTTCGTGGCCCACCGCGAGACGCTCGACCTGCTGAAGGGGGCGATCGAGCGGCAGGGACGGCGCACCGGCGTCTTCCACGAGGATCTCTCGCCCGAGCGGCGGGACATCGAGGTGGCGCAGTTCCGGCTCCCCGAGGGGCCGTCGATCCTGATCTCCACCGAGGCGGGGGGCGAGGGGCGGAACTTTCAGTTCTGCCGCCGGCTGATTCTGTTCGACCTGCCCTGGAACCCGGGCGTGGTCGAGCAGCGGATCGGCCGGCTCGACCGCATCGGCCGGACGATCCCCACGGAGATCGTCTACTTCCGCCCGCCTACCGGGTTCGGCCGCGCGGTCGCCGGCCTCTACGAGGGGATCGGCCTGTTCAACGAGCCGCTCGGCGGGCTGGAACCGGAGTTGCGCCATGTGACGCGGGCGATCGAGCAGGCCGCGGTCGAGGGGCCGGAAGAGATCAGTCCCGCGGATTTCGAAAAGGTTTTGCGCGAGGCGCGGGCGGCGCACGACCGGGTACAGCGGGCGGCCTATCACGAGCTCCACCGCGATCCGTACCGGTCGGAGATGGAGGGGGGGATCCTCGCCCGCGTGCCACCCCATCTCGACGCCCTGAACGAGAGCGTGGTGGTGCGCGCCGCCTCCCGCTTCGGCTTCGAGGTGGAGGCGCAGAGCGGCGAGCGGACCTGGCGGATCGAGTACGGCTACGAGGCGCTGGTGGACCATTTCTTCGGGGTCCCTCTCGGCGCCACTCTCCTCGGCACTTTCGGCCGCGAGCGGGCGGTGGACGAGGAGACGCTCGACTTCTTCTCCTCGGGCCATCCAATGGTCGAGGGGATCCTCGCCGAGCTCGAGGAGGGTCCCCGCGGCCGGGTGGCCCTGCTCCAGATCCCTGGTGACGAGGAGACCTTCGGCCTGCTCGCCCTCTACCGCGACGCCCACGACAGCGCGGACTGGCGGGCCGTGGCCGTGGATGCCAAAGGCCAGCCGCGCCCCGACCTCGCGAAGCGCCTGACCGCCGGGGTGCTCGAGACCGAGCCGATCGAGGCCAAGAAGTGGACCAGCCAGGCGAGCTGGAAAAAGGCGATCCGCAGGATGGCCGACGCCCTCCCCAAGGAGGAGAAGCCGCAGGCGGTGGCGGCGTTCCGGGTACGCCGGCAGGCTTGAGCCGCTCGGAGAAGATACCCCCGGCCCGCGTATACTGAGCCCGCTTCTTCGAGGAGAACAGCCGTGCGCGAGAAGATTCACCGCTACGAGGGGAAGAGCCTCACGGTCCTCTACGACGCCGGGCGCTGCATCCACGCCGCCGAGTGCGTGCGGGGGCTGCCGGGCGTCTTCGACGCCGCGCGCCGGCCCTGGATCGTTCCGGACGCGGCGGGCGCGGACGAGCTCGCCGAGGTCATCCGGCGCTGCCCCACGGGGGCCCTCCACTACGAGCGCAAGGACGGCGGCTACGCCGAGGAGCCCGCGGAGCGGAACGAGGTCACCGTGACCACGGATGGCCCGCTCCATCTCCGCGGTTGCATCGAGATCGCCTCTCCGGCCGGCGCTGTGCTCCTCGCCGATACCCGGGTCGCGCTCTGCCGCTGCGGCGCCTCGCGGAACCAGCCGTTCTGCGACCGCTCGCACGCGGAGGCCGGATTCCGCGACCCCGGCGTCTGGTCCGGCAACGGCGCGGCGGCCACGCCCTCGATCGATCCCGTCCTGCAGGTGGTCTGCTGTCCGGACGGTCCCCTGGTGTTCCAGGGGGACTTTCAGCTTCGCGAGGCCGACGGCCGGACCTCTCCCGTGCGCCGGCGGTCCCTCTGCCGTTGCGGCGGCTCCGCCGAGAAGCCGTTCTGCGACGGCTCGCACGCCCGCATCGGGTTCAAGAGCGCGGACTTCCCCCCATGATCCGGAGCCGCTAGCCGAAGAGGCCCAACTGCTCCACCTGCCCGGGCCGCCGGAAGGCGTCGGTGGAGAGCTCGGGGAAGGGCTGGTCCAGCCCGTATCGCCGCTTGAAGGTCTGAAAGGTGGCGCGGATCTGGTCGGCGAAGAGCCCTTCCCCGCGCATGCGGTTGCCGAAGCGGGGGTCGTAGAGCTGCCCGCCACGCAGGTCGCGGATGCGGTTCAGCACCTTCTCCTTGCGGTCCGGGAAGTGCTCCTCGAGCCAGCGCTCGAAGAGGCCGGCGACCGCCCCGGGCAGGCGCATGACCACGTACCCCGCCGTGCGCGCTCCGGCGGCGGCGGCCGCTTCGAGGATTTTCGGCATCTCGTGATCGGTGATCGCCGGCACGACCGGAGCCACCATCACACCGACCGGGATGCCGGCCGCGGCCAGCCTCTCGATCGCCTTCAGCCGGTCCCGCGGATGGGAGGCCCGCGGCTCCATCTTGCGGGCGACCTCGGGGTCGAGCGTGGTGATCGAGAGCATGACCATGGCGGCCCGGTGCTCGTTGAGCTCCTGAAGGATGTCGATGTCCCGCGTCACCAGCTCGTTCTTGGTGATGACGCCGACCGGGTTGCGGAACTCGGCGAGCACCGCGAGGCACCGGCGGGTGATCTCCAGCCGGCGCTCGGCGGGCTGATAGCAGTCGGTGACGCCGCTCATCGCCACCGTCTGCGGCTTCCACTTCGGGGAGGAGAGCTCCTTGCGGAGCAGCGCGGGGGCGTCCTCCTTGACCAGGATACGGCTCTCGAAGTCGAGCCCGGCCGAGAAGCCCAGGTACTCGTGGAACGGGCGGGCGTAACAATAGACGCAGCCGTGCTCACACCCCCGGTAGGGGTTGACCGAGGCGCTGAAACCCACGTCGGGACTGTCGTTGTAGGCGATGACGGACTTGGACGTGTCGCGCAACAGCTCCGTCTCGATCCACTCGGGCCCGGGGACTTCCTCGTCCCGCTCGACCACGAGCGTCTCGAACCGGTTCTTCGGGTTGCCGATCGCCCCGCGCCCCTTGAGTGCCACTTCCGCCATGGGCGTAAGTATAGCGCAAGTCGTTCCTCTCTGTGCTAATCTTTCCTCTCCCTTGAAAGGAGCTTTCATGAAAAGCAAGGACGATCTGAAGACGATCGATCCAGCCGTGCTGGAAAAGATCCTCGGTGGCGTTCAACCCGGCGGGGCCAACGACAAGAACGTCGCGGTCATCCCTCAGGGTTCCTTTAGTTCCTTCTTCCACTCCTGAACGGTTCTACCCCCGCCCGTGCTGCTCTCGGTCTGCCTGATCACAAAAAACGAGGAGCGGTTCCTGGCGGGGTGTTTGGATTCCGTCCGCGCGGTGGCCGACGAGATCGTGCTCGTGGACACGGGGTCTGTGGACCGAACCCTGGAGATCGCCTCCGACTACGGTTGCCGGGTTCTGCGCCGGGTCTGGGGCGAAGACTTTTCGACGGCCCGGAACGCGGGAATCGCCATGGCCCGGGGGCGCTGGATCCTTTGCATCGACGCCGACGAGCGACTCTCGAGCTCCACGGCCCTGCCTGCCGCGCTCCTCGCCGCCGCGCCTGAGGTGGGCGGCTTCTTCATCGAACGCCATGATGTCGTCACTCACCCCGAGGAGGGTCAGACCGATGTCTATCCCATCGGAATTCTCCGGCTGTTCCGGAATCACCCAGCCATCCGGTACGAAGGCATCGTCCACGAGCGCCCGAACGAGACCGTGATCCGGGCCGGTTTCCAGATCGGCAGCCTGACCACCCTGAAGCTGACTCACTTGGTGAATCACCTGCCTCAGGAGCGTCTGGAGGCCAAGCAGTGGAACTACCTTCGCCTCCTCGATCTCGAGTTGGCAAGGGACGCTCGGAATTCCTGGGCCCATTACTACCGGGGGAAAACCCTCTGGTTCCTCCGCCGGCTGGAGGAGGCCAGGTCGGAGTTCCGCGGGATCGTGGAAAGCCTGGAGTACCCCCTTGCCTTGAGGGC
>JBDSHF010000443.1:0-6637 GCA_039918595.1 Thermoanaerobaculia bacterium
GCTGCGCCTTCCCCCTGCTGCGCTCCCCCTTTCCCGAAAGCCGGCAGCGCCCAAGAGACCGGCGCTTGCGCCCTCTGCTTCTGCGCCCCGGCCCTGTGGATCGGCGTGCCGGCCCTCCCGGTGGACGCACCGCAGCTCCCGTGGGCGCAGACGCACAACCGGAGGGCACAGACAGAGAGCTGGAGGGCGCACCTGGAGATCCAGAGGGCACAACGGTAGATCTGGACGGCGCAGGCGTAGATCCAGGGGGCGCCTGCGCGGACCCAGAGGGCGCAAACGCAGATCCGGACGGCGCAAACGCAGATCCGGAGGGCGCCTACGCGGATCGGGAGGGCGCAGCCGCGGAACCGGTGGGCCCAGGCGGGAAAGCGGAGGGCGGAGAGCGCGATCCCGAAGGCCGGTGCAGCCAACCATCGGGCGATGGCGAACGAGGAAGTGCGAGGATTTCAGACGCACTACACTAGGCGCTCTCCGCCGGGACCGGCCCCGCGGGCAGCCGCCCGCGCCGCAGCTCCCATTCCTTGATCATCGTCCAGATCACGGGGGTCACGATGAGCACGTGGACCAGGGACGAGACCATGCCGCCCAGCACCGGCGTCGCGATCGGCTTGGCCACCTCGGAGCCGGTCGCCGTCGACCAGAGGATCGGCAGCAGGCCCGCGATCACGGTCGAGACGGTCATCAACTTCGGGCGCAGGCGCAGGACCGCGCCCTCCATCGCCGCCTCGCGGATCGCCGACCGGGTGATCTCCCCCTTTCCCTTGAGAGCCTCCTCCAGGTAGACGACCATCACCACCGCGGTCTGCACCGCCGTCCCGAACAGGGCGATATAGCCGACCCAGACCGCCACGCTCAGGTGGAACTCGGTCTTCCAGCCATAGTGCATCGCGGCGGCGTGAAGCGCCCAGAGCAGCAGGTTGCCGCCGGTGAGGGCGAACGGGATGGCGAGGATCACGTGCGCCGCCTCCCGGGCCGAGCGGTAGGTCATCCAGAGCAGCAGGAAAATGATCGCGAAGCAGGCCGGCACGACGATCAGCAGCCGGTTGCGCGCCCGCGCCTGGTTCTCGTACTGCCCCGACCATTGGAGGAAGTACCCCGGCGGGAGCGCCACCTTCGCCTCGACCGCCCGCCTGGCCTCATCCACGAACGAGCCGACGTCGCGCCCGCGGACGTTCAGGAAGACGCGCTCCCGCAGGAGGCCGTTCTCCGAGGAGATCATCGACGGCCCGGGGCGGAGCCGGATCCGCGCCAGCTCGGCCAGGGGGATGTGAGTCATCCCCGGCCCCGCGGGGGAGCGCACCGGCACCAGCACCCGACGCACGGCGTCGAGGTCGTTGCGCAGCTCGCGCGCGTAGCGCACCCGCACGGCGAAGCGGCTGCGCCCCTCGATCGTGGTGGTCAGGTCCATGCCGCCGACCGCCGCCTCGATCACGTCCTCCACGTCCCCCACGGTGGCGCCGTAGCGGGCCACGGCGTCGCGGTCCACCTCGACCTCCAGGTACGGGGTGCCCAGGATCTGCTCGGGGTAGACGTCGGCCGCGCCGCGCACGCTCCCCACCGCGTTTGCCACCTCGCGCGCCGCGCGCTCCAGGACGGCCAGGTCCGGCCCGAAGATCTTCACTCCGACCTGGGTGGGGATGCCGGTCGCCAGCATGTCGATGCGGTTGCGGATCGGCTGCTGCCAGATCGTGGTCACCCCCGGCATCCGGCTCTTCTCCGTCATCTCGGCGATCAGCGCGTCCTTGGTCAGGCCGGGCCGCCACTGCGCGCGGTCCTTCAGCTCCACCAGGGTCTCGTACATGTTGGTCGGCGCCGGATCGAGGGGGCTCTCCACCCGCCCCACTTTGCCGATCACCGAGGCGACCTCCGGGAAGGAGCGCAGGACGGCGTCCTGCCGCTTCATGATCGCGACCGCCTCGCTGAGCGAGACGGCGTTCGAGGTCACCGGCATGAACATCAGCGTCCCCTCGTCGAGGGGGGGCATGAACTCGCTCCCCACTCCGGCGGCGAGATGGGAGTCGAGCCACTGCTGGCCGCTCGCCAGCCGGTCGGCGACCGGTTTCGCGCCGTCCAGGCCGGCCGCCGCCGCGGCCACGAACGGCAGCTTGACGGGCGTCAGCAGCAGGCCCGCGCCGCCGACGAGAACCAGGGAGAGCAGGAGCGCTCCGCCGGCGCCGAGCAGGGTCGCGGCGCGATGCCGGAGCGCCCAGCCGAGGACCGGCTCGTACAGGCGCCGGGAGCCGCGCATCAGCGGGTTGCGGTCCTCGCGGTGGACCTTGCCGCGGATCAGGAAGCTGGCGAGCACCGGCACCAGGGTCACCGACAGGAACGTCGCCCCGATCATGGCGAAGGTCTTGGTGAAGGCCAGGGGGCGGAAGAGCCGCCCCTCCTCGCCGGTGAGGAAGAAGACGGGGGTGAAGGCGAGGATGACGATCACCATCGAGAAGAAGACCGGCCGGCCGATGCTCCGCGCGGCGTCGCGCACGGAATCGATCAACGGCCGCGTGCCGCCTTCCCGCTCGATCTGGCGGAAACAGTTCTCGGTGATCACGATCCCGGCGTCGACCAGCACGCCGATCGCGATCGCGATGCCCATCAGCGACATGATGTTCGAGGTGATGCCCAAGGCCCGCATCAGCAGGAAGGCGATGAGCACGGCGACGGGCAGCGGCGCGCTGACGATCAGCACCGAGCGGAAGTGCATCAGGAACAGGATGTGGGCGAGCACGACCAGGAGGGTCTCCTCGATCAGCGAGCGCTTCAGCGTGCCCACCGCCCGGCCGATCAGCGCCGAGCGGTCATAGGCGGGCACGATGCGCACTCCCGCGGGGAGGCCGCGCTGGACCTCGGCGATCTTCGCCTTGACGCGGGCGATCACCTCGGGAGCGCTCTCGCCGTAGCGCATCGTCACCACGCCCCCCACCACCTCGCGCCCGTCCTTCTCCAGCGCGCCGCGGCGGAAGGCCGGGCCGAGCTGGACGGTGCCGACGCTCGAGAGCAGGACCGGCACGCCGCCCGCGGCGCTCACCGCAATGCCACCGATGTCGCTCAGGGTCCGGATGAGCCCGACGCCGCGCACGACGTACTCCACCCCGTTCTGCTCGATCACCTTGCCGCCGACGTTGTCGTTGCCGCGCTCGACCGCCGTCATGACGTCGCGCAGGGAGACCCCGTAGGCGGTGAGCTTGTCGGGATCGAGGTCGATCTGGTACTCGCGGACGAAGCCGCCGATCGATGCCACCTCGGCGACCCCGGGGACGGCGTTCAACTGGTAGCGGACGAACCAGTCCTGCAGGGCCCGCAGCTCGCCGGAATCGCGCCCTCCCCCTTCCAGCGTGTACCAGAAGACCTGCCCCACCGCCGAGGCGTCCGGCCCGAGGACCGGGGTGACCCCCCTGGGCATCAGCCCCTGGATCAGGTTCATCCGCTCGAGGATGCGCTGGCGGCCGAAGTAGAGGTCGATGCCGTCTTCGAAGATCACGTTGACCATCGAGAAGCCGAACGCCGAGGAGGCGCGGACCGCCTTGACGCCGGCCAGCCCCTGGAGGTTGACCGTCATCGGATAGGTGACCTGGTCCTCGACCTCCTGCGGCGACCGCCCCGGCCAGTCGGCGAAGACGATGACCTGCTGCTCCGAGATGTCGGGGATGGCGTCGATGGGGTTGGTGCGCACGGTGTAGAGCCCCGCGGCGGCCACGAGCAGCGTCAGGCCGAGGACCAGGAACCGGTTGCGCAGCGAGACGTCGATCAGCCAGCCGATCATCGCGGCGCCCCTTCCTTCCTGACCTCGGAGGCTCCGCTCCACTGGATCGACTGGCCCGTCGCGAGCTGCGACTGCGCATCGATCAGGAAGTTGCCCGCGGTTACCACCCGCTCGCCGGCGGCGAGCCCGGCGATCACCTGCACCAGGTCCCCCGCTGTGGACCCGAGGCGCACCTCCCGGCCCACGAAGCGGCCGGGCGCCACCTCGACCCAGACCACCTGGCGGACCCCGGTGTCGATCACGGCGCCGCGCGGGATGGCAAGCCCGCGGCCGAGCTCCACCCGCAGCTCGGCGTTGGCGAACATCCCCGGCTTCAGCAGGCCGCCGGGATTGGGCAGCTCGATGCGGACCCCCGCCGTGCGGGTCGCCGGATCGAGGACCGGATCGATGAAGCGGACCCGGCCCCGGAAGTCGCGCCCCGGAAAGGCGGGGAAGCGGGCCACGGCGAGTTGCCCGGTCCTGACCGCGCCCAGGTCCTGCTCGTAGACCTTGGCCGAGAGCCAGAGGTCCGAGAGGTCGGCGAGCAGGTAGAGGTCCTGCCCCTCGACGACGTACTGGCCCTGGACGACCTTCTTCTCGAGCACCGTGCCGCGGACAGGCGAGCGCACCACCAGGTCGACCTCCGGCTGGCGGGTGCGGGCGACGCGTTCGATCTGGTCGCGGTCGACGCCCCACAGGGAGAGGCGCTCGCGCGCGGCCTGGGCCAGGGACTCGGCGGACTGGATGTAGCCGGCGTCCCCGCCCGCCCGGGCCCGGGCCAGGCTCTCCAGCGCGAGCGCGTACTCCCGCCCGGAAGCCACGAGGTCCGGGCTGTAGATGGCGTAGAGCGGATCCCCCCGCCGGACCGTCTCGCCGGTGAAATCGAGGTAGAGGCGGTCGAGGCGGCCGGCGACGCGGGCGGCGATGTGGACGAGCTTCGTCTCGTCCGTCCCCAGGGTGCCCACGGCGCGGACCGTCCGGTAGAGCGGGGCCGCCTTCACCTCGGCGGTCGCCACCCCGGCGGCGCTCACCTCCCGCGGGCTCAGCTCGACGGTAGCGCCGGCCGCGGCCGGGCTGCCCTCGGGTGCCGTCTCGTCCGCGTATTTCGGAACCATCTCCATGTTCATGGACGGCGACTTGCCCGGGTGATCGAAATGCGTTCCGGGCTGCATCGGGTCGAACCAGTAGAGGACTTTCCGGCCGCCGACGGCCGCCGGAGACGCGGGAGTAGAGCCCGGAGCCGGCTTTTCCGGCGCGAAGACGGGCACCAGGTCCATGCCGCAATCCGGGGCCTTGCCCGGCTTGTCCGCTTTGTAGGCCGGGTGCATCGGGTCCACCCAGTAGAGGACCTTCCTGGCTTCCGGGGCGCGCCCGCCCGCCGGCGCCTGCTTGCCGCACCCGTCGAAAAGCGAGCCGGCCAGGACGGCGCCGGCGGCGAGGAGGAGAAACCTATTTCTCGTCATGGAAGCCTCCGGCGCCGGGAGTCCCCGGGATGAGGGGGAGGCCGGAGGCCTTCTGCAGCGCCGCCAGGGCGCGGCCGGCGCCCGACGCGCGCGCCGCGGCCTCCCGCTGGTACGAGCTGAGGTTGTTGGCGGCCCGCGCCAGGGTCTGGAAGTCGGCCCTGCCGACGGCATACGCCTCGCGCACGGCGCGGTAGTTGATCTCGGCCTGGGGCAGGATCGAGTCGCGGTAGAGCCGGGCCTGCTCCAGGTTTTTCTCGAGATCCGCGTACGCCATCTCGATCTCCCCCTGAAGCTGGTTGCGGACGGTCTCGACGCCGGCGCGGGCCGCGGCGAGATCCGCCTCCTTCTCCGCTCGCCGCTCTTCCAGCCGCCGGCGGTGCGCCCACGGGAGATTGATCGACGCGCTCATCCCCGCGAGGTCCTCGAACCGCTCGCGGCGCCCGTAGTAGCCCATGAGCGTCCAGTCCGGGCGGCTCTCCAGACCCGCCAGCTCCACCCCCCGCTCGGCGCGGTGGACCTCCGCCATGGCCGCCGCCACCGCCGGGCTCCCCTCGGCGGCCTGCCGCAGCAGGCCGGCGGCGGCCGGGGTTTCGAAGTCCGTCGTCACGGCCTCGACCGCGGGCACGGGAGCGCCGGCGGGGAGCGCCTGGAGCGTGTTGAAGCGGGCCGCCTGCGCCCGGCGTTCCGCCCGCAGGGAGGAGAGCTGCTCGTCGAGGCTCGTCGTCTCCAGGCTGGCTTGCAGCACGTCGGCTTGGCCGGCTTTCCCGACCTTGTAGAGCTCGGTCGCCGAGGCGGCGGCATCCTCCAGCCGGTGGCGGGCGTCCTCCACCAGCGAGAGTGCGCGGTCGATTGCCGCCAACTGGAAGAACGCGTCCGCGATGTCGGCGGCGATCTCTACCTCTTCGCTCTCGCGCATCGCCGCCGCACCCTCGACGTCGGACTGCGCCGCGGCACGTTCCGCCGCGCGCTTGCCCCGGCCGGGGAGGCGCTGGCGGCCGGTCAGCATCTCCATCGTGAAGTCGCTGCGCGAGAGAGAGGGGTGAAAGACCGGCGCGTCCTTGAGGCCGAGCTCGACCTCCGGATCGGGAAGCGCCCCCGCCTGGGCCACCCGGCGCCGGGCCGCCTCGGCGCGGGCCTCGGCCTCACGGACCCGCGGGTTCCGCGCGGTCGCGCGGCGGACCGCCGCCGTCAGAGCCTCCCGCCATCCGGTCTCGGGCGGGAGAGTTTGCGCCGCCACTCCGGTGGCGGCGAGCAGGAACAGGAGTGCGGCAAGAATCGAACGGGACATCGCGTTCCTCCAGAGGACAGTGGTTGAGCGCCGCGGGCCTCGAGGGCCGCGGCTGGACACACCTCTCCTGGGGAACGCTTAAATCAGGAAGACGTCGAAGAGCGTGAAGAGGCCGACCCCCTGGAGGATCGCGGGGGCGGCATC
>JBDSHF010000444.1:0-22082 GCA_039918595.1 Thermoanaerobaculia bacterium
TCCAGCGAGCCGTCGAAGCGGCGCACCAGGACGCGGCTCGGGCCCATGCGGTGGGGGTCCTTGGCGGAGTTGGAGACCAGCAGGCTCCCCGGCCCGAAGCGGGCGCGCACCTCCGGCAGCAGCGCCTCGAAACGCTCCTTTTCCTCGCGGGAGAGGTGCTCGCGGGTCTCGAAGGCGACGGGGAAGTGGCGGCGCTCGACCAGCGCGTGGGCGTGGACGCTGTCCGAGGTGCGCAGGGCCGACCAGACCGAGACGTCGTCCTGGCCGAGGAAGGCCTCCGGCTCCGCGGACCAGCGGACCCCGCGCTCCTCGAGCCATTCGTTCAGGTGCAGCTCCATCGCCTTGCCGGTGACGTTGAAGTAGACCTGGGTGAACATGTAGTAGCGGGCCATCACCAGCGCTTCGAGGGCGTGGACGCCCCCCTCGTCGACGCCGATCCCCCACTCGCCGGTCTCGGGGTCCCGGATCGGCAGCATGGTGTCGAGCAGCCGCTCGAGGTCGAAGGTGCCGTAGCGCACGCCGCAGAACAGGCTGTCGCGCAGCAGGTAGTCCATCTTGTCGACGTCGAGCTCGCCGGAGACGATCTTGGCGAGCAGCCGCTCGGTCGCGGTGCCGCCCCCCTGCAGCAGGCGGCGGACGTCGCCGGTGCCGAGGCCGTCGCCGTGGCGGGCGAAGATCTCCTCGATCTCCGGGCTGCCGAGCAGCCGGCGGGTCATCTCCTCGTGATCGATGCCGCCTTCGAACAGGTCTTCGGCCGAGTGGCTGAACGGCGCGTGACCGAGATCGTGGAGGAGCGCCGCCGCCCGCGTCAGCCGGCGCTCGGGAGCCGCCGCGCCGCCGGGGAGCATCCCGCCGCTCTTCGTGCAGAGGGCGTCGTAGACCCGGCCGGCGAGGTGCATGGCGCCGATCACGTGGCCGAAACGGCTGTGCTCGGCGCCCGGGAAGACCAGGAAGGTGAAGCCGAGCTGGTGGATGAAGCGCAGCCGCTGGACCGGCCGGCTGTTGATCAGCGCGGCCTCCAGCGGATCGGCTCTGACGAAGCCGTGGACCGGATCGCGGATGGACAGCACGCGGCGGCGGATCAGTTGCGCTCGGGGTCGATGCCCCGGCGGCGGAAGGGGCGCAGCATGTCGATGACGGCCTTGCGGCTGCGCAGGATCGAGAGCACCGACAGGCCACGCTCGGGGAGGGATTCGGTGAGGAGCTGGAGCTTGCGCATCAGCGGCACGTCCACGCGGGAGGCGACGCGGTTGATCAGCTCCTCGAAGGCACAGTCGGTCGAGGCGAGGTCGTCGACGTCGAGCGGCAGCTTGTCCCCTAGCTCCTCGGAGAGCGTGCGCAGGAGGTGGACGACCCCCTTGCGCACCGCGACGATGCCGGCGTCGCGTTCGTTGAGCCAGGGCTCCTCGACCGGCCGCACCACCCCCTGGCGGTAGGGTCCGGTGATCTCGCGCTCGAGCTCGAAGCGGAACTCGCCATAGACCAGCAGGTCGGCGTGGCCGTCGGGCTGCGTTTCGAGATCCATCACCCGCGCGGCGGTGCCGCCGGGGAAGATCTCGGGGCGCCCCTCGGCGTCGAGCCGCGGGCCGGGCTTCATCAGGACGATCCCCAGCCAGCGGGAGTCCTCGTCGAGCTCCTCGAGGTCGTGGACGAGCCGGGCATAGGAGGGGTCGAGGACGTGGAGCTTCAACTCCGTGCGCGGGAAGTGCACGAGGTCGGGGAGAGGGACGAGCGGGAGACGAGTCGCGTCACCAGCCATGGGAAGCATGAGGAATGATAGCGCGGATGGAGGGTTTTTTCCTCCCCCGTCCCCTGTAGAATCCTCCTCATGCGCCCAACCCTCTGCCTCCTCCTCTTCCTTTCCTTCTCCGCCCACCTCGCCGCCCAGACCGACCCGATCGCCGCCGGGGACGCGGCGTGGGCCCGCCGCGCGGACGGCCATCAGGGGGCCAGGGCCATCCCGGGGCCGGTCGACGAGGCGATCGCCGCCTACGAGCGGGCGGTCAAGGAGCAGCCGGAGCGGCTGGAAGGGGCCTGGAAGCTGCTGCGGGCCCTCCACTTCAAGGGGGATTTCACGACCCACTCCAACGACGCCAGGCAGAAGGCCTTCGCCCGCGGCAAGGAGGTCGCCGAGGCCGCCATCGACCGGCTGGCGAAGCGGACCGCCGGCAGCCGCCAGAAGCTCGACGCGCTGAGCCCGGCGCAAGCGGCGAAGGCGGTCGCGGGAGTGCCCGAGGCCAGGCCCTTGTATCTCTGGGCGGCGGTCCACTGGGGGCTCTGGGGGGACGTCTTCGGCCGGCTGGCGGCGGCGCGCCAGGGGGTCGGGGACCGCGTGAAGACCTACTCCGAGACCCTGATCGCCCTCGACGAGCGCTATGAGGACGCCGGCGGCCACCGCATCCTGGGGCGCCTCCATACGCTGGCGCCCAAGGTGCCGTTCGTCACCGGCTGGGTGGACCGCGGCAAGGCGGTCTCCGAGCTGAGGCGGGCGGTGGCGCTCGGCCCCGACAACCTCGACAACCACGTCTTCCTCGCCGAGGCGCTCTTCGAGTACCAGCCGGGCAAGGCGGCGGAGGCGCGCGAGATCCTGCGCCGCGTGCTCGCCCGGCAGCCGGTCCCCGAGCTGGCCGTCGAGCAGGCGAGGAGCCTCGCCGACGCCCGGGCGCTGCTCGCCAAGCATCCCGTTTGATCCCTGCGGAGAGCGGATTTGAGCTCCGAGCCCTCCCGGCCGCGCATCGCCCCCCATCAGACGCCGCTGGTCGCCGTCGCGGCGGCGGCGTTCCTGGTCGCGCTCAAGGGGGCCGCCGCCTGGCTCACCGGCTCGCTCGCCCTCGGCTCGGCGGCGCTCGACTCGGCGGTCGACCTTTTCGTTTCCGGCGCCAACTTCCTGGTGCTGCGGCGCAGCGCCCTCCCCCCCGACGAGGACCACGCCTACGGCCACGGCAAGTTCGAGAACCTGGCGGCCCTCGGCCAGGGGCTGTTCCTGGTCGGCGCCGCCGCCGGCCTGGTCTGGACCGGCGTGCGGCGCCTGATCGACGAGGGGAAGCCGGCGGAGACCGGCTGGGGCATCGCGGTGCTCGCGGTCTCGATGGCCGTCAGCTTCGGCGTCGCCCGCACCCTGCGCCTGGCCGCCGAGCGCAGCGGCAGCCCGGCGTTGAAGGCCGACAGCCTTCACTACGCGACCGATCTCTGGGTGAACGGCGCCGCCCTCCTCGCCCTCCTCGTCGTGCGTTTCACCGGCTGGTCCGCCGCCGATCCGCTGGTGGCGCTCCTGGTGGCCGCCTTCGTCTTCAAGAGCGGCGCCTCGCTCGCCCTGGAGGCGACCGGCGATCTCTCGGACCGCGGCCTGCCCGAGGAGGAGCTGGTCCGCATCCGCTCCGTGGTCGCCGCCTTCGCCCCGGAAGTCCTCGGGATGCACGACCTGAAGACCCGCCGCAGCGGCGGCCAGCGCTTCATCGAGTTCCACCTGGAGATCCCGCGCTCGACCCCGTTCCCCGAGGCCCATGACCTGACGGTGCAGGTTCTGCGTGCGGTGGAGGGGGAGATTCCGCGGTCGAAGGTGTTCGTTCACGGGGATCCGGTGTGAACGATTTTAGATTTTAGATTTTGGATTTTGGATTGGGGATAAGGAGCCGGCGAGTTGCGGGCCCAATCCAAAATCCAAAATCCAAAATCTAAAATGGTCTTACTGATTCGGCGGCGGCGAAACCATCGGCGGGAACGGCGACTGCCCGAGCCCCTGGGAGAGGTGGGTCGCCTGGCCGAGGTAGAGGCCGGCGAGGAGAGTGCCGCCGAGGAGCGCCGGGCGGCGCAGCGTGGGGGGGAGCCAGCGGGCGCCGAGCAGCAGCAGAGAGGCGGCGGCGAGGGTGAGCCACTGGCCGTGGGCGCCCAGGGCGTGCGCGAGCGGGGCCGGCAGGAGCAGCGCGTAAAGGGGGAGCGCCAGGCCGGCCGCGGCGGCGAGGAGTGGCCGCCCGGGGGTGAGCGCCTCGGCTGTGCCCAGGGCGAGGAGCATGCGCAGAAGGACCAGGGCGATAAAGGCGAGGGGGGCGCTCGCCGGGCCTTCGCCGGTGCGCATCAGCTCGGCGGCCCAGGTGGCGGCGAGCAGGAAGGCGAGGCCGAAGCCGGCCGCGATCTTCCAGCCGGCGGCCTCCATGCGCCGCCAGCCGATGGCGATCAGGATATCGGCGAGAGCCAGGGCGGGCAGGAGCACCGCCAGCCCCCGTCCCAGGCCGGAGGCGCCGAGCGGATAGAGCCCCTGCGCCAGCGCGGCGTCGGGCTGGAGCTGGACGAGCGCGACGGCGGCGAGCGCGCCGGTGACGAGCAGCGGCAGGAGGGCGGGCACCCAGGGGCGCCGCCGCTCGGGATCGACGGCGGCGAGCCGCCAGGGGACCGCCGCCTGCGCCCCCCAGGAGAGGAGGAGCCACGCCAGCAGCAGCCCGCCGGTCATGCCGCAGGTCCTGTGGAGCTCCAGCCGATCCGCTCCAACCCTTCCACGGGCCCGAGCCGGGCCAGGAGCTCCGCGACGCTGGCGCCGTCGGGCGGCAGGCGCAGGTCGGGCGCGATCTCGGCCAGCGGCGCGAGCACGAAGCCGCGCTCGCGCAGACGGGGGTGGGGGAGGGTCATCTCGGGATCGTCCCGGCGCTCGTCGCCATAGAGCAGGAGGTCGACGTCGAGCGGCCGCGGGCCGAAACGCGGGCCGCCGCGGCGCCCGGCCAAGCGCTCGAGCGCTTGGCCGAGGGCGAGCACCGCCTCGGGGGAGAGGGCGGTGCGGGCGAGCGCGGCCGTGTTCAGGAAGTCCGGCTGGGCGATCGGCGAGACCGGGCGGCTGCGGTAGAGGGAGGCGACGCGCAAGGGGCCCAGGGAGGCTTCGAGCTGCCGCACGGCCCAGGCCAGCGTTCGCTCGACCGTATGTCCCTCGAGATCTCCCGCGATCTGGCCCTCGACATTGCCGCCGAGGGCCAGGGCGACCACGACGGGGGCCCGGTCTTCAGGCCTCGTCGTCGAGCTCCTCTTCCTCCTCGACCTCGTCGAGATCGGCGTCCGCGAGATCCGGCTCCACCAACTCATCGTCGGCGACCTCCGCCTCGATCGGCGCGTCATCCTCTTCGATGTCGATCGGCTTGACGACCTCCGCCTTGCGCCGGCGGCGCGACGCCTGGCCGCTGGCCGGCGAATCCGCCGAGACCGCGTCCTTCTGATTGGCGCTGCACTTCGGGCAGATCGGCTCGGGCTTGCCGAGGTCATAGAACTTCGTGCCGCAGTTGTAGCAGTCGAATTTGGTTCCCAGTTTGAGCTCAGGCATGAAAGACTCCAGTCCGTCCGTCGAGAGGCCGCTTTAGAGGGCGGCGAACGTAGCATCCGCCTCGGAGCCTGTCAACCGCGCCCGGCGCCTTGCGCCTGGAAGAAAGCGGGGGATAGGATCGTTCAACCCAATGATGAGAACCTTCGCCGCAACTCTGTTTGCCCTGCTGCTCACGGTCCCGATGGCTCCCGCCCTCGCGGCCGGCAAGCCCCAGGGCCCTCCCGATCCTCTGGCCACGGGTCTCACCGGACCGCAAAGGCTCACCGCACTGGTCGACCGCGTCCGCTTCGAGCAGAAGCAGCTCAAGACGATGGAAGCCCACTTCACCCAGCAGCAGGAGAGCTCGATGCTGGCGGCGCCCGAGGCCTCCAAGGGGACCTTCTCCTACGCCGCGCCCGACAAGGTGCGCTGGGAGTACAGCTCGCCGAGCCCGATCACCGTCGTCATCCGCGGCGATGAGATGACCACCTGGTACCGCGACCTGAAGCGCGCCGAGACCCTCAAGGTCGGGCGCTACTCGAGCCAGGTCTTCAAGTACCTGGGAGCGAGCGGCAGTCTGCAGACCCTCCTCGAGTACTTCACGGTGCGCCTGAAGCTCCCCGAGAAGAAGGGGGACCCCTTCCGCATGGAGCTCGATCCCAAGTACGCGCGGATCGCCAAGCGCCTGAAGTCGATGACCCTCTGGATCGACGGCGAGAATTTCTTCCCCTCGCGGCTGAAGTACGTGGAGGCCGACGGCGACTCGGTCGAGTACCAGTTCAGCGACATGAAGAGGAACGGGCCGATCCCCGCCGACCGCTTCGTGCTGAAGCTGCCGCCGGGGGTGTCGACGCGGACGGTCGACGTCGGGCGGGAGGGAAGCGCGAAGGGCAAGCCCTGAGCCTGCGGTTCGAGGTTCTCGCCACCCTCGGCCAGGCCCGCCGGGGGCGCTTGACCACGCCGCACGGCGTCGTCGAGACGCCGGCGTTCATGCCGGTGGGCACGCTCGGCGCCGTCAAGGGGGTGACCCCCCAGGAGCTGGAGGCGGCGGGGGCGTCGATCATGCTGTCCAATCTCTACCATCTCGCCCTGCGGCCCGGCATCGACATCGTCGAGCGCCTCGGGGGGATCCACGCCTTTACCGGCTGGCGGGGGCCGATCCTCACCGACAGCGGCGGCTTCCAGGTCTGGAGCCTGGGCGGGCTGCGCACGGTGGACGCGGGCGGCGTGACCTTCCGCAGCCATCTCGACGGCTCGCCGCTGCGCTTCACTCCCGAGGGGGTGGTGAGGTTCCAGGAGCAGATGGGGGTCGACATCGCCATGGTGCTCGACGAGTGCCCGCCGTGGCCGGTCGAGCCCGCGGCGGCCGCGGCCTCCTGGGAGCGCACGCTGGCCTGGGCCGGAACCGCCCGCGCCGCATGGCAGGGGCGCGGGGAGGGCGGCGGGCTCTTCGGCATCGTCCAGGGGAGCTCCTATCCGGACCTGCGGCGGCGGGCGGCGGCGGACCTCGCGGCGCTCGACTTCGACGGCTACGCGATCGGCGGCGTCTCGGTGGGCGAGCCGGAGGCCGACCGCCGGGCGGTGGTGGAGTGGACGGCCCCCGAGCTGCCGGCGGCCAAGCCCCGCTACCTGATGGGGGTGGGGTATCCCGAGGACATCCTCCACGCGGTGCGCCAGGGGGTCGACCTCTTCGACTGCGTGCTGCCGGCGCGCAACGCCCGCCACGGCGTCCTGTTCACCCGCCAGGGGGTGCTGAAGATCAAGAACGCCCGCTACAAGGACGACCGGCGGCCGCTCGATCCCGAATGCGGCTGCCCGGCCTGCGCGCGCACCTCGCGCGCCTTCCTCCACCATCTGATGCGGGCCGGCGAGCTCACCGCGCCGGTGCTGGCGACCCTCCATAACCTCCGCTTTTACCTTGACTTCATGGCGGATCTCCGGCAGTCTATCCAACTCGGAACGCTGACGGAGATGGCGAGTCTCGCCTGCCGCACCGCTGGTGAAGACGCGCCGGAGGGACCCGACGTGCGGGTCCATCCGGTCTCTTCCGATCCCCTTGAGCAAAGGAGCTCTTGAAGGCAGGCCCAGCCTGCCGGGTCTCTGTGAATATTTGTGGATCAACTGCGCATGAATTCAATCCTCCTACCTTCCATGGCCCTGGCGTTCCAGCTCCCGTCCGGTAACGGGATCATGGGCGCGCTGACCGGCCTCGCCCCCATGCTCCTCATCTTCGTCATCTTCTATGTCGTGCTCATGCTGCCCATGCAGCGGCAACGCAAGGCGCTGCAGCAGGTGATCGCGAATCTGAAGAAGGGGGACCGGGTGCTCACCACCGGCGGCCTCTTCGGCGAGGTGACCGCGGTCGAAGGGGCGACGGTGATGCTGCGCATCGCCGACAACGTCCGCGTGCGGGTCGCCAAATCGGCGATCTCCGGCCTCGAGGGGGAGAGCAGCGACAAGAGCGAAAAAGCCGTAAAAGGGAGTCAGTCATGAATCGTACTCTGCTCTGGCGCGGGCTGCTGATCCTCGCTGTCGCGGTCCTCTGCGTCGTCCTGGCCTCTCCGCCGAAAGACAAGATCAACCTCGGCCTCGATCTGCAGGGAGGCATGCACCTCGTTCTGCAGGTCCACACCGAGGACGCGCTGCGGGCCGAGACCGACACCGACATGGCGCGGCTGATCGATCTCGGCAAGGACAAGGGCGCCCCCGGCCTGCAGGGGCGCCGCACCGGCGACCGGCAGTTCGTCATCACCGCCCCGACGCCGGAGGCGCGCGACGCCGCCAGCGAGCTGGTCTCCAAGTACCTGCCGCGCTGGCAGGCCCAGCGGCAGGATGAGAGCCTGGTCTTCACGATGACCGACACGGCCACCGCCGAGGTGCGCGCCGCCGCCGTCAGCCAGGCGAAGCAGACGATCGACAACCGGATCAACGCCTACGGCGTCACCGAGCCGGTGATCCAGGCGGCGAGCGGCAACCGCATCGTGGTGCAGCTCCCCGGCGTCGACGACGCCGACCGGGTGCGCAAGCTGATCAAGAGCACCGCCTTCCTCGAGTTCCGCATCGTCCGCGTCCCCAAGGGGGGCGGCGGGATGCCGAGCCGCGAGGAGCTGCTGGCGGCCCTCGGCGGCTCCGTCCCCACCGATCTCGAGATCCTGGAGGGGGACCAGCGCGACCGCGAGACCCAGGCGGTCACCGGCAAGTACTACTACGCCGTCGAGAAGCGGCGCACGGTCACCGGCCGCGACCTCAGCAACGCGCGCCCGGGCTCGGGGCAGTTCGGCCAGCCGATCGTCGAATTCACGCTGAAGCCGGCCGGCGCCGACGCCTTCGGCGAGCTCACCGGCAAGAACGTCGGCTCCGGGCTCGCCATCGTGCTCGACGGCCGCGTCGTCTCGGCGCCGGTGGTCAACTCGCGCATCTCCGACCGCGGCCAGATCGAGGGGGGCTTCACCGCCAAGTCGGCCCAGGACCTCTCGACGGTGCTGCGCTCGGGCGCCCTGCCGGCCAGCATCACTTACCTGGAGGAGCGCACGGTCGGCCCCTCGCTCGGCCGCGACGCGATCCGCGACGGCCTGCGCGCCGGCATCCTCGGCACCCTCTTCGTCATGGGGGCCATGGCGATCTACTACCGCCTGTCGGGGATGAACGCGATCCTTGCGCTGGTGCTCAACGTGCTGATCCTGTTCGGCGGCCTGGGCATGTTCCACTCGACGCTGACCCTGCCCGGCATCGCCGGCATCATCCTGACCATCGGCATAGCGGTGGACGCCAACGTGCTCGTCTTCGAACGCATCCGGGAAGAGCTACGAGCCGGGCGAACCGTCCGCTCGGCCATCGACCTGGGCTTCGAACGAGCCTTCACGTCGATCATCGACACCCACGTCACCACCCTGATCTCGGCGCTGTTCCTCTTCCAGTTCGGCACCGGTCCGATCAAAGGGTTCGCGGTGACCTTGACCATCGGCCTCATCGCCTCCATCTTCACCGCGGTCTTCGTCAGCCGCTGGTTGTTCGACCTGGTGCTCTCCCGCCGCCGGGTGCAGAAGCTTTCGATCGGAGCCGAAGCCTGACCCGCGAGGGATCGGCACAAGGAGCTTGCCATGCAGTTGTTTCGCGATACTCACATCGATTTCATGAAGTACCGGAAGTTCTGGATCATCCTGTCGCTGGTCCTGTTTCTGGGCGGGCTCTACGCGATTCTCGGCCCTCACGCCCTGAACATGGGCATCGACTTCGCCGGCGGCACGCAGATGACGCTCGGCTTCCGGGAGCAGCCGGACCTCGGCCGGCTGCGCGGCGTCTTCGAGCGCGAAGGGATGGCCGCCGCGACGATCCAGCGGTTCGGCAAAAACAGTGACAATCAGGTGCTCGTCAAGACCACCTCCAGCCATCAGGGCGAGGAGGGGAGCCGCGAGAAGATCGTCGCCGCCCTCAACCGCGAGTTCAACCCGGGCAAGGCCGGGCTCGACCTCAACCTGACCGGCGCCGACGCCCTCGCCGGCTTCCTGGTAAAGGCCGACCCCGACGGGGTGGCCGCCCAGGGGCCGCCCGCCGCGCTCGCCCACTACAACGCGGCGGCGGACGCCATTCTCAAGGCTCGGCACGACGCCGGCCTGTTCAAGTCGCTCGACGGCCTCGGCCGCATCCCCGGGGTGAGCCCGCCGGTCGCCACCGTCCTGGGACAGCAGGGCTATCTCGGCACCTTCAACGTGCTGGGCCAGGAGAGCGTCGGTCCGCAGATCGGCGGCGAGCTGCGCCGCCAGGGCTTCCTGGCGGTGGTGATGTCGCTGCTCGGCATGCTGGCCTACATCTGGTTCCGCTTCGAGCTGCGCTTCGGCATCGGCGCGGTGATGGCCTCGCTGCACGACGTGGTGGTCACCCTGCTGTTCTTCTGGGCGTTCAACCTCGAGTTCAACCTGACGACCATCGCCGCCTTCCTCACCCTGATCGGCTACTCGATGAACGACACCGTGGTCATCTTCGACCGCATGCGCGAGAACATGCGGAAGAGCCGCCGCAAGCCGCTGATCGAGGTGATGAACGACAGCATCAACCAGACGCTGTCGCGGACCATCATGACCTCGGGGCTGACCTTCCTGTCGGTGGTCTCACTGCTGATCTGGGGCGGCGACGTGCTGCGCGGCTTCGCCTTCGTGATGACAGTCGGCATCATCGTCGGCACCTACTCGTCGATCTACGTCGCGAGCCCGTTCGCGCTGCTCTGGGAGAACCTCTTCGGAGTCGGCGGACGCTGGGGCAAGAAGGCCACCCCGGGCCGCGGCGGCGCCGTCGCCGAGCGCGCCGAGTCGCGCATCGACCGTACGGCGGGTAGCGGCGATGTTTCGCCGTCCCCCCGGCAGCGCCCGGCCCGCCGGCGGGCGTAGGCGAGCTTTCGCCGCAGAGAACATCGGGGCGGGAATCTCCCGCCCCGAGTTCCCCTTATAATCATCAGCCCTGCCCGAGAGCCTGATCTTTCTCCTCGCGCGGGGACAGCCTTATGCCTCTGTCCAGCAAGAGCCTCGCTCCTCCGGTCTCGTCGCCGGGCGTGGCACGTTTCGACGACGTGCTCGCCTGCATGAACACCCATGGGCGGCCGGTGGATCCAGCCTTCCTGCGCGCCATCTACGACTTCTCCGCCGAGATGCACAAGGACCAGGTCCGCCGCTCCGGCGAGCCCTACATGGTCCACCCGCTCAACGTCGCCTACCTGCTGGCCGACCTCAAGTTCGACCAGACCTGCGTCGCGGTGGGGCTGCTCCACGACGTGCTGGAGGACACGCTGACCAGCCGTGAGGTGCTGGAGAAGGAGTTCGGCAACGAGATCTGCGGGCTGGTCGACGGCGTCACCAAGATCGGCCGCCACGAGTACGTGCGCCGCGACGAGGCGCAGGCCGAGACCTTCCGCAAGATGATCCTCGCCTCGGCGAAGGACATCCGGGTGATCGTCGTCAAGCTCGCCGACCGGCTGCACAACATGGCGACGCTCGAGCACATGCCGGCCGAGGCGCGGCGCCGCATCTCGCGCGAGACGCTGGAGATCTACGCCCCGATCTCCCACCGCCTCGGCATGGCGCGCGTCAAGGGGGACCTCGAGGACCTGGCCTTCTTCCATCTCTATCCGCACCAGTTCGCCGAGCTCCACTTCAAGATCGCCGAGAAGATGAAGCTCGGCCAGGCGACCATGGACCGCATCCGCGCGCGCCTCGCCAAGAGCCTGGACGGGGCGGGGATCGACGCCGAGATCAACTTCCGCGTCAAGCGCTTCTACTCGATCTACGAGAAGCTGCGCCGGCAGGGGATCGACATCTCGCAGCTCTACGACTTCCTCGCCTTCCGCATCGTCACCCCCAGCCTCAAGGACACCTACGCGGCGCTCGGCGTGGTGCACCAGAACTGGCGCCCGATCCCCGGGCGGTTCAAGGATTACATCGCGATGCCCAAGCCCAACCTCTACCAGTCGCTGCACACGACGGTGGTGGGGGACCAGGGGCAGCCGTTCGAGGTGCAGATCCGCACCCGCGAGATGGACCTCATCGCCGAGGAGGGGATCGCCGCCCACTGGCGCTACAAGGAGGGCCGGGTCGAGGCGCGGGCGAGCGACCCGAACATCGTCTGGCTGCGGCAGCTCCTGGAGTGGCAGAAGGAGGTCCAGGACCCGCGCACGTTTCTGACCACCCTCAAGGTCGACCTCTATCCGGACGAGGTCTACGTCTTCACGCCCAAGGGTGAGGTCTTCTCCTTCCCGCGCGGGGCGACGCCGCTCGACTTCGCCTACCGGGTGCACACCGACCTCGGCCACCACTGTGCCGGGGCGCGGGTCAACGGCAAGCTCGTCCCCCTGCGCACGTCGCTGTCGAACGGCGACATGGTGGAGGTGCTCACCAACCCGTCGCGCAATCCGAGCCGCGACTGGCTGAACCTGGTCACCACCTCGCGCGCCAAGAGCAAGATCCGGCAGTGGCTCAACACCCAGCAGAAGCAGCGCGCCACCGAGATCGGCCGGCGGATCTTCGACAAGGAGATTCGCAAGTACGGCCTCTCCCTGCGCAAGGTGACCGACGGGCCGGACTTCGCCGCCTACCTGACCGGCGAGGGGCTGTCGAAGCTCGACGACCTCTACAGCCGGATCGGCTTCGGCAAGACCGAGCCGCGCCACGTCCTCGAGCGGGTCGTGGGGCTCGACAAGCTCGAGCAGGGTCCGGCGGAAAAGCCGGGGCGCCTGCGCCAGGCGGTCAGCAAGATCCTCCCCTTCGGCACCGCCTCCGGCCCGCTCACCATCAAGGGGCACGGCGACCTGCTCGCCTACCTCGCCAAGTGCTGCAACCCGCTGCCGGGCGAGGAGATCGTGGGCTATATCACCCGCGGCCGCGGCGTCTCGGTGCACCGGATCGACTGCCCGAACGTGCAGAACCTGCTCTACAACCCGGAGCGGGAGATCGAGGTCCAGTGGGAGCAGGGGAAGAACGAGGTCTATCAGGTGTCGCTGCTGATCGAGGTGGAGGACCAGCAGGGGATGCTCGCCCGGCTGACCGAGGCGATCACCCGCGCCGGCAGCAACATCACGGCGATCGAGGCCGACACCCACAGCGAGACCGGCCGCGGCACCATCAGCGTCGTCTGCCAGCTCCGCGACCGCAAGCAGCTCGACAAGCTGCTGCGCGAGGTCCGCGCCATCTCGGGCGTGCTGCGGGTGGACCGCCGGACCAGCGGCGGCAGCCAGATGGAAGCTTTGAATTAGCTCTACTTTGCCAGATTGCCGGGCCGGAGAGTATCGCCCCTTCGGGGCTATCCCTCACTCCCCAACCCCTCTCTCCCGGCCTCCCCCCCAACCGCCGGGAGAGAGGGGCTTTAAAGACAAACCCTACTAACTTCTCCCTCTTCTCCCGGCGGACGGGGGGGAGGCTGGGAGAAGAGGGCCGGGGTGATGAGGGCTCAGCGCCTCAGCTAAGGGAATCTGACAAAGTAGAACTGAGCGCCGCCCCCTTGAGATCCGCCCCCCGTTCTGCTATCTTCACGTGCCCTTCGGGGCGTAGCTAGGAGAAAACAGTCATGGCCAAGCAATGTGAAATCTGCGGCAAGGGAACGAGCTTCGGCAACAATGTGAGCCACGCTCACAACGTGACGTCGCGTAGCTGGGAGCCGAACCTCCAGCGGGTCCGTGCCCTCATCGACGGCGGCGTGCGCCGGGTCCGGGTCTGCACGCGGTGCCTGCGCAGCGGCAAGATCGTCAAGGCGCCCGCCCGGAAGTGGACCCCCGAGAGCGAAGCCGCGAAGAGCTAGGTTCGCTTCGCCCTTTCCCTCCTCCCCCGCATCCCCCCCTTCCCTTTCTCGAGAAATTCCGCCGCTCCCCTCCGGGCGAGAGGTGCGCTTCGGCGCGCCCTCGCCTTGAGACATTTTGCCCCGAAAAAGACCCTCAAACCTCGGCATCTCATCTAAAAGGCTGAGTTTTTTAGGTTCTTTGAGGGACTTTGAGCTGATCTTTGGCGAGTTTTGAGGACACTTAATAACGATCCGCCTACACTGCCCTCACTGAAGCACGAACCGAGGGGCGGGAGAGGAAGGCACCGGAGGAGCCGGTAAGTGCAGCAGCTCTTTTGAAGTCTTGCAGGTCTGGTTGAGGGGGTTGGAGTTTTTTTGGTTTGCTGTTCTTGTCTTTTGCAGGTCTGAGGGGGGTTGAAGTTTTTGGTTTGCTGTTTTTATCTTTTGTAGGTCTGAGGGGGTTGAAGTTTTTTGGTTTGCTGTCTTTATCTTTTGTAGGTCTGAGGGGAGGGGGAAGCCCGGGCGATTCACCATCCGCCCGGGCTTTCTCTTTAGGGGGCCGGGGAGGTGCGCTCGCGGGCGCTCGGACCATCCTGGTCCCGGCTCGCTCCGCAGACCCAAGGAGGATTCAGATGTCTCAGTCCATTCGACGTGTTCTCGCCGTGACCGGTCTGGTGGCGGCTCTTCTCTTCTCGCTGCCGGCGCCATCCCGGGCCGTGGGGTTGCGCGGGCATGTGCCCGCCGCTGGCGTCGTGATACGGGCGTGGTCCTGGATCGAGAGCCTGCTTCCGAGCTCCGGGCCGGTGGTCTCCACCCGGCCGGCGATTCAACAGAAGGACATCATCGTGAGTCCCGTGCCGCCGCCAGGCACCGGGGGACAGGGAAGCATGATCGACCCCGACGGGGCCAAGCATTGAGGGATCTCCGGGGCGGTCCCGCCGTCCCGGAAACTTCCCAGCCACGAGATTGAGAGATTGAAATGTTGCATTCCAATTTGCTGTCGAGAGGAGGTCCCCGCGTGAACGAGCATCCGACCGCCGTGGAGCTGGAAGGCTTTGTCTGGAACCGCGTCCCTGCCGAGCGCACCCGTGAAATCGTTGGCCATATCGCGCGCGGCTGCGTGCAGTGCCGCGCCGTGATGGCCCCCCATTTCTCCGGGCTGCTCGGGCTCGAAGAGCCCCCCGCGCCGGTGCTCACGCCGGAGGAGGATGCCCAGTACGACGCCGCGATCGGCCGCGCCTTCTCCGCTGTGCTGGAGCGTGCCCGCGCGCTGCGCCAGGAGAGGAAGCGCGAGACCCTCGCGCTGCTCTCCGACGCCGGCGAGGAGCTGCCGGAGGTGCCAGTGCCGCTGCGGGGGGTGCCGCTGTTCGAGTGCCTCCTCCAGTTGAGCTGGGCCCTGCGCCACGAGAACCCCGCGGAGATGGTGCGGCTGGCCGAGCAGGCCCGCGAGCTGGCCGAGACCTTCGACACCGCGGAGCTTGGCGCGAGTGCCGTGGCCGACCTCCAGTGCCGGGCCTGGGTGGAGGTGGGGAACGCCTACCGCGTGGCGGACGATCTCGCCGCCGCCGAGCGCGCCCTCGGCGCGGCGACCGAGCGCTACCTCAAGGGGACGCAGGACGAGATTCTCGCGGCACGCCTGTTCAGCGTTCAGGCCTCGCTGCTGGGCGACAGCCGCCGCTTCGATCTGGCGGAGACGGCGCTCGACCTGGTGTTCACCATCCACCGCCGGCGCGGCGACGATCACGAGGCCGGCCGGGCGCTGCTCAAGAAGGGGATCTTCGCCGGCTATCAGGGGAGCTCCGAGGCGGCGATTCAACTGATCGAACAGGGGCTCGGCCTCCTCGATGAGGAGCGCGACCCCCGGCTGGTCTTCCAGGCGCTGCACAACCTGGCCCGCCTCCTGCTCGACGCCGGCCAGCTCCGGGAGGCGCGCATGGCGCTCTGGAAGGCCAAGGCGCGCGGGCTCGACGCCGGCGGCCGGGTCGACGAGCTGAAGGTCCGCTGGCTGGAAGGGCAGATCAACGCCGGCCTGGGCGAGCTGGAGCGCGCCGAGGCGGCCCTGCGCGAGGTGAAGGAGGGCTTCGCGGCGGCGGGTCTCGGCTACAAGGCGGCGCTCGCCGGCCTGGAGCTGGGCTCGGTGCTGCTCCGGCAGGGGCACTCGGAGACGGCGGTGCGCGAGGTGCTCGCGTCGGCGAACGTCTTCATCTCCCTCGGCATCAGCCGCGAGGCCTCGGCCTCGGTGCTGCTGCTCCAGAAGGCGCTCGAGCGGCAGATCGTCGATTCGGCCCTGCTCGAGTACGTGATCGCCCTGCTGCACCGCTCGGAGTTCCCGGCGGAGCGGGCCCTGGAGTCGGCGGGGGAGTAGGGGAAGGGACGTAAAGGACTGCAAGGACGTAAAGGACAGCAAGAATCTTCAGGGTTCGGTGTCCTTTGCGTCCTTGCGGTCCTTTGCGTCTTTGGGACCGCTATACTCTTCAGAGATCCGTAGAACTCTGGAGAGGCAGCCATGGCCGAGCCGGAAGAGAAGCAGCCCCCGCAAAAGATCGATCGCAAGCTGTTGGAGCAGCTCATGTTCGGCACCGGCCGCGTGCGCCGCTTCACCCAGGATTCCCCCGTGCTGCCGGACGTCTGGCTCGAGTACGCGAAGACGCCCGAGGAGCGGACCTCCCTCCCCAGCTCGCGAACCCGGCCGGGCGAACCCTTCCCGCCGGTGAAGCTGCTGCTCACTCCCTACCGCGAGCACTCCACGGGCGACGTGCGGATCGAGCTGCGCGAACGGCTGGCGAGGAAGCGGGAGGAGCCCGCGTGGGAGGCGTTCAAGCATTTTTCCACGCCCCTGCCGCGCGTCATCTACAACCAGTCGACGGTCGCCGTCGACCTCTACTTCGAGGAGCTCATCCGGATCGTCCTGCCGATGACCGACTGGTGGTCCCTGCTCTCCCAGGAATGGAAGATCGGCACTCTGGGAGTGGCGACCGAGGAGACGCTGACGCTCCTGGCCCAGGCCATCAAGGATCCGGAGCGCGCGAAACCCATTCCAATCGGTAAAAAGAACGTTCGCTTTCCGACCGCCCTGCTCTGGATGATCCGTGTCGCGGGCGCGCTGGCGATCATCCACCGCGGCGGGACGCTGCCGCCAAAGTTTCTGGAGAAAAACGGCGTCGCCGGAGCGACCGAGGAGGACTGGAAAGAGATCGTCCGGGTGTTCACCGAGCTGGTGCGTGGGATTTCGCCCGCCCAGGAAGAGGCGCGCATCTACGCGGTGAGCCTCAACCGCGAGGCCTCTCCCACGATCGCCCGCTCGACGCTCGCGATCAAGGCCGACGCCGCGCGGCTTCTGTTCAGCATCTCCTGCAGCAATCTCGCGTGGGCCATCGTCGACAGCGGAGTCGACGCCAGCCATCCCGCTTTCCGCCAGGTGAAAGAGAAAGACAACGATAAAGAAATCTTCTATGAGGAAGCATTTCCTGTCGAGAAGGAAACCAAAAAGACGGTGAACCGCTCGCGGGTGGTCGCGACCTACGATTTTACGCAGATCGATCTGCTGCTGGACCCCGACACGGAAGAGTGGCCGGAGAAGATCCAGCGCCAGTTGGATGCCGGGGGAGCGGGCGCGACGGCGCTGCGCAAGGATCTCGACCGGCTGAAGGACTCGCTCAAGTCGGGCCGCTCCCTGGATTGGAAGCTCATCGCGCCGTTTCTGCGCATTCCGCACGAGGCCCCCGTGGAAGGCGAGAAAGACAAAGGGAACAAATACGTGCCGCCGGGCCTGGATCATGGCACCCATGTCGCCGGCATCCTGGCCAGCAACTGGAAGCAGGACACGGATGACAAAAGATGGGAAAACCTCGTCGGCGTCTGCCCCGATCTCCGCCTTTACGACCTGCGGGTTCTCAACGAGGAAGGACGAGGGGACGAGTTCTCCGTCATGGCGGCCCTGCAGTTCGTCCGCTATCTCAACTCGACCAACGATTTCATGGTCGTCCACGGCGTCAACCTGAGCCTGTCGATCCCGCACGACGTCTCCAACTACGCCTGCGGCCGCACGCCGGTCTGCGAGGAGTGCGAGCGCGTCGTCTCCTCGGGCATCGTGGTGGTCGCCGCGGCGGGCAACCAGGGCTACCGGAAATACACCACGGAAGAGGGGACGACCACGGCCTACAACAGCATCAGCATCACCGATCCGGGCAACGCGGACCTCATCATCACTGTCGGCGCCACCCACCGCTTCCGGCCCCACACCTACGGCGTGAGCTACTTCTCCAGCCGCGGGCCGACCGGCGACGGGCGGAGCAAGCCCGATCTGGTGGCGCCGGGCGAAAAGATCACAGCGCCGCTCCCCGACGGCCTGTTCGGACTGAAGGACGGAACCAGCATGGCCGCCCCGCACGTCAGCGGCGCGGCGGCCCTCCTGATGGCCCGCTACAACGAGCTGGTCGGCCGTCCGGCGCGCATCAAGCAGATCCTCTGCGAGACCGCCACCGACCTCGGCCGGGAAAAATATTTCCAGGGCGCCGGGATGCTCGACGTCCTGCGCGCCCTGCAGTCCGTCTGAAAAGGAGATCGCGATGCTGATCCTCGAAACCCTGCGCGCCCGGTATGGCGATTCCCTGCTGCTCCACTTCGGCACCGCGGAGGAGCCCCGGCTCGTCTTGATCGACGGCGGCCCCCCCGGCGTCTACGAAGACGCCCTGAAGCCGCGGCTCGAACAGCTCCGCGAGGAGCGCGAGCTCGAGGACGGCACGCCGCTCGAGATCGACCTCGCGATGGTCAGCCACATCGACGAGGATCACATCGCCGGTATCCTGAAACTGGCCCGCGAGCTCAAGGATCTCCAGGAGTCCCAGGAACCGGTCCCCTGGAAGATCCGCCGCTTCTGGCACAACTCCTTCGACGACATCCTGGACAACCAGGAGATGGCGGTCGCCTCCGCGGCTTCCGTGATGAGCCCGGCCTCGATCGGCGATCTGCTGGGTCCGTCAGGCTCCCTCGTCCTCTCCAGCGTCGGCCAGGGGCGCGAGCTGCGGAACCTGCTCGAATTTCTCGGTCTCGAAGGCAACGCCTCCTTCAAGGGGCTCGTGCGGGCCGGACACAAACCGATCCAATTGGGGGACGGCCTCGAGCTCACCGTCGTCGCTCCCAGCGAGAAGAACCTGCTCGCGCTGCAGAAAGAGTGGAACACCAGGATCAAGACGATCTTGAAGAAAGAGCACGACAAGGCGGAGATCGCCTCCTTCGTCGACCGGTCGGTCTACAACCTTTCCAGCATCGTGGTGCTGGTCGAATCCGAGGGCAAGCGCATCCTGCTCACCGGCGACGGCCGCGGCGATCACACTCTCGAAGGGCTGGCAGCGGCCGGCCTGCTGGATGCCGACGGGAAGATCGAGATCGACGTCCTCAAGATGCCGCATCACGGCAGCATCCGGAACGTCGACGCCGGCTACTTCGAGAAGATCCGCGCCCGGCATTACGTCATCTCGGCGGACGGCAAGTTCGACAACCCCGACATCCCGACCCTGAAGCTGATCTCCGACGCGCGGCCGGACGACGACTTCACGATCCACCTCACCTATCCGACCGACGAGTTCGAGCTGCCGGCGATCGGGACGGCGGTCGCCGGCTTCTTCGCCGCCGAGAAGGCCGCCGGCCGCAAGTACCGGGTGGAGACGCGGAAGCCGGGGGATCTTTCGTTCCGGATCGAGCTCGCTTAGGAGCCTGTGCGGCAGAAAAGCCCTGAACACGGACGTAAAGGACATCAAGGACAATCACGGACGAGAGCCCCGGTTTCGGCGGTCTGTGTTTTGTCCTTGCCGTCCTCGTACGTCCGTGTTTCCCCTAAGATACCCCCCACATGACCGAACGCCGGCAACTGGGCCTGGCCGCGGCGATCGCCGCGGTCACGGGGGAATCGATCGCGCTGGGGATTTTCCCGCGCTGCTGGGAATCGTCATGGTGCTCGCCGGCGACCTGCTGCGGCGCCTGTTTCTCCCTGGAATCAAATAGGCGACGGTCCATTGTCCCGGGACGACGGTCCATCGTAGCGCGACGACGGTTTTTCTCCAGCGACGACGGAAATCCTCCAGCGGCGACGCTCTGTCATCCCGGTAAAATTCTCCGACGTCCCGGGAGGTAGACCATCGTCTCCAGATGACAATCCGTCTCCAGCGGCGATGGAAATCCTCCAGCGACGACGGTCTGCCGTCCGGGGAAGATGTTTCGCCATCCAGGGAGGCAGGCCGTTTTCTCCGGACGGCGGTCCGCCTCCACCGGCGACAGAGATCCTCTGCGGATGCCGGCTCTTCTTCAGGGACGACGAACCGTTGTCGCCGGAAAACCATCCGCTGTCCCGGGAGGCGGAGCGTTGTCTGCAGATGCCGGAAATTCTCCACGGATGGCAGCACATCTTCCAGGGACGATGGACCGTTGCCGTCGGAGGATTTCCGTCGGCTCTGGAGATAGACCGTCGTCGCGGGAGATGGAGCGTCGTCGCGAGACGATGGGATGGTCCCCGGCGAAGATGAAACAAAAAAGGGGGCGTGCCGAAGCACGCCCCTGGATGAGAATCAGATTTGGAGTGAATGGCTACGTCGTGGTGGAAGGATGTACGGTCGTGGGCGTCGCCGGCTCGGTCTCCTGCGGCGTCGAAGCATCCTTCCGGGGGCGGCCGCGGAACGGCTGCAGGCCGTAGGCGGCGAGCTTCTCGTCGTGGATCCCGTAGTGCTCCTTGAGCAGAACGCGTAGCGCGTTCGCCAGCCGCTGTCCATCCGAGGCAAGCTTGCGGAGCTGCTTCGACATCTCCTGCTTCTCGGCCCTGAGGCCGGCCTGCCGCTTGGTGATATCCAGCGCCTGCGTCAACATCGCCCCCAGCTTGGTCCGGAACGGCTCCACCTGGGGGATCTCAGCGCTGTTCGCCGCCAGCATCTCGTGCAGCTTCTGCCAGTCACCCACCATTCCCGAGTACGTCGTCTGCTTAGCCATGGTCTTTCTCCTTCTTTCTTTCTGAGCCTTTGGCTCATTACTCCGACGTCTATATGACGCCGAAATCCAATATTGATTATCCCCTTCCTGCTCCTGCATCCCGGCCAGAGCCTTTATGGAAGGTTCTTGGTTCACTATCTGGAATCTTACTGTCCAGTCGGGCAACTAGCGTGTAGAAACTATGAGGCAGATCTACGGGCGGTGTCAAGGGGGGTATCGCATGTTGTCGATCCACAATCGAATAGTATTGAAAGTGGGCAGGGGAGCCGCCGCCCTCTGAGGGGCTGCTTCAGAATTGCCATCGGAAGCGACCGCCGGCATGCCTGGGAGGAACGGAGGCGAGCGAAATTTGCTCGCGCCGGCATGGTCGCGCCCTGAAAGGGCGAAATTTGATTAGCCTGTCACTTCAGTGCCAGGTTTGGGATCCCCCAAATCCCCACCCGCCCTGAAAGGGCGGAACCCAACTTTTCTGGATCGAGGACGTGACCTGAAAGGCACCGCCCCCTCGGGGCGGATAGAGGGGGGGATTGCCGACCTGGCGCTAAAGCACCAGGCTATTCAAATTCCGCCCTTTCAGGGCGGGGCTGGCCAAATTTCCTCTGGAGGACGAAGGCGGCGCGGAGGCGCAGCCTCCAAGGGACGGTGACGTCCCGGGTTACATCGAGGCGGTGCTGCGGGCTCACGGCGGGAAGCCCTGGCAGGAGACTTGAATCCCAGCGTGAGGATACGAAGAACGGAGGTCGATCCGATGCGATGGACGCGCATGGCAGGGTTTGTGGGTCTGGTGTTGCTCGCTTTTCCTTCCGCGAGAGCCCAGCAAGGTGAGGGACCCGTGGTGATTCATGCCGAGGTCCCTGCTTGTGATCTTGCTCGCAGGGCGCGAATCAGTGGCCTGGTCCTCATCCGGGTCACGATCGATCAACAAGGCAAAGTGACCTCGACCACCTTCGAGCAGGAGTTGCCTTTCACGACGGAATGTTCCGAGGCTGCCGCGGAGAAGTGGCTCTTCGCTCCTTCCGATCGAGCCGAGACTCGCGAAGCCCACCTCTCTTTCCTCTTTACCGGAGAGACCAAGGAAACGGACGAGCCGAGTCATGAAATCATATCTTTCGACGATCCATGGACCCTGCGGCTCGCCTACGCGCAGAGCACGATCAGTCGGCTTCCCCGCGAGGATGGCAAGATTCCTGAGAAGCGCTGCCCCGTCCACGGTGAGGTGATGGCCGTTGAGGTGGTTCCTGGATGGGGCGGGCGGCGAGTGCATGTCGTGGATGAGAGCCCCGAGAAGCAGCGCAAGCAGGCGGCGGCGAAGGAGGCTTACTGGAAAGCCAGTGAAAATCTTTTTCCGGAGACGAACTGGCATTTCAGCGGAGGCGGCTGTACTGACCAAGCACGAAAGGGGGAGGTGTATTACTGCCAAGCCTGCCGAGAGGCCGAACGGGAGTGGCTGGAGATCTATCCGGAGTGGAATCCCCACAAAGAGTAATGGCCTTCTGGAGCAGAACAAGAAATTGGGATTGAAATGATTGAGGAGCGCTACCCATTGTTAAGGATCCAATCAATG
>JBDSHF010000445.1:0-4932 GCA_039918595.1 Thermoanaerobaculia bacterium
AGCCGATGGCGCTCAAGCGCAGCCGCTTCGGCACCTTCTACGGCTGCACCGGCTATCCGGAGTGCAAGAACATCCGCAAGACCGGCCCCAAGCCGTCGGCGCCGGTGCCGACCGGCGTCCCCTGCCCCGAGTGCGGCAAGGGGGAGATCGTCGAGAAGAAGTCCCACCGCGGCAAGACCTTCTGGTCCTGCAACCGCTACCCGGACTGCAAGTTCTCGCTCTGGAAAAAGCCGGTCATCCGCGACTGCCCGCAGTGCAACGCCACCTTCCTGCTCGAGAAGGTCACCAAGAAGCACGGCCTCCAGTACGTCTGCAACACCGAGGGTTGCGGCTACGTCGAGGACGCTGAGCCGGTAGAAGCCTCGGCTTGACGGCTCATCGCGAGCTTGCGGCGTTGCGCCGCAAGCTCCCGCCGCGGCGTTCAGGCTCGCGGCGCTTCGTTCGAACCTTGAACGGCTCCGGCCAAGCCCGCGCCGTGCCGCTCCAAGCCTGAGCCCTCTCGCTTCGTGACTTCGTCGCGGCGCCGCAAGCTTGTGGCCTTCTCCGCAAGCTTGCAACGCTTCGCCGCGAGCTTGCGTGGAACGGCGCGAGCTCGAGACGGACCGCGCCAACCCCGATCCGTAACGGCTCGAGTCTGGCGGTGACCCACCAGGCTCGCGGCGCTTCCTCTCGCGGTTGAGACGAAGCGTGCGAGGCCTTGGCTGGAACGCCGCAACCTTGAGCCGGACCGTGGCAAGCCTGGCTGAGCCGCCGCAAGCTTGGCGGCAGGCGTCTCAAGCTCATCGGCAGGCGTGAAGTCCCTATAATCCCTCACCATGAGCTGGCACCGACCGGCGTCCGTCCTCTTCCTCCTCATCGTTTTCTCTTCCTGCTTCGGGCTGCGGCTGGCGGAGCGGTGACCCTTACTCCCTGAGGGAAGGGCACACCTGATGATCAGGGTCCCACCACAGAAGCACCAGGACTCCGTTATCCAGATAGCCGAAGACCCTCTCTGCACCGGACAGGCGCAGAGAGATGACCTCGTCCAGGGCAATCCCCATCTCCTCGAGGTGCTGCTGAGCTTCTGAGGCGATCGCCGCGACCCTGATCGAATGGTTGCGCTTCTTCCCGGTGACCAGGATCTCGTTCCAGGTCATGGTCTCGAAATGAGCCAGCTTCTCTCGGATGGAGAGAAGCGTTTCGGCGCTGACGGCATGCCAACCGTAAGGATCGACCAGATCCATGCTGGCCACACGCCAAGACGGGCGAAGATGATGGTAGCTATGGATCGATACGGAACGCGGGACCTTGCGGGGGTCCGGCTCCCGCGCGGTGAGAGGAGTTTTTTGCGGCGATTGGAACTTCTGGTGCTTCGGCTTTTTTCCCACAGATCCGCGGACCTAGTACGGGTTGCTGTAATACTCGGCCATGGAAGCGTGCGAGATCTCACGCTTGCATGGGTCTCCAGGCTCCAAGCCCTTCCGGGCCTGAATCCACGGAGCTTCCCGATGAGTCAAGTCGCTGAGCCACTGCGACGACTTGTTCCCGTAATAGCTCAAAACTGCGTCGATGGTCTCGCGCTGCTTGGGGCTCAACTTGTCCGGATCGCCCTCAGGCCAATCCGCAACCTTGAACATGCCGCGATGGCATCGATATAACGCCGGCACCACCGGGCCGTTCACCCAGGCCTGGATGCCCTCTTTGAACAGCGGTTCCTCATCCCAGACGAGAGACCACGCCTGTGAGTAATAGACCAGCTTCTCCAGCTTCATGGCGGTCATTTCGCCCTGCTTTCGCAACATGTAGGCTGCCACATCGTGAACCGTCGCCATGGCTAAAAGTATATCTCAGGCGAGAGAGAAGCGGAAGTCTACGCAGGTTGTCACCTGTTCTACCATACCTCCGTGCCCTCCTACGACGTGGTCATCCCCGCCCGTGACGAAGAGCTCACCGTCGCGGGCGTGGTGACGGCGGCCCTCGCCGCGCGGGGGGTGGGGCGGGTGTTCGTGGTGGACGACGGCTCTTCCGACGGCACGGCGGCGGCGGCGGCGCGTGCCGGGGCGGTCGTGCTCTCCCGGTCCGGCTCCGAGCCGGGGAGCAAGGCCCGGGCGCTCGCCCTGGGGGTGGAGGCCTCCTCGGCCCCCGTCCTGGTCTTCTTCGACGCCGACATCCTGGACGTCCGCCCCTACCATTTCGAGGCCCTGGCCGCGCCGGTCCTGAACGGCGAGGCCTGGCTCTCCTGCGGCATGATCAGCTACGGCCGGCTGCGCGACCCGTTCTTCCTCCGCCTGCCCCCCATCACCGGCCTGCGGGCGATCCGCCGCGAGGTCTTCGAGGCCATCCCGGACTCGAAACGGAACGGCTTCCAGATCGAGATCATGATCAACGAGGTGATCGCCCGAGGCGGGCTGCCGAGCACCATTCAGGTGCTCCCCGGGCTGCGGCACCGGTCCAAGGTCCAGAAGGTGGGCTGGCGGCGCGGGCTCCCCTCGCACCTCGCCATGACCCGGGAGCTGCTCGCCTGCTTGCGGTTCGTTCCCCTTTGGACCTATCGTGCCTACCTGAGCCACTTGAAAGTGCTGCCGCCGGCGGGCTCATCCGCCGCGGAGGTCCGTTGCGTAAGAAAGGCATGAGCATGAAGAAGACGAATCTCACCCTGATTCTCCTCGGCCTGCTGCTCGCCGCCCTGCCGGCGGCGGCGGTCAATCCCCCGGATTACAAACTGTGGGGGGATCTCCTCACCAAGTATTACGACCCCGCCAAGGGGATGAACTACAAGGCCCTCAAGGCCAACGACAAGAAGACCCTCGACGAGCTGCGCCGCCAGATGGCCCAGGTGGACCCCCAGGCGCTGCCGAAGAACGACCAGCTCGCCTACTGGATCAACCTCTACAACATCTCGGTGGTCAACGTGGTGGTCGAGAACTATCCGGTGAAATCGATCCGTGACATCTCGACCGACTTCATCGCCCACCTCAACGTCTTCAAGAAGGACTCCGTGCAGACGAAGAAAGGGCCGATGTCGCTCGAGGACATCGAGAACGAGAAGATCCGGAACCACTTCATGGAGCCGCGCATCCACTTCGCCATCAACTGCGCCGCCAAGAGCTGCCCGCCGATCCGCACCGAGCCCTACACCGGCGAACAGATCTCCAACCAGCTCGACGACCAGGTGCGGCTGTTCCTCAACGGCCCCAACGGCGTCCACATGAGCAAGAGCGGCGGGGAACTGGTCTTGCATACCACCAAGATCATGGATTGGTTCGCGAACGACTTCGAGAAGTGGAGCGTCGGCCGGGTCAAGTTCATCGCCCACTACGTGACCCCGGACAAGCGCAGGCAGATCGAAGCCGCCGGCAACCAGGTCAACCTCAAGTTCGACGACTATGACTGGAAGCTGAACGACGCCTCGAAATAGGCTCAAGGAGATCCATGATCGGCCAGCCGGCATCTTTCAAGAGGGTGATGGAGCTTTTCCGAGACCCGGCGACCGCCGAGAAGCGGGCGATCCTGGAGGAGCGCTGGGCGGGGCTCGACCCGGCCCTTCGTCTTCCCGGGCAGGGGTTGGGGCAGAAGGCGACCGGGTGCGGCGCCACGATCGGCATCCAGCCCCGCTGCGACTTCGCCTGCACCGGCTGCTATCTCGGCCGCGAGGCGAACGAGGTCCCCGCGATGTCGACCGAGGCCGTCCTGCGCCAGCTCGATGAGCTGCGCCGCTGGCTGGGTCCGAAGAGCAACGTCCAGGTCACCGACGGCGAGGTGACGCTGCGGCCGGTCGAGGAGCTGACCGAGATCCTCCGCTACGCGCGGTCGATCGGCATCGTCCCGATGGTAATGACCCACGGCGACAACCTCCGCCGCCGGCCGGGGCTGCTCGAGCAACTGATGACCGAGGGGGGCCTGACCGAGGTCTCGATCCACATCGACATCACCCAGCGCGGGCGGGACGGCTACAAGGCGCCGAAGTCGGAGCTGGAGCTGATGCCGCTGCGCGACGAGTTCGCGGCGATGATCCGTGAGGCGCGCCGGCGGACCGGCCGGCCGCTGCGCGCCGCCATGACCCTCACCGTCACCCAGGACAACCTCCCCCAGATCGCCGACGTGGTGCGCTGGCTGGTGCGCAACCGCGATGCCTTCGGCCTGGTCAGCTTCCAGCCGCTCGCTCAGGTGGGGCGGACGCGCAGGAGCCAGCGGGGGGTGACCGCGACCGATCTGTGGCGGGAGGTGGGGAGGGCTACGTCCGACTTCGGGCTCCCCCTCCACGGCGCCGGGCCGATGCACTTCGGCCACACCGAGTGCACGCGCTTCGTGCCGCTGCTGGCGCTGGAGCGTCCGGGCGAGGAGCCGCGGCTCTTCCAGAGCATCCGCGACGAGCCCGAGGACGTGGCGGTGATGTCGGAGTTCTTCGCCCACGGCCTGGGCGGCATGGCCTACCGGGACGATCTGCCGCTGGAGAAGGCGGCTCGTTTCCTCGGCATGGTGCGCACGGCCCCGGGCTGGATGTTCGGCCGTGTCCGCCGCTGGGTCGACGCCCGCGCCCGCGCCGAGGCGGGGATGCCGCTCTCCCGCCTGGTCGTCGACGGCCTTCGCGGCCGGCTGCGGATCGACGGCCTGACCCTCACCAGCCACCACTTCATGAGCCCGCAGGAGCTGCAGACCCCGGTCGGCCAGGACCGGCTCGCCGCCTGCGTCTTCCGCCTCCCCTACAAGGGGGAGATGGTGCCGATGTGCCAGATGAACGCCGACGGCGTGCGGGAACAGTTCTACGCGGAGATCATGGCCGGAGGCGCGGAGCCGGTGAAATCCCTCCTGCCGGTGACGCATTGACGAGCTGGACAAACCATTCCCAGATCGCGCTGGCGTCGAGATCCCGGACCACCCGGACCCGCCGCTCGCCTCGCCCATACTCCAGCCAGAGATTGGGATGAAGGCGGACGCGGCTCTCCTCCACGG
>JBDSHF010000446.1:0-5197 GCA_039918595.1 Thermoanaerobaculia bacterium
GGCACGCCGGTGCTGGTGCAGCTCCTGCCGGGCGAGGAGTCGACGGTGCCCGCCGTGGCCGGCGCGGCGTTCGTCGTCGACCTGCTGCAGGTCCTGCTCGAGCGTGACCTCGGCACTCTGCGGCGGCTGCCCTCCGGGTCGACGGCGGTCTGGCCGCTGCTCCCCGGGCTGACCGACGATCCGGCGCTCTGGGAGCTGGGCTGCCGCGACCTCGCCGCCGCCGGCGTGCGCTGCGTTCAGGCGCTGGCGCCGACGCTGACGCCGGCCGACCGCCGCCGGCTCGCCGAGCGCTGGGGGGGCGAGGAGGAGACGTTCGAGGCCCTGTTCCACCGCGAGCCCCGCGCGGAGCGGGATTTCGCCCGCGCCGCCCACCGGCACGGCCTCGCCGCTTTCCTCCCCCGTCCGCTGCCGCGCCCGCCGGTGCTGGGAGCGGCCAACCGCCGGATCGGCGGCGCCCTGGCGCTGGCGGCGGAGATCTGGCTGCGGCTCGGCCGGCCGGTCGAGACCGGGCAGGCGCTCTACCGCGACGCCCGCTGGGCCGACCGCACGACCTACGACCTGGAGGCGCTGGCGCGCGAGGGGAACCTCGGCGTGCTGCCGCTCGACCCGCTGAGCCGCGAGATCGTGGCCGAGTGCGAGGAAGCGGGGGAGTCCGAGCATCTCGCCCGTCTGTTGCAAGAGTATCTGGCGCCGGAGGAAGACTCCGGCGCGGCCGAACCCCGGAGGATTTCCGATGTCCAGACGTTTCCGACCTGAGCTCCTGCTGCTCCTCTCCTTCCTCGCGGCCCTTCCCGCCGCCGCCTCGTGGGAGGTGAACGGCAACGCCAGCCCCGAGGATTTCCGCGCCTTCCATCGCCGCTTCAGCTCCGACGCCTACTTCTACCCGCGCCACGGCGCGGCGCCGCTCGGCTTGGTCGGCTTCGAGGCCTACGCCGACGCGACCTACGACAAGGATTTCGACGATGAATCCTTCAACACGACGGCGGTCAAGGGGGACTACACGGGCGGCTTCCTCTCCATCGCGCGGGTCGGGGTGCGCAAGGGGCTGCCGGGCGGGATCGACCTCGGCGTCTCCTACGGCAAGGCGCTCGGCGGCGACGTCAAGCTCATCTCGGCCGAGATCCAGTACGCGATCGCCAAGGGGGGGCTCGTCTCGCCGGCCCTCTCGGTGCGGGTGACCGGCACGCGCACGCTCGACGCCCAGGCCTACGACCTCGACCAGTACGGCGCCGAAGTGCTGCTCTCCAAGGGGTTCCCGGTGGTGACTCCCTATCTCGGCGCCGGCGTCGTCTACAGCCGGGGGAGGCTCGATTCGCCTCTCGGCTTCTCGCTCGAGGAGACCAACACCCGTCCCGTGATCTTCGCCGGAGTGACGCTCAGCCTGCTCGTCCCCAAGATCCACATCGAGGTCGAAAAGGGGGAGGCCCTGCAGGCGGCGGTGCGGGTGGGGATCGGCTTTTGAAGGGAGGCGGATGGGAGCCGATCGACCTGCGGTCCGATACGGTGACCCGGCCCGACGCCGAGATGCGCCGGGCCATGGCCGAGGCCGAGGTGGGGGACGACGTCTTTGGCGAGGACCCGACCGTCAACCGTCTGGAGGAGGAGGGGGCGGCCGCGGCCGGCATGGAGGCGTCTCTGTTCGTCCCTTCCGGCACGATGGGCAACCAGATCGCCCTGCACCTCCACGGCCGGCCGGGGGGCGAGGTGATCTGCGAGGCCGGCTGCCACATCGTCAACTATGAGGTGGGCGGCATGGCCGCGATCTCGGGGCTGCTGCCGCGAGTGCTCTCCGCGCCCCAGGGGCTGCTCGACCCCGCGGCCGTCGAAGCGGCCATCGCGCCGGACGAGGGCTACGCCTGCACCGTGCTGATCGAGATCGAGAACACCGTCAACATGGCCGGCGGCACGATCTACGACCGGCCGCGGCTGGAGGCGATCCTCGACATCGGCCGCCGCCACCGCCTGCCGGTCCATTTCGACGGCGCCCGGGTGTTCAACGCCGCCGCGGTGCTCGGCGTCTCCGTCGCCTCGCTGGCCGCCGGCTTCGACTCGCTGATGATCTCGCTGTCCAAGGGGCTGGGGGCGCCGGTCGGCTCGCTGCTCTGCGGCCGCCGCGACTTCATCCAGAAGGCCCGGCGGGTGCGGAAGATGCTCGGCGGCGGCATGCGCCAGGCGGGGATCCTCGCCGCCGCCGGCCTGATCGCGCTGCGCAAGGGGCCGGACCGCCTGCCGGAGGACCACGAGAACGCCTCCCGGCTCGCCCATGGGCTCGCCGGCCTGCCCGGGATCGAGCTCGATCCCGCCACCGTGCGCACCAACATCGTGATCTTCCGCCTGACGCCGGAGCTCTGCGGCGGCTCCGCCGCGGCCTTTCTCGGCCGGACCGAAGAGGCGGGGGTCCTCGGCGGGGCGGTGAATTCGGAGAAAGTGCGCTTCGTCACCCACCGCGACGTCAGCCGGGCGCAGATCGATCAGGCGATCGAGCGGATCGCGAGAATCTGACCCCTGAGAGCTACCGCACCCGCGCGGTGACGTCGATCTCCACCCGCCCCCCCTTGGGGAGAGCGGCCACCTGCACCGTGGTGCGGGCCGGGCAGTGATCCCCCATGGCCTCGCCGTAGAGCCGGTTCATGACGGGGAAATCGGCGAAGTCGATCAGGTAGACGGTCGTCTTCACGATGTCGGCGAACGTGCAGCCGGCGGCGGCCAGCACCTCGCGGATGTTTTGCAGCACCTGCCGGGTCTGGGCCTCGAACCCCCCCTCGACCAGCTCGGTCGTCGCGGGGTCCATCCCGAGCTGGCCGGAGAGATAGAGCCAGCCGTCGACCTGGACGGCTTGGCAGTAGGGGCCGATGGCCTTGGGAGCGTTGTCCGTATGGTGAAATTGCATCGTTCCCGGTCCTTTCAAGAGGGGGACGGCACCGCGGCGGCCGATTCCTCGGCGTCCAGCACGGCGATGTAGGGGAGGTTGCGGTAGCGCTCGTCAAAGTCGAGGCCGTAGCCGATCACGAAGAGCGGCTCGATCTCGAACCCCTTGTAGTCGATCTGCACCTCGACCTCGCGGGCCGGGGCCTTGTCGAGCAGCGCGCAGAGCTTGACGCTGCGGGCGCCGCGGAAACGCAGGAGGTCGAGGATGGTGCGCAGGGTGTAGCCGGTGTCTACGATGTCCTCGATCAGCAGCACGTCCTTGCCGCGGATCGCGAGGTCGATGTCCTTGCGGATGCGCACCTCGCCGGGGCTGATGTTGGCGCCGTAGCTCGCGGTCTGGAAGAAGTCGATCGAGAGGGGCACGGTCAGCCGCTTGAGCAGGTCGACCATGAAGAAGACCGAGCCCTTGAGGACCCCGACGCAGACCAGCCGGTCGCTGCTCGCGTAATCGCGGTCGATCTCCGCCGCCAGCTCCGCCACCCGCCGTTCCAAGTCCTCCTGGGAGATCAGGATCCGCACGCTGGTTTCTCCTTTGCCATGGCTTGGCGTAAACTCTTTAAAATTCGATTCGAGTCCATCGGGACAGGGCGACTATGACCACCGTTCAGGAACTGAGCGTTCTCCACCGCCGTTACGCCGACATCTCGCACCGTTTCCGGGCGGGCTGGACCTTCCATCAGTTCCTCCAGAGCCTGGGCAAAACCCTCCTCCAGCGCATGGAGGACCAGCACTCCACGGAATTCCAGGACCTCTACACCGGGCTGAAGGAGATCTCTCAGAGTCTGAACGCCTCCGAGAGCGAACGGATCCGCCACCGGCTGGAGGCGATCGACCGCCGGCTCACAGAGCTCATCGGATCGCTCGAGGAGGAGGATACCAAAGTCACGCCCGACTTGTTGCGGCAGTTCTTCCGGAGAGTGAAGAATTACGACGAGAAGATCCTCAGCCAGCTCGTCCGGTTCTATCTCTACGCGCACGCGGGCGGCCCCTGGGCCACGGACCGGCTGGACAAGATCGACTTCCTGCTCGCGCGCTTGAGCGAGGAGCTCGACGACCGCACCGGCGAGCTGGTGCTGCGCGACCACCACCGGCTGACCGAGATCTTCCAGGGGATCTGGGCGCAGCTCGGCGACGCCCCCCCCGGCGATCAGCTCGTCGAGGAGCGCCGGGCGATGGTCGACGGCGTGCGCCACGAGATGAACGGCGTCGAGAGCCTCGACGCGCTCAACGAGAGCGCGCTGATCCGCCGCTACCGCGAGCTCAAGCACGGCCTCGGGAACCTCTACTTCCACCCCGAGCTGCTGCTCGCCATCCAGGAGACCAACCTGGTGTTCAAGAGCCGCATCCACAGGCTCTATCGCCAGGAAGAGCAGCGGATCGTCGCCGAGTACCAGCGCGTCTTCGAGCTCGAGCGCGAGGTGCCGTTCGACACCGACCTCGACCGCGAGCTGGTGGCCTTCCGCGAGGAGATCGAGCGCTTCGAGAAGCAGCTCCAGAAAGAGGAGTTCCGCCTCGGCGACATCGCCCAGATCCGCCAGAAGGTGCGCGACCTGCTGCCGCGCCTGACCGCCGGGCGGACCGCCACGGCCGAGCGGCCGACCATCTCCAGGATGACCCAGGACACCGGCGAGTTCGCGCTCTCGCGGGCCGCCGCCGCGTCCGCCGCGCCGATGCCGAGCCACCACGAGGAGCTGCTGGGGGATTACTACCGCCGGCTGGTGGACACCTTGCGGGAGATCAACCCCCCGGACATGGCCCCCGAGCGCGTCGTGCTCAAGCCCGAGGTCTTCGCCCTGCGCATCGAGCCGCGCGAGGTCGAGGCCTACCGGCGGGTCTTCGGCAAGGCCGAGTGCGACCGCGAGCTCGAACAGTTCCTGCTCGAGGCGGCCGCCCTGCGCATCCGCATCAACGAGGAGGCGCACGACATCGCCAGCCTGCTCGACGAGACCTCGGTCACCGGCGAGGCGGTGGTCTTCGCCCGCGCGCGGCAGACCTGCCGCTCGGCCGACGCCCATCTCTGGCGTTTCAATCACGTGCTGAACGATCTGATGATGGCCGGGAACCTGGCCGAGTGCCGGCAGGTGCAGCTCCTGCGGATGCGCCTGATGCGCGACTACTCGGGCCTCTGGCTGCTGGCCTTCAAGCCGGTCTTCAAGCGGCACCCGGTCGGAACCCTGGCTTGACCGTGATCCGCGACGCCCTCGCCGACGTCGCGGCGAGGGAAGGCTTTCTCCGGCTGCCCGCGCTCGTCTACCAGGGGGACCCCAAC
>JBDSHF010000447.1:0-8908 GCA_039918595.1 Thermoanaerobaculia bacterium
CCGGCATTCTCTGCGAGCGCCGGGCCAAGGCGCAGCTCAAGCGCGGCGGCCTGCACGCCGGCCATATCGCCCACGACTGGTTCAAGGAGGCGATGGCGCACTTCGAAAAGGCCGCCGAGGTCCGCCCTCCCGGCAACGACGGAGCCATCCTGCGCTGGAACACCTGCGCCCGCATCCTGATGGCGAACCCGCGCCTGGTGCCCGCGCCGGAAGAGACCTCCCGCTCCTGGCAGGAGTAGGGGGGCCTGCTGCCCGGGAGGACCGCCCCTTCGGGGCGGCCCCTCACTCCCCCGGCCCCTCTCTCCCATCGCACTCCCCCCGACCGGGAGAGAGGGGAGAAAGACCCCTCCGCCTTTCCCATTTACCCTTCTAACTCCGACTAACTACTCCCTCTTCTCCCGGTCGGGGGGAGTGCGATGGGAGAAGAGGGCCGGGGTGATGAGGGGCCAACGCCGAAGCCAAGGTGCCGGTGTACCATTGTCATGGTACACTGCCCTTGCCCATGCCCCCCCTCCTCCGCATCGACCCGCGCGACGCCCGTCCGATCTGGCGGCAGATCGAGGAGGGGGTGCAGCACCTGGTGGCGCGCGGCGCGCTGCCGGCGGGGGCGGTCGTCCCCTCGGTGCGGGACCTCGCCCGCGATCTGCAGGTCAATCCGGCCACCGTCTCCAAGGCCTACCAGCGGCTGACCGACGCGGGCGTGCTCGCCGTCCGGCGCGGCGAGGGGACGTTCGTCTCCGCGACGCCGCCGCCCGTGGAGGATACCCGCCGCAACATTCGCCTGCTCGAGGAGGCGGTGCGCTACGCCAGCCTGGCGGTGACCCTGGGGGCGGGCCGCGAGGAGGCGCTCGCGACGCTCGACACCGCCTGGCGGAGCCTCGCGGACGGCAACCCTGAAGGAGAAGCAGGATGAGCTCGATCTCCCTGGACGGCCTCACCGTCCGCTATGGCCAGCGGCTGGCCCTCGACCAGGTCTCGCTCGACGTTCCGGAAGGGTCGGTCTACGCCCTGCTCGGCAGGAACGGCGCCGGCAAGTCGTCGCTGGTCCGCTGCCTGCTGGGGGAGCAGAAGCCCTCGGCGGGCCGGGCCCTGCTGCTCGGCCGGGACGCCTGGCGGGAGCGGGCGTCCATCCTTGCCGAGGTGGGGGTGGTGCCCGAGGACCCGAACGCGCCGCCGGCGATGACGGCGCGCCAGCTCTCCCGCTTCTGCTCCCGGCTCTATCCGCGCTGGGACGCCGCCGGAGTGGAGGCGCGGCTCAAGCGGTTCGGGGTGCCGGCCGGCACTCCGTTCGGCAAGCTCTCCAAGGGGCAGAAGGGGCAGGTCTCGCTCGCCCTCGCGCTGGCCAGCTCGCCGCGCCTGCTGGTGCTCGACGATCCCACGCTGGGGCTCGACGCGGTGGCGCGCAAGGCGGTCTTCGAGGAGCTGATCGGCGACCTCGCCGACCGCGGGACGACGGTGTTCATCACCACCCACGACCTCGCGGGCGTCGAGCGGATCGCCGACCGGGTGGGCATCCTGAATCAGGGGCGGATGGTGCTCGACGAGGAGATGGAGGCGCTCAAGGCCCGGTTTCGCCGCATCAGCTTCCCGCGCTCGCGGGAGGCGGCGGTGGGGCGGCTCGAAGCGCTGGCGCCGGTCGCCGTGGCCTCGCGCGGCTGGGAGGTGGAGGCGGTCGTCTCGAAGTACGACGCGGAGCGCCTGCCGGTCGAGGACGGGCCCGAGGTCACCTCGCTCACCCTGGAGGAGATCTTCATCGCCCTGACCGGTACCCCGGAGGAGGGGGAGCGGTGAGGGGGTTCGCCGCGGTCTTCGGGCGGGAGCTCTCCGAGCACCGCATGCTCCCCCTGCTGGCGCTCGGGCTGGGGATCGTGTCCCTGGCCGCGCCGTGGCTGCCGGGGGTCCCGAGGGCGAGTTCGGTGGAGGCGAGGAGCGCGCTGGTGCTCGCGCTCGCCCTGGGCTTGAGCGCGGTGAGCGCCATCTTCCTCGGCGGCTCGGTAATCTCCCGCGACCTCGCCGAGCGGCGGCTCGGCTTCTACTTCGGGCGCCCCCTGGCCGGCTGGGAGATCTGGGCGGGCAAGATGGTAGCCGCGGTGGCGCTGACCCTCGGCTCGACGCTCCTCGTGCTGCTCCCGACGGCGCTGTTGGACGGCGTGCCGGGGCCGCAGAGTCTCGGCCTGTCGGTCGCGGTGACCTCCTTGCTCTTGCTGGCGCTGGGGCTCCTCCTGGTCGAGCTGGTCCTGCTCAGCCATGCCGGTGGCGTCATTCTGCGCGCGCGGTCCGCCTGGGTGGCGCTCGACCTCGCCGGCGCCGGCGTCTTCGCCATCCTCGGCTGGACCACCTTCCGCCGCCTGCTCTTCGCGGGGGCTGCCTTGCCCGCCCGATGGGCCTTGCTGGCTCTCGCGGCCTCGGTGCTGGTGGGTCTCCTTGCCGCCGGAGCCGTCCAGGTGATCGACGGCAGGACCGATCCGCGCCGTGCGCACCGCGCGCTCTCGATTACGCTCTGGGGAATGCTGCTGGCCGGCGGCCTCGCCGCGCAGGGGTACGCCCGCTGGGTGCTCGCAGCGGCGCCGGAGGATCTGGGTCCGGTGCAACGGGTGGAAACCTCTCCCGGGTCATGGATCGGGGTCTGCGGATGGGACGCGCGCCGCCGGTTCGAGCCCTGCTACCTGGTGGATGTGCCGACCGGCCGCTTCGTGCGCGCTCTCCCCGCCCTGGACATGGGACTGGTTCGGCTGGCCGTCGAGTTCTCGCCGGGCGGCCGCTGGGCGGCGTGGCTCGAGCCTGAGGGGGGCGCCGGGAAACCGGGTCCGCTCCAACTCTACCGGCTCGACCTCCGGCGGCTAAAGCCCTCCCCCTTCCAGTCCAACATCTGGTATCCCAGGCCGCCGGCGTCCCTGGTCCTCTCGCCGGACGGCTCCCAGGTCGCGGCGATCCAGGAAGGTCGGATCGTGGTCGACGAGGTCGCCACCGGGAACCGGCTCGCGGCCGTGCCGGTCCCGCGGTTCTACGGTCCGCCGAGCCTGGAGTTCGCGAGTCCCGGGCGGCTCCGGATTCTGGGGAACTCCGTCGGGAGGGACGCTCGGGATCCGGTGGTTGCCTACAACGTCTGGCAGATCTGGGAAATGGACGTCTCCAAGCGCCGTCTCCAGCAAACAGGGGGCTTTGAGGACCGTCTCGGAAGCATGAAACGGAGCCCTGACGGCTCGCGAATCCTCATGCGCGACTCGTGGGAGAGAGCGATCGAGCTCCGCGACGGGTGGACAGGCCGGCCGCTCGCCGTGCTCCCCTGGGAGGGCGCCAATCCGCACGGTATGGACTTCCTCTCCGACGGCCGGATCGCCGTGATCGCCTCCGCGGACGGAGGAACCGAGGTGCGGATCTTCTCGCCGGATCTGTCCGCCGGGCTTCGCCGCTTCCGTGTCCCGGGAAAGGACCGCCTCTGGCTTGCGGGTCAACCCGCCCCGGACCTTCTGGTCCTGGAGCGAGAGTCTCTGGATCGGGGGAAGAGAGGGCGCCGATCGCTGCTGCTCGACCTTGTCACAGGCTCCACGCGCGACCTCGATCGGGATCTGGAGCCCATAAGCTCGGGCTTTTTCTTCAGTCGCAGTGGGCAGCTCCTCCAGCTCGATCCGCGAACGGGCGGAATGCGCCCGGCGCTGCGACCGGAGGCGGCGCGGTGAGGGGGTTCGCCGCTGTCTTCGGGCGCGAGCTCTTCGAGCGCCGCCTGCTCGCCCTGGTCGCCCTGTGCCTGGGGTTGGCCGCGGTGGCGCTGCCGCGGCTGCCCGGCTTCCGGCCGGGCGGAGTGGCGGTCGCGGATGTCCAGGGGGGGATGGCGTTCGGGTTCGCGCTGCTCCTCACCCTCCTCATGGCCCTTTTCCTGGGCGGCTCGATCATCGCCTCCGACCTCGCGGAGCGCCGGCTCGGCTTCTACTTCTCCCGTCCGCTCCCCGGCTGGGCCGTCTGGGCGGGTAAGATGGGGGCCGCCCTGGTGCTGATGCTCGGCTCCGGGCTCCTCGTCCTCCTGCCGGCCGTCCTGATGGGGGGCAATCTCAGCCTCGACGGTATCTGGGGCGTGGGGAGCGTGCTCAGCGTGAGCGGGACGTGGCTCCTCTTTACCTGGGGCGCCGGCCTCCTCTTCCTCCTCTTCGGCGCTCATGCCGCGAGCATCGTCCTGCGCTCCCGTTCCTCCTGGGCCGTGCTGGACCTGGTGGCCCTGGGGGCCGTGGCCGGCCTTTTCTGGACGATGGTGCGGCGAATGGCGCTCGAAGGGGTCCTCTTCCGGCTGAGTCTTGCGCGGCAGGAGGAACGGCTCGGCATCGTGGCCTGGATGGAGCTGGGATTCTTCACCGCCGCCCTGCTCTCCCTGGTGGCCGCCGGCGCCCTTCAGGTGACGAGGGGACGGACGGACCTGAGGCGGGGGCACCGGGTGCTCTCGGCGGGCCTCTGGGGGATGTCGGGCCTCGCCACGCTCATTTTCGTGGGCGCCGCCCTCTGGGTGCTGGCGGCGGGGCCTGAAGACCTGCGGGGAGTCCGGCGGGTCAGCGCCGCCCCGGCGGGCTCCTGGATCGCTTTCAGCGGACCCGCGGCGGGGCGCCCCGGCTACAGCCCCAGCTTCCTCTACGACGTGAGCTCCGGGCGCTCCGTCCGCGCCCGCTTCGGGCTGATCGGCTACGACCTCGGTGAGTCCGCGGTGCTCTTCTCGGCGGATGGCCGGCGGGCGGTCTGGATGGAGTTCGACGGCACCCCTTTCCGGCCTCCCGTCGTGATCTTCCGGCTGGACCTCGACCGCCCCGGCGCCCGTCCGGTCCGGACGTCCATCTCGTTCCCGTATCCTCCCAGCAGCCTGGCCCTCTCTCCGGACGGACGCCGGCTCGCCGCTCACGAGCGGCAAGCCCGCGTCACCGTCAACGATGTCGACTCCGGCCGCCTGCTCGCCTCGGTGCCCTACGACAGCCTGCGCCCCTGGCTCGCGTTCGTCGGCGCCGACCGCCTGCGGATCTACGACCTCCCGTTCTACCAGTGGTACGGCGATGCCGGGGTCAACTACACGTCGACCCGGAGCCGCGGCATCGCCGAGCTCGACTTGGCGTCGCCGCCGCCGAGGCTCGAGCCGACCGGCTCCATCCCTGGCGAGAAGGCGATCTCCGGCTGGAGCCTTTCCCCCGATAGCGACCGAGGGATCCTGCGCACGCGCGAGGCCCTGCGGCTCTGCGACGCCCGGACGGGGGAGCCCCTGGCCGAGCTCGCCGGCGGCAATTCTCACGGCGCGTTCCTGGCGGACGGCCGGATCGCCGTCACCCAGAGCCAACCCGCCGTGGAGCTGCGGATCTTCTCTCCGGATGGCCATGCGGTGCTGCGGCGCCTCGGCTTCACCGGTGTCCGCAACCTGGAGGTGGTGGATCAGCCCGCGCCGGGCCTCCTGCGGGTCGCCGGACTCCGGAGCGGCACCCGGAGAGCTTCCTGGGAGGTCTGGCTCGTCGATCTGGAGACCGGCGGCGCCAAGTCCCAGGGCACGCGGCGGCTCGCGGAGCTGAAACCCCCGGTGATCGCCGGGCCCCGGTTTTCCCTGGAGGACAAGGACGGCGTGATCTGGTACGACCCCTGGAGCTCCCGGGGCCGGATCGTGCTCAAGGGCTCCTGAAGCCTCAGAGCACCCGCCATACCAGCCGCCGTGATCTCGTCCGCCGCCAGCCAGACCGCCGCCCCGAACGGCGCCCCCCTTGTAGCCAAGTATGGACAGGCAAATAGGATTTACGGATCGTGTCAACAAATTCGTCGCCGTAAACGGTTGACAATCTTATTTTGTCCATATAATGTCCAATTTGTTGGGCGAGTTGAGGCGCACCGACACGATGGACGGACAGGGGCCAGTCCGCCCTCCGGCCGGCTGGCTCCTCTTTTTGATCATGAAAAGGTAATGGAAGGCGCGCGATATTTTGTGGCTGATGGCCCGATGCCTGGAAGCGGGGGAGGGGGAGGGTGGAAGCGCGGGGGGAGGGTGAGCGCGAGAGTGCGAGGGCCGTTGCATGCAACGGTTCCAGGCACCGGGTGTTTTTTCTTACAGGGTGTTTCATTCAGGACGGAAGGGCTCATCGGCGAAACACGTCCAGAGGGGTGCCGGTAGCGTATTCCCTTCGAGAACGAACGCGGCGGCGCCCAGGCACTGTTCTTGCGAAGCGGGATTGCCTTGGAACCTACGGCCGCCTTGCGGTGTCTAACAGGGTGAGGATCTTTCCGGGTCACCGACGTTGAAGCGAGAAGAAGGGAGCGGAAGATGCGGCATCGATCGATGGACAATCCGATACCGAGGAACCTGGGGCATGGCGCCTCCCGGCGGACGACCGTCGACGTGATTCTCGAGCATCTCCACGCTCCCCAGGCCGACGCCGAGCTGCGCAAGGTCTCGGAGATGCTGAGCCGGAAGCAGCGGCTTCAGGATCAGCCCTGGCGGCGCCCTCGCCGCACCGGCGCCGAGAGCGCCTCGACCATGGAGCTCATCCGCCGCTTCGAGGCGCGCCAGAAAGCGCACTGAGCCCGTCCCCTCCAGGAGCGGTTGCGCGGCAGTGGCCGCTCCTGTGTCAAGATCCCCCCCCAGGGAGGGGCGCGATGAAGATCACCCATCTGTTCACCGATCTCGGCGGCGTGCTGCTGACCAACGGCTGGGACCGCGGGCTGCGCAAGCTCGTCGCCACCCAGTTCAACGTCGACCCGGCCGAGATGGACGAGCGGCATCACCTGACCTACGACACCTACGAAGCCGGCAAGATCAGCCTCTCCGTCTACCTGAGCCGGGTCATCTTCTGGGAGCCGCGGGAGTTCACCGAGCAACAGGTGGTGGACTTCATGCTGGCGCAGGCGAAGTGCTTCCCGGAGATGATCGAGCTCTACAAGCGGATCAAAGAGCACAACGAGATCAAGATCGTGGTGGTGAGCAACGAGGGGCGGGAGCTGACGGCGGACCGCATCGAGCGGTTCAACCTCAAGGAGCTCGTCGACATCTTCGTGGTCTCCAGCTACGTCCACTTCCGCAAGCCGGACGAGGACATCTTCCGCATCGCCCTCGACGTCGCTCAGGCCGAGCCGGGGGAGGTGGTCTACGTCGACGACCGCCAGATGTTCGTCGAGGTGGCCTGCCGGCTGGGGATGCGGGAGGTCTGGCACCGGGATCTCGACCGGACCAGGGCGGCGTTCGCCGAGCTGGGACTGAAGTTCTGACCTAGGAGGACGATGGTGGGGACACGGGCGACAAATCCGACGGCTTTCGTGATCTTCGGCGGCGGCGGCGACCTGGCATGGCGCAAGCTGATCCCGGCCCTCTACAACCTCTGGCTGGACAAGTCGCTCGCCGAGCCGTTCAAGGTCGTCGCGCTCGACATCAAGGAGATGGACCCCGCCGTCTACCTCCAGCACCTGCGCGAGGGGGTGGACCGCTTCAGCCGGCGGGGGAAGGCCGAGGAGGAGCCCTGGAAGACGTTCGTCGCCCACATCGAATACCAGCGGGCCGACTTCGCCGACGCCACGGCTTTCAAGACCCTGGCCGACAGCCTCGACGCCTTCGACGCCCAGGCGGGCAAGCCCGCGATCCGCGTCTTCTATCTCGCCACTCCCCCCTCGGTGATGCAGCTCATCGCCCAGCACCTTCACGACCACCGGTGCCTCTCCGACGTCCAGCGGTCGCGCCTGGTGTTCGAGAAGCCGTTCGGCCACGACCTCGACAGCGCCCGCGAGCTCAACACCTTCCTGGCCGGGCTGTTCGACGAGTCGCAGATCTTCCGCATCGACCACTACCTGGGCAAGGAGCCGGTGCAGAACATCCTCGCCTTCCGTTTCGCCAACTCGGTCTACGAGCCGCTCTGGAACCGGCGCTACATCGACTCGGTGCAGATCACCGTCGCCGAGGAGGAGGGGGTCGGCACCCGCGGCGGCTACTACGACCATGCCGGGGCGCTGCGCGACATGGTGCAGAACCACCTGACGCAGGTGCTCTGCCTGGTCGCCATGGAGCCCCCGGTGGCCTTCGAGGCGGACGAGCTGCGCAACAAGAAGGTGGACGTGCTGCGGGCCATCCGCCGCCTGAAGCCGGAGGACGTCCACCAGTTCGTCGAGCGCGGCCAGTACGGGCCGGGGCTGGTCCGCGGCGAGAAGGTGGCGGGCTACCGGAGCGAGGACGGCATCGATCCCCACTCGACGACCGAGACCTTCGTCGCCCTCAAGCTGTTCGTGGACAACTGGCGCTGGCAGGACGTCCCCTTCTACCTGCGGACGGGCAAGCGGCTGCCGGTCCACGCCTCGCAGGTCTGCATCCAGTTCCGGCCGGTGCCGCACCAGTCCTTCCCCTCCTCGGCGATCGGCGAGATGGAGCCCAACCGGCTGCTGCTCTGCATCCAGCCGCAGGAGAGCATCTCCCTGCGCTTCCAGGCCAAGCGTCCGGGATCGAACATGCGCCTCGCCGCGGTGGAGACCTGCTTCAGCTACAAGGAAGCGTTCAAGATGCCGGAGCCGGAGGCCTACGAGACGCTGCTGCTCGACGTCATCAACGGCGACGCCTCGCAGTTCATGCGCCGCGATCAGGTGGAGGAGGCGTGGAAGATCGTGATGCCGATCCTCGAGTACTGGGAGGAGCAGGGGCACTCCGATCTGCCGATCTACCCCGCCGGCACCTGGGGCCCGGAGGCCGCCTACGTGCTCACCGCCCGGGACGGCGGGGTGTGGGTGGAGCCGCGGTGCGAGGAGGTGGTGGAGGAGAAGCCGGCGGAGGGGGAGAAAAAAGAATAGTTAGAGCCCCCTCCTGGCCTCCCCCGTTCCGGGCATATGCGCTAACTTATTATGGAAAGTTAGGTTGAAATTTCGTATTCTGGTGTCCATGAGCGATCTTGAGGCATTTACAGAGGAGTGGGAGTTCCTTCTG
>JBDSHF010000448.1:0-6825 GCA_039918595.1 Thermoanaerobaculia bacterium
GGGGGCTCCCAGACGGTGATCCCGGTGCGCCAGTGCAGCGGGATGCCGCGGACGCGGATGCGGTAGTCGATCAGCGCCCCCGGGCGCATCTCGATCGGCCCCGGGGTGAGGATCTCGAAGCCGAGAAAGGGCGGGGTCATCTCCTGCAGGTTGCGGGCGTCCGCGAAGAAGGCGAAGACCTCGTCGCGCGGCCGGGGAACCCGGGTCCGCGAGCGGAGCTCGAAGATCCTCATCGCCCCCCGGCGGCCAGGAAGGCGGCGCGGATCTCCTCCATCCGTTTCCGGTTCACCCCGAAATCCTTGCGGCCGACGCGCGAGGCGGAGCGGAACTCGATTCGCTGGGGCGCATCGTCGAAGACGAGCTCGACGTCGTCGACGAAATGGAAAAACGCCGAGTGGCACTCCGCCTTGAGGAAGTCGGGGTCCTCCCGAACGATCCGTGTCCGTGGGTAGTTGCGTAACACTTCCAGCAGACGCGCGCGTGCCGCCGCGGGCGAGCCCGTATAAGGGATCGGGTCCATGTGCTGCGGTCCGGGCGGCGCCTGGGTCGAGACGCAGTTCGGGGTGCGCGGGCAGGGGGCGAGACGCGAGGCCGGCGGGGTCGTGCTCATGAACGGCATTGTAGGCCCTTCCTGCTCTATCATCTGCGATCCGAGGGAAGGAGAAGAAGACGACATGCTGACGTTGGACGCCCTGTCATTGGACGCCAAAACGCGGGGCAAGCTCTGGCAGCGCCTGGTGGAGGCGATCGAGTCCTATCTCAACGGCGTGGGAGAGGCCCGGGTGGCCCCGGCGCTCGATCTCGACGCCATGCGCGGGGCGCTCGCCCCCTTCGACTTCGAGCGGCCGGTCGCCCCCCTGGAGGCGTTCGACTTCGCCGTGGAGAGCCTCTGGCGCTGGCAGGTGCACACCCCGCATCCGCGCTACTTCGGGCTGTTCAATCCGGCGCCGACGACGATGGGTATCGCCGGCGACGCCCTGGTGGCGGCCTTCAATCCGCAACTCGCGGCCTGGAGCCACAGCCCGATGGCGGCCGAGATCGAGCAGCACCTGATCCGGGCCCTCGGGGAGCGCTTCGGCTTCGACCCCGCCCGGGTCGAGGGCACCTTCACCTCGGGGGGCGCGGAGGCGAACCACACGGCGCTGCTCACCGCGCTCACCCGCGCCTTCCCGGAGATCGGCCGCCGCGGCATGCTCGCCGTGCGCAGCCAGCCGGTGCTCTACGTGTCGCAGGAGGCCCACCACTCCTTCCTCAAGGCGGCGCGCCTCTGCGGGCTCGGCACCGAGGCGGTGCGTGAGGTGCGGGTGGACTCCTCTCTGCGCATGTCCTCCGAGGACCTGGCGGCCCGCATCGAGGAGGACCGCGCCGCGGGCAACTCGCCGTTCCTGGTGGTCGCCACCGTGGGGTCGACCAGCGCGGGCGCGATCGATCCAGTGGAAGAGCTGGCCCAGGTGGCGGATGAGGCGGGCCTCTGGCTCCACGTCGATGCGGCGTGGGGCGGCGGCGCGGCGCTGGTGCCGGAGCTGCGGCCGGTCCTCGCCGGCGCCGCCCGCGCCGACTCGATCACCTTCGACGCCCACAAGTGGCTCTCGGTGCCGATGGGCGCGGGGATGTATTTCACCCGCCACCTGGGGATTCTCGAACGGACCTTCCGGGTGGCGACCGGCTACATGCCGCGCGACGGGGCGGTCCTGCCGGTGGCGGACCCCTACGCCCACTCCATGCAGTGGTCCCGCCGGTTCATCGGCCTCAAGCTCTTCCTCTCGCTGGCGGTCGCCGGCTGGTCGGGATACGAGGAGGCGATCCGCCGGCAGACGGCTATGGGGGAGCGCCTCCGCGAACGGCTCCGGGCGGAGGGGTGGGCGATCGTCAACGACACGCCGCTCCCCGTGGTCTGCTTCGTCGACTCCGGCAGGGAGGGGCGTGCGGCGTCCTTCCTCGAAGCGGTCGCCGCGGATGTGGTGGCCTCGGGCGAGGCCTGGCTCAGCACCGTGGCGCTGGGGGAGGGGGGGCCCGCCCTGCGGGCCTGCATCACCAACTACAGGACGGGTCCGGAGGACGTCGACGCACTCGTCGCGGTCCTCGGCAGAGCGCGGGCGCGGCAGGCCGGGGAAGGGTGACCGGCTGGTTGGAAGCTGGTAAGCTTGAAGCCCCTTCCTGGCAGGTTGTCACGCCTGGGGCGTTTCCCGCACTTAGGAAGAGGGACGGTTCCCGCCGGCCGGGATACCCTTTGCCGGCCGGAAGAGAATCACCGAACTAGAGGAGGCTACCCAATGAGCTGGGAAGACAGAGAAGACAACACCATCTACAAAGTGGTGGTGAACCACGAAGAGCAGTATTCGATTTGGCCGGCCCACCGCGAGAACGCTCTCGGCTGGAACGACGTCGGCAAGTCCGGCACCAAGCAGGAGTGCCTGGACCACATCAAGGAGATCTGGACGGACATGCGCCCGCTCTCGCTGCGCAAGAAGATGGAAGAGATGGAGCGCGAGCGGCAGAGCGGCCAGGAAGCCAACTGACGTTGAAACCGAGCGGCAATCCCGCGGATCGGTGGCTGGCCTACCGCGATGTGAACCCACGCGCCAAAATGCGTATGTTCTGCTTCCCCTACGCTGGGGGTGGCGCCTCGATCTATCGGGGGTGGGGCGCCTCGCTGCCGGGTGATCTCGAGGTCTGCCCGGTGCAGATCCCTGGCCGGGAGAGCCGGCTGCGCGAGACCGCTTTCGATCACATGCTGCCGATGGTGCGGGCGATCGCCGATGCCATCGCTCCCCATCTGACCCTCCCCTTCGTTTTTTTCGGGCACAGCATGGGGGCCGCGATCTCCTACGAGCTGGCGCGGGAGCTGCGCCGGCGGGGGCAGACCCAGCCGCTGCACCTCTTCGTCTCCGGCCGCCGCGCGCCGCACCTGCCGGCCCGCGAGGAGCCCATTCACGACCTCCCCGAGCCGGAGTTCATCGCCAAGCTGCGGGAGCTCAACGGCACGCCGGAAGAGGTGCTCCAGCACGAAGAGCTGATGCGGCTGATCATCCCCCTCCTGCGGACCGACTTCTGCGTCAACGAGACCTACGAGTACGTCGAGGAGGAGCCCCTCCAGGCCGGGATCTCCGCCTTTGGCGGCCTTGGCGACGAGGAGGTCACCCGCCAGGACGTGGAGGACTGGAACCGGCACACCAGCGGCCGGTTCCGGATGCGGATGCTGCCGGGCGACCACTTCTTCATCAACGGCAGTGGCAAGGACCTCGTCCTCGAGTCCGTAACGCGAGACCTCGCGGAGCTCTCCACCACGGCACTGCCGCGCGCCTGGTGACCGGTTTTCCTCCACGCTCGCCCGTCTCGCCCCTGGGCTTAAGGGCGGGCGAGATCCATGTCTGGTCGATCCGGCTCGATCCGCCTGCCGCGACCGTCGAGCGGCTGGAGCGCCTCCTCGCGCCCGACGAGCGGGAGCGCGCCGGCCGTTTCCGCTTCGAGAAGCACCGCCGGCAGTACATGGTGGGCCGGGGGGCGCTGCGGACGCTGTTGGCAGGCTATCTCGCCCTGGGCGGGCGGCCGGAGGCGATCCGGTTCCGCTACGGCCATCGCGGCAAGCCTTTCCTGGAGCCGCCGCTCGATGCCGGCGGGCTGCAGTTCAACCTCTCGAACTCCGACGAGCTGGCCCTGGCCGGTTTCGTGATCGGCCCCGAGATCGGGGTGGACGTCGAATATTTGCGGCCGATGCCCGATTGCGAGCAGATCTCCGAGCGCTTCTTCTCGGAGAGCGAGCGGCAGGTCCTGCGGGGGATTCCGGGCGCGCGCAAGGAGGAGACCTTCTTCAACTGCTGGACGCGGAAGGAGGCCTACCTCAAGGCGGTGGGGGAGGGGCTCGCGGCGCCACTCGACTCTTTCGACGTCACCCTCGCCCCTGGCGATCCGCCGCGCATGCTCACCCTCGAAGGGGACTCCGAGCGGGCCGCCCGCTGGTTCTTCCACCACCTCATCCCGGCGGAGAAATACATCGGCGCCGTCGCCATCGAGGGGGGGGCGTGGGAGGTCAAGACGTGGAGCTTCGAGCCCGCTCCCGCCTGAGTCACCGCGAAACCGTCGCCGGCGTCTTCTCTTCCTGCTTCTCCACGGTGGCCGCCTTGCCGGTCAGCCAAGCCGCCAGATGGGCCTTCTGTTCCGCCGTGGCGTCGGGGCGCGCCTCCAGCTTCCAGCGGGCCTTGGGTTTCTCCCCGAAAGTGATGGGCAGGCGCACCAGCCGGTCCCGCCGGGCCACCAGCAGGGATGCCTTCTCGCCCGGGCGGTAGTACTTCAGCCTCCCCTCCATCCCTTCGGGCGGCACCCGGTAGTCGTCGATGGCGAGGATCTCGTCCCCCACGTTCACCCCGGCCTCGTAGGCGGGGGTCTCGCGCTTCACCACGCTCACGGTGAGCCGGCCGTCCTGGACCACCGCCTCCAGCCCCAGCCAGCCGGCCGGCAGCTCCTGCGGCTCGCCGTCCTTCTTCTCGTCGTCGGCGGCGAAGCGCAACCCGTACCAGTCGAGCGCCTCCTGGTAGTCGAGCTCCTCGACCGTGTCGACGGCGCGGTGCAGCCAGGCGCCGAGATCGACCCCCGCCACCTCCTCGAACGTCCGCCGGATCTCCTCGGGGCGGAAGCCGCGCTCCCCCGAGTAGCGGTGGAAGGCGAGGCGCATGGCGTCGTCGAGGCTCCGCCGGCCGCCGGTGGCGCGGCGGATCCTGGCGTCGAGCAGGAAGGCGACGACCTCCCCCTTGGTGTAGTAGCTGACCCCGCTGTTGGAGGTGTTCTCGTCCCGCCGGTAGAACTTGATCCAGGCGTCGAAGGAGGACTCGTCGAGCGGCTGGACCCGGCGGCCCGGGGTGGTCTGCAGGGTTTCGATGGCCTTGCCGAGGTTCTTCAGGTACTCCTTGACGGTGGAGAAGCCCGTCCGGTGCACCAGGAGATCGCCGTAGTAGGAGGTGAACCCCTCGACGACCCAGAGGCCGCGGGTATAGACCTCCCGCTCGTAGTCGAACGGACCGAGCTCGATCGGACGGAGACGCTTGCCGTTCCAGGCGTGGAACAGCTCGTGGCTGACCAGTCCCAGCCATTCGAGGTACCCCTCGCGAGTGCGGGTCCGCCAGCGGCTGCTCATCAGGGTGCAGGCGTTCTTGTGCTCGAGCCCGCCGCCGCTCTCGGTGAGCAGGTTGAAGAACACGTAGCGCGGGTAGGGGGCCACCCCCCAGAAGGCGGCCTGCCCGCGCACGATCTTCTCCGCGTCGGCCGCCGAGCGGGGGCCGTCCCACACCGAATCCTCCCCTTCGTTGACCAGGAGGTGAGCCTTGCCCGCGACCTTGAACGGGTGGGTCCGCGCGTTGCCGGCGTAGATGGGCGAGTCGATCAGGTCGTCGAAATCCTCCGCCCGGTAGGCGTGCGCGCCGTTTTCTCCGCTGTGCCCAGCGCTGTTTCCAGGCAAACGGGAGAGCGGGCTCGCCGAGACCTTCCATTCCGCCGGCAGCTCCAGCCGGACGTCGTAGGGGCGCCGCTCCGCTCCCGTGAGGGTCAGGAACGTCGAGGCGCCGTTGATCAGCGCGAAGCCGGTGTCGACGAAGTTGGTCCGCACCGACATCTCCCGGGAGTAGACCCGGTAGCGGACTACGATCCAGGGAGCCTTCCGCGTGCCGATCCGCCAGCGGTTCTTGACCGTCTTCTCGATGGACAGCGGCTCCCCTCGTTCGGTGGCGGCCGAGATCCCTTCGACGTTGCGAGCGTACTCCCGTATGAGGTAGGAGCCGGGGGTCCAGACGGCCATCGTCAGCTCGACCTCGGGGTGGCCGCCGGTGGGGATCAGCGCCTCGACCTCGACGTAGTGGGTCTGAGGAGCGGGGAAACGCAGGGTGTAGGAGATCGATTCTGGCATGCGGGCTCCATGCAGGCCGGCGCTGCAGAGCGCCAGCGCTAGGACCAGGGAGGTTGTCTTTTTTGGCATCGTGGTCGTCCCCTGAACGGTCGTCAACTTACAAGAGATGGTCCCGAACGCCAAGATGGGACAGGGCGGGATGGGGAGGGAGATATACTTCGCTCCATGGAGAGGACGGCCGGGATGAAGGTGAACGAGCTGCTGGAGCGCGAGGCTCCGGCCCTGTTCCGCGCCCTCTCGCCGCTGGGCCGGCGGGCTTTCACCGCCGCCGAAGACCCCGCGGGGGCCGCCCACGCGACCCGCCCGCGGGACCTGGCCTCGGCCTTCGGCGGTCTCGGCGCGCGGGATCTGGAGGACGCGTTTCACGGCTCGCCCACCGCCGGGCTGCCCGAGGTGCGGCGGCGGTGGCGGGAGTGGCAGCGCCGGTCGGCGCCCGCCGGGGTCCCGTCCAGCCTGCCGATGGTGACGGTGGGCCTGAGCCATGGTCTCTCCCTGCTGGCGGAGCTCTTCGGCGGCCCCGGCAAGGCGGTCGCCGTCCCGCAGCCGTTCTGGGGCAACTACCGGCAGGCCTTTGGCATGCGCACGGGAGCCAAGCTGCTGACCGCTCCCGCCTACGTCGACGGGCGCTATAACCCCCTGGCTCTCGCCGATGCCCTGGCCGGCCTGCCCCCGGGGGAGCCCGCTGTCGCCCTGCTCAACATCCCCTCGAACCCCGGCGGCTACACGCCCGACCGCGCGGAGCGCCAGGCCACGGTGGAGTCGCTGCTCGCCGAGGCCGAGCGCCGGCCGCTGGTGGTGGTATGCGACGACGCCTACGCCGGCCTGGTCTTCGAGCCGGAGATCCCCCGCGAGTCGCCGTTCTGGGACCTCGCCGGGGCGCACCCTAATCTGATCGCGGTCAAGGTCGACGGCGCCACCAAGGAGTTCTC
>JBDSHF010000449.1:0-3096 GCA_039918595.1 Thermoanaerobaculia bacterium
GGCATCCCGATCCTGATCAAGGACAACATCGGCACCGCCGACCGGATGACCACCACCGCCGGCTCGCTCGCCCTCGAAGGATCGATCCCCTCGCGGGACGCCTTCATCGCCGCGCGCCTGCGCGGGGCCGGCGCGATCCTCCTCGGCAAGACCAACCTCTCCGAGTGGGCCAACTTCCGCTCCTCCCGCTCGACCAGCGGCTGGAGCAGCCGCGGCGGGCAGTGCCGCAACCCCTACGCGCTCGACCGCGACCCCTCGGGTTCCAGCTCGGGCTCCGGCGCCGCGGCCGCCGCCAGCCTCGCCGCCGCGACCGTGGGCTCGGAGACGGACGGCTCGATCGTCTCCCCCGCCTCGCGCTGCGGCATCGTCGGCATCAAGCCGACCGTGGGCCTGCTCAGCCGCTCCGGGATCATCCCGATCTCCCACACCCAGGACACCGCCGGACCGATGGCGCGCACCGTCGCCGACGCCGCGGCCCTGCTCGGCGCCATGACCGGCGTCGACGAGCGCGACGAGGCGACCCGCCCGAGCCACGGCAAGGCGCTCGCCGACTACACGAAGTTCCTCGATCCCAGAGGGTTGAAGGGCGCGAGGATCGGCGTCCACGTCCCCAGCTCGCTCGACGACAACCCGCTGACCAACCCCATCTTCCACGAGGCGCTGGCGGCGATGAAGACGGCGGGCGCCACGATCATCGATCCCGTCAAGCTGCCTTCGGAGGGGAAGTCCGGCAAGAGCGAGTACGAGGTCCTGCTCTACGAGTTCAAGGCGGACCTCAACCGTTATCTCGCCGAGCTGGGGCCCAGCGCCCCCATTCACTCCCTCAAGGAGGCGATCGCGTTCAACGAGCGCCACCGCGATCGGGTGATGCCCTACTTCGGCCAAGAGACCTTCCTGGAGTCCGAGGCCAAGGGGCCGCTCACCGATCCGGCCTACAAGAAAGCGCTCGCCGCCTGCCGGCTCCACTCGCGCAAGGAGGGGATCGACGCCATGCTCGCCCGGCACAAGCTGGACGCCATCGTGGCCCCCAGCGGCGGGCCGGCCTGGCTGATCGACCTCGTCAACGGCGATTCGGGGACCGGCGGTAGCTCGTCGCTCGCGGCGGTGTCGGGGTATCCGAGCATCACCGTCCCGGCCGGCTACGCCTTCGGACTGCCGGTGGGGATCTCATTCATCGGACCGGCCTGGGGCGAGGGCGCGCTAATCCGGATCGCCTACGCGTTCGAGCAACAGACGAAGGTGCGGAAGGCGCCGCGGTTCTTGCCGACGGCGGACCTCTCCAAGGTCTGAGATCCATGAAGAGAATCCTCGCCGGCGCCATCGGCCTCGTCCTGTTCCTGCTGGTGGCCATCCTTCTGCTGCGGATGATCCTGATCAAGTCCCATCAGGTGCAGGCGCCGCCGGTCACCGATCTCGCGGTGGACGCCCGCGCCGCCGCCGGGCGTCTCGCGGGAGCGGTCCGCTTCCCCACCGTCTCGCATGAGAATGGGCAGAATGTCGAGGCCGCGGCGTTCGACGGCCTTCATCGGTATCTCCAGCAGGCCTTCCCCCGGGTGCACGCCACGCTCACCCGCGAGACGGTCGGCGGCTACAGCCTGCTCTACACCTGGAAAGGGCGGCGGCCACAGCTTCCGCCGATCCTGCTGATGTCCCACCAGGACGTGGTTCCGGTCGAGCCGGGCACGGAAAAGAACTGGACCCACCCCGCCTTCTCCGGCACGGTCGACGGCACCTGGGTCTGGGGTCGCGGCACGCTGGACGACAAGGTCGGCATGATGGGGCTTCTCGAAGCGGCGGAGATGCTCCTCGGCCGCGGGTTCCAGCCGGACCGCACGGTCTACTTCGCCTTCGGGCATGACGAGGAGGTCGGCGGCCGCAACGGCGCGGCGGTGATCGCGAAGCTTCTCGAGGAGCGGGGGGCGCGGCCGGCGTTCATCCTCGACGAAGGCGGCGCCATCGTCGAAGGCTCGATCCCAGGGGTCGCGCGCCCGGCCGCGATGATCGGCACGGCCGAAAAAGGGGTCCTGAGCGTCGAGCTGGTGGCCCAGAGCGAGGGGGGGCACTCATCGATGCCCCCCACGCACGGCGCCATCGGCAAGCTCGCCGCCGCCATCCAGAAGCTCGAAGACCACCAGATGCCGGCGCGGCTCGACGGCGCCACCCGCCGCTCCTATCAGTATCTGGCGCCCGAGATGCCCTTCGGCCCCCGCCTGGCGCTCGCCAACCTCTGGCTGTTCAGCCCGCTGATCGAACGCCAGGCGACCGGCGACCCGGCGGCCAGCGCCCGCATCCGCACCACGACGGCGCCGACGATCTTCCAGGGGGGTGTCAAAGAGAACGTCCTACCCCACGAGGCCCGCGCCGTGGTGAATTTCCGCATCCTGCCGGGTGACACGATCCCGGGCGTTCTGCACCACGTCCGCGAAACCGTGGGCCCCGGCATCCGGGTGAGCGCCACGGGCACCGCCAACAGCGAGGCCTCGCCGGAGTCCGACGTCCGCGCGCCCGAGTTCGGAATGATCCAGCGTACCCTGGCCCAGGTGCTCCCGGGGGTGATCGTGGCCCCCAACCTGCTCGCCGGCGCCACCGACACCAAACATTACCGCGGCTTGAGCCAGAACGTCTTCCGGTTCATCCCGATACGCGTAAAGCCGGAGGACCTCAAGCGCATCCACGGCACCAACGAGCGGGTGGGAATCGAGAACTACGGCGAGATCGTGCGCTTCTACGCGCAGTTGCTGCGGAACGGGACGGTGTGAGGTAGGAAAAAAGGACCTAAAGGACATCAAGGACGAAAAGGACAAAGGCCACTGTCTTCGCAGTTCTTTTTGTCCTTGCTGTCCTTGTCGTCCTTTACGTCCTTGTTTTAAAACTTGAACAGCGCGTCGAACGCCGACCGCGCGTCGCCCGGGGAGGGCTTGTCGGAATCCTTGCGGAACTCCTGGGCGAGCTTGGGGGTGAAGAGCGGGCACTCGTTGCGGTCCCGCTTCTTGGGGACGCGCGCCGGGATCTCCTCGTACCTCCGGCACTCCCAGCGGACCGAGGTATCGAAGTTGATGCAATTCGAGCAGGTGTGGAGATCGGCGCCGCAGCGGG
>JBDSHF010000450.1:0-9254 GCA_039918595.1 Thermoanaerobaculia bacterium
CGGACTCGCTAGAAAGGGCGGCAATGACGGCGGCTCGGTCGAAGACTCGCCCAGAACTGCCGAACTCGACGAACTCTTCTGCAAGGAGATCCTGCATCGCTTCCGGAGATGAGCGAACGTCAGAGCGAAGATGGCTCTCCTCAAGCTCGCGCAACTGCCTTTCTATGTTCTTGTCAGGTTGTGTCATCGCAATTGGCTCTGCGGCGAACGGTGTTGGGCCTAAGCGGCGACGACAGTCGTCCGCTTGAGGCCCAGAGTTAGCCGACTTAAATGCGTATCCCTACAGCGTAGGCTGTTATGCTTGCTGGCGATGGGCGTTTATGATCCTTTCCAGCAGCAAGCCAGCACAGTCCCTGTGGGTACGAGGCCGTCAAGAGATTACCCTCACCGTTCCAGTTGTCGAAGGCACCGCCGCCAGATAAGATCCATCCTGAATCTAAGCAGACCTGAGCCTTAGGATGCGGCTCGCTAGACCCAACAGAACACTTGATTGTCGACTTTAGTTCAATGGCGCCCGCTCTGTGCTTCATGCCGATAACATAAGCAGTAATTCTTGACGGATCAGATATGTCGTGATCTTTGCTCCGAGCTTCCCAGGTAGACTCGTTATTCGGAAAGGATGCTGTGAGAAGGTTCCCTGCACCTCTCCAATCTACAAACGCACCACCACCAGTCAGTGTATAGCCGCCGGGAAGGGTGGCGACAGCCTGAGGGTGTGCCGCAGGATTGCTTGTTTCAGGTTTTATAATTACATCCCACTCATCTTTAGGATCGTGAACAGCAATGGCAAAGGCGGTAATGCTGGAAGGAGAAACGTCCTCGTGATCCTTCCCTGCCGCAAACCAACTGTGGAGCCCCTTGGGGTAAGCAGCTGTCAGAAGGTTCCCGGGCTTGTTCCAGTGGTCGAAAGCTCCACCCCCAATGATTTTGAACTCACTGGGTATTTCCAACTCTACAGAAGGATGCTCCGCCATTCCGCTTGTAGCTTTAAACATGCGAATATCTAGAGCCATACTAGTCTCCTTTGTAACGTTCTCATTGGTACAAGCATTACGCTGGGTGACTCGCGTACTAGCGCTGTCGCTCACCTCCTTTCCAGCTTGGATTCATCTAGACGGCAGTAACGGGAGTGGCGGTAAGCGGCGGAACCGCGCCTTTTGCGGTTTCCGTCCGCTCGACTGCCCGTGTTAGGCGTCGTGCCGCTGGCACCCACCGTGGACGCCCCAACTTATCGAAGGCCGGCCTTTCGCCTGATGGCAGCGACGTCCAGATGTTCGATGAAATGCTTCGTAAAGCTACCGAGTAATCTGTTCGCGCCATAATCCCCATTCAACAGTTCATCCATTGCTTCCTTTTTCGGCCAACCCTGTACAACTATTCTGTATATTGCCGACATGAAACCTGTTCGATCCGCGCCATGCTGGCAGTGAATCAGGATCGGCTTGGGAGCAGTCGCTATGATTGCCAGGAAACTCAGTACGTCTTCCTCCTCTGGGTGGCCAGCGTTAGAGGCGATTCGATCATAGTGGATACCAGAGAAGGTAAGAGTGCCCCGAGATAGCAGCCGTAGGTCATCGTGAAAATACCGAAGCGATACTACGGTCCTAATTCCGAAAGGCGCCTTCGCTAGAAGGGGAATCGCCTGGTCCGTGATTTGTGCGGCTCGGTACAAATCTGGCGAAACTTGAAACAAGTTGTGAACACCTTCCAGTTCAATTGGCGTTGCCCAACGAGGATTCCTAGTTTGAGCCTCAGCTGGAGCGAATTGCCAGGAGAAAAGTAGGGCTGCGACAAACAAGGTAGTCGCTCGTGCTTGCCCAAGTGTCAAGAGCTGACGGAAGTGGCATTTTATTTGGTTTGGAACCACGCTCCCTCCTTTCGCATTGACCCAATCTAGACACCTAACGCTTCTGCGCTTCACCGCGCGGACGGCGAAGCCGGCCGTCCGGTGCAAGCGCCTTGTTAGCTGCCATTGGTTTGCTTGACAGAGAGTTGAGACATCCGCTTGGCGGATTGAGAGATCCACGCAGGCTGATAAAAAATGGCAGGAGGCTTACCCTTCGAATTAATCGTAAAACGAAAGACAAAGATAGAATCTCCTTCGCTAAACAACCAAGGGGTCGACTTAAGGTCCGACTCTACGCCTATAGAACTACCAGACCAGGTCTTCTCTTTGAGCGCAGGGGACTGATCGTCTACCAGGACCTTTGCAACTTCGTCCGGGTATACTTCCTCCACCGTCACGTGTTCCAACGTCTCGAAACTTTTCGCTGTCAATGCGAACTGCCAAGCAAGAGTCGCTCGCTTGGGACTGAAGAGTGAGGGCTGAATGGAAATTCCTGCGGCCTCGATCTTGAAGGCCCGGTCTTCGGCAGGAATAGGTCCGGCCTCCGTCACGGGCAGCGACACCGCTTTGCCGCCAGCGATAGGGAACTTCATATCAACAACTCGATAGCCCATATACGTCCGCTCACTTGCAGCGGATAAGGATAGGAAAATGACGCTGACGATCAGCCAGTTTTTGGTTTTCATATTACCTTCATGGCAGCTAACCATTAAGCGTCTATCTGAAGTCCTCCCCACACCGAGCGCTCGAAGTCCACCACCGATCCGGTGAGGATTTCAGATAGACGCAGGTTGAACGAAGCCGCGGGCCAGTCCGGAGCGGTCCTATGGAGATTCAATCCTTCGCGGGCCCTTCGCACACCACCCTGCCGGCACCCACACCAGCCCCGAGAGCCGCCGTGTGGCTTTCAGAGGACCGTCCAGCGAAGGGATCTGCCGCATGCTCAATCTCCTGACCGCGATTTCGTGGAGACGATTATACCGCAGAGACCCGACGAGATACACAACGGCCCGACTCCACGGCTGAGCAGATAAACATTGAAATCGAGCCATGAACAGATACGTCATCGCGGCGGAGCCCTCGTCGCCTGAGCCGGTGCCAGTTCCTCGGCGAGGCGCAGGGCCTTTTGTCCGCAGACCTCGCATCTCAACGGGTCTACGCCGGTGAGGCTCTGGAGCAGGGACTGCCAATCGGACTTCGTGAGCCTCGGTTGCACGGGCCGGCCCGGCAGAACCTCGCGGCAGAGAGTGCTCCCGGTGGCGGTTGGCAAAAAGACCAAAGTAGCGGATTCTCACGAAGCGGTCCCGCAGGACGTGCAAGAGGAACCGGCGTAGAAACTCCTGGCCTGAGAGTGTCATCTCTCGGCTGCGGTTCCCCGCGGCTCAATCCGTCGAGCCCCGAGGGGCCGACCGCTGAAGTTTCGGCCGGCCCTTCGGGGCTCGGAGAATTGTCGGCCTGCCAACCCGGGGCTGAAGCCCACCCTCTTATACACATCTCTGCTTCCAGCCCGCAGGGCGACAGGAAGTAGCCCGGCGGCGTAAGCCCCGGGAAAACAAGGGGTTCTCCGTTCTCCATAGCCCCGCCAGGGGCGACAGGTCTCCTTCTACAAGGCCGGAGATCGCAGAGAGTAAAAGTGCGTCCATCAAGGAATTCCTGTCGCCCCTGCCGGGGCTTCGGAGAACGGAAATCCTTCATTCCCCGGGGCTTACGCCGCCGGGCTACTTCCTGACGCCCCTGCGGGGCTGGAGGAAAGATATGTATAAGAGGGTGGCTGAAGCCCCGGGCTGTTCAAAGCTCGCCCTTTCAGGGCGAGAGAGGGGACGAGCCCCTCCCCTACATAAAACGCTTTAAATGAACGGTATTGGACGAGCCCCTCCCGACCTGAGACGCCTTGAATCAACCGCCCCGGACAAGGAGCGGTCCCGGACCCCGGAATGCCCCCCTCCTGACTTCCCCCCGTGCCGGATGGAGGAAATCCGGCCTCGGGGAGGAAGCTCCCTCTTCGCCTGTCTTCCAGGCGGCGGAGAAAATGCCGGTTTCGAGAAGGATTCGCGCCTGGAGCCTTTACCCCGGGCGCCGCTTGGAGTAGAACGCCTCGTGGGCGGCGCCTCCGGATTGGACCTGGTGGAGCTCGCCGGCGTCGCGCAGGCGGCGGAGGACGACCGAGGCCATGCGCGCGTCCACCGGCTTCTTCAACTGGCCGCGGTAGCGGCGGTTGGTCTCCTCTGCCACCTGGCTGGCTCCGAAGGTCTCGTCCTCGCCGAGGCGGTGGACCACGCGCGCGATCAGCTTGCTGGTCATGATCCGCTTGCCGACGAATTCGCCGAGGTCCTCCGGCGCCTCCTCCCTCGCCGCCGCGGAGGGCATCGGCACACCGGCCAGATCCGCCGCCGGCAGGGCGGTCGCCTTGAAGGACTCGAAGTGCCGCCGCACCGTCTCGAGCTCGGCGGCGTGCGCGGCGCTCTGCTCGCGGTGATGGACCTCCTGCTGCTGATGGAACGCCTCCTGCTCCTCGTGATGCGCGATCCTCGCCTCCAGCCGGGCCAGGATCTCCGCAACGGAAAACGACGTGCTCATCTTTCATCTCCTCGCCGGTGTCCAGCGGTCAAAGGCCCCCTCCTCGGCCGCGATGTCGCGGCACATCGCACCAACACCAGGCGCCAATGCGGCAACCGGAGCCCAAGCGGGAGGATACCACGGCGCGTCGGCGCAAGAGCGCACTACCGTTGACGCGAGGCCCTCCCGGCTTGCGTCGCCGGGCTCTCCCCCAGCTCGCAGCGGCTAAAAAATGGCGCATTAGACGCATCTGCGGCTTCAATTATCCATAAGACAGTGCAAAATAGAGAAGAATTGGCGCGTTGTGGATCAACGACGGATCAACGGCTGAATCGGATGGAGCGAGCGATAGATAATACAATGCAAGATGGCTCCAAAAGGACAGAGATTCCGCTTATATTGCCGCGTTTTCTAGAAAAATTGCGCCACACATGGATATGATGCGGCGAATTTCCACGACCCTCACTTGAATGCCGCTATGAACATGCAACATGGCGCCATATTGCGGCGAATCAAGGCAATGTCGAGCCGAATTATCCGTATTCTGCCGCATTCTAGCGCGATCTTGCCCCGAATGCTCCCGCGACGGGTTCATGTCTTCGGGAGGCCAGGAGACCGTAGGGCACATTGCGGCAATGTATCGGTAGGACGCGCCAACATAAGCATACATTGCGGCAATGTATGGATATTCTTGGCGGATGCGAGCTTGTGTCGCATCGCCTGGGTGTCGCTCGCGGCTCCGCGAGCCCGAGGGGACGAGGACAACAGAAGCTCAGGACGTAACGAGAGCCCTGGACGAAAGACGGGGGCTCCATGGAAGGATTCTACGCGCGGTCAGAAGACCTCAACCCGGGCGGTGTGGCCGGGTGCCCGGGAAATGCGGCCGTCACGGGTGAGCAGCGTCGCTCCCAGGATCTCGGTCAACGCCACGTAGGCGGCGTCGTAGGCCGTGAGGTTCTCTCGAAGAGACCAGATCCGGGGAAGGAGGATCTGGTGCGAGTACCGTTCAATCGGAAAGTCCGCGAGAACCTTTAGAGCTTGTTGGGCTCGCAAGGGCTGCACTTCGCCATGCAGGACAAAGCGGCGAAACACCTGAGCCACCTCGACATCCAGGAGATGGGGTGCGTGAAGAGACGATTCCGGCCCGAGGAGCCGCCGGGTCAACGAAGCTCCAACCTCTGACTGCAGAAGAATCTCGACAGCGGCGGAGGCGTCGAGAACGATCACCGGCCTTCGCGCTCGGCGGCCACGGCGAGAGCGACCGGCTCGCGAGGCTCGACCGGCTCAAGGCTCTGGAGCCGCTGCAGGAGCTCCTCTCTCGTGGGCCGCTCGAGAGAGCGCTCAAGGTCCCGCAGGAGATACTCCGAAATCGACATGCCCGCCAGAGCAGCCCTGGCCTTGAGTCTGCGGTGGAGCTCGTCGGGAACGTTGCGGATTTGAACCATCACGGACATGTGATCAGCTTAATCACATGCGTTTCACATGTCAAGTCGCGGCCATCTCCTGCAGCGACCGCACGCTCAACCCCTCGCGCTTCAGGGCGGCGATCCCCTCGGCGGCTGCCATCGCTCCCGAGAGGGCTGGCCCAGGACGAGGCCCTCGCAAAGCGGCTCTGGGACGTCAGCGCCGCGATGGTAGCTCCCTCAGCCGCCGGTGGATGATGGCTCTGGGAGAAAAGGGTTGACGATGGTGAGATCCCCGACGCGCTGGCCGTGATTCAGATCCTCGGTCCACAGCCGGTCGCAATGCTCCGCACGGGCAGCCTGAACGATCAGCGCATCCCAGAAGGAAATTTTGAGGAAGGATGCCAGGCGGATGCCTCCGAGCAGGAGGTCCCCAGTGTTCTCCACCACGCGCCAGGTAAGGTACTGCTCTACGATGACGAGGGCCTCGTCCGGGCTTAGGGGCCTTGGTAACTTGCGTGTCACGGTGACAAAAAACTCCTGCAGCACCTGGACGCTCAACACCCCTTCCCCAGAACGCCAGAGATCCGCCACCAAGGCCCGCGCGACGGCGTGCTTGCTACCGGCGTCGCGGTCCTCAGCGTAGATCAGGATGTTGGCGTCAACGAAGGCTGGCACGATCGTGGAGCTCGCCTCTGGAAGGGAGAGGCCCGCCTCCCAGGTGGGAGCCTCGCCCGAGACGCTCGAGGGCGGCTCGTTTTGCGGTTTCGTACGCCTCGTCCTCGGCCACCAGGCGAGACAACTCTTCACGCAGGAGAGCCGAGATCGAACGGTTGCGGCGCGCCGCCAGCACTCGCGCCTTGTGAATGAGATCGTCGTCAAGCGTCAGGGTGACATTCCGTTGCATAGCCTCTACCCTCATTACGTGGTACACGCTGTTCGCGTGCCGCACCCATTCCACAGGATCGTACGCTTGCCTCGAAGCTGAGGTCAAGGGAAATGGCGTAGCGCCGCGCCATCGTGGCTTCCGCCCGTCATCTCCTGCAGCGACCGCACGCTCAACCCCTCCTTCTTCAGGGCGGCGATCCCCTCGGCGCAGGCCATCGCTCCCGAGAGAGTGGTGATGCAGGGGATGTCGTACTTCAGGGCGGTGCGGCGGATGACGCCGTCGTCCTCGTGCGACTCACGGCCTAAGGGGGTGTTGATCACCAGCGCGATCTCGCCGTTGATCAGCAGGTCGCCGATGTGCGGGCGGGCCTCGTGGACCTTGAGCACGGTGCGCACGGCGAGCCCCTGGCCGCTCAGATACTCGGCGGTGCCGGCGGTGGCCGCCAGCTCGAAGCCGAGCTCCGCCAGGCGCCGGGCGACCGGCAGCAGGCCCGGCTTGTCGCGGTCGTGGACGGAGAGGAAGGCGGTCCCCTCCATCGGCAGTTGGTGGCCGGCGCCCATCCAGGCCTTGGCGAAGGCGTTGCCGAAGGTGAGGCTCTCCCCCATCACCTCGCCGGTCGATTTCATCTCGGGCCCCAGCACCGGATCGACGCCGGGGAAGCGGCGGAAGGGGAAGACCGGCGCCTTGACGAACACCCCGGGCACCCGCGGCTCGGCGGTGAAGCCCAGCTCCTGCAGGGTGCGGCCGGCCATGGCGCCGACGGCGATCTTGACCAGCGGTATGCCCACCGCTTTGGCGATGAACGGCACGGTGCGCGAGGCGCGCGGGTTGACCTCCAGGACGTAGATCCTGCCGTCCTTCAAGGCGAACTGCACGTTCATCAGGCCGACGACGCCCAGCCGCAGCGCCAGGCGGCGGGCGATGTCGCGCATGCGGTCCTGATCCTCCGGCGAGACCTTGTAGGGCGGCAGCACCGCCACCGAATCCCCCGAGTGGATGCCCGCCTCCTCGATGTGCTGGAGGATGCCGGCGACGACGGCGGTCTTGCCGTCCGAGATCAGGTCGAGGTCCACCTCGAAGGCGTCCTCCAGGAAGCGGTCGATCAGCACCGGGTGCCCCGGCGAGACCCCCGCCGCCTCGGCCATGTAGCGCTCGAGGGTCGAGCCGTCATAGACCACCGCCATCGCCCGGCCGCCCAGCACGTAGCTCGGCCGCACCACGATGGGGTAGCCGATCCGCTCGGCCACCTCGCGGGCCTCGTCGAGCGAGGTGGCGCTGCCGTTCTCGGGCTGCAGGATCCCCTCCTCGGCGAGCAGGTCGCCGAAGCGGCGGCGGTCCTCGGCGAGGTCGATGGCGTCCGGCGGGGTGCCGAGGATCGGCACGCCGCGGGCGGCGAGGCCGCGGGCGAGCTTCAGCGGTGTCTGGCCGCCGAGCTGCACGATCACCCCCAGCGGCTTCTCGCGATCCAGGACCGCCATCACGTGCTCCAGGGTGAGCGGCTCGAAGTAAAGGCGGTCGGAGGTGTCGTAGTCGGTCGAGACGGTCTCCGGGTTGCAGTTGATCATCACCGTCTCGTAGCCCATGTCGCGCAGGGCGAAGGCGGCGTGCACGCAGCAGTAGTCGAACTCGATCCCCTGGCCGATGCGGTTGGGGCCGGAGCCCAGGATCACCACCTTGGGGCGGTCGTCCGGCTCGCTCTCGTCCTCCTGGCCGAAGGTCGAGTAGAGGTAGGGGGTGGTCGCCGGGAACTCGGCGGCGCAGGTGTCGACCCGCTTGTAGACGCGCCGCCACCCCGTCTCCTCGGAGCGGGCGGCGGCGAGATCCTCTTCCGGGCAGTCGAGGAGGCTCGCGATGCGGGCGTCGGTGAGGCCGAAGGACTTGGCGCGGCGCAGCAGGAGCTTCGGCATCGAGGCGAGATCCCAGCAGGCGAGCTCGGCCTCGAGGTCGACGATCTCGGCGATCTCGCGCAGGAACCAGGGGTCGATGTGGGAGGCCGCGGAGACCTCCTCCGGCGTCCACCCCTGGCGCAGGGCGGCGAAGACGGCGAACAGCCGCTCCCAGTTGGGGACGGCGAGCCGCTGCCGCAGCCGTACCGGGTCGGACATCCGCCGCTCGCGGGAGGCCGGGCTGCCGTCGAGCTCCAGCGCCGAGAGCCCCTTCATCAGGGCCTCCTTGAAGGTGGAGCCCATGGCCATCACCTCGCCCACCGACTTCATCGAGGTGCCGAGGGTGGGCGAGGCCTCGGGGAACTTCTCGAAGGCCCAGCGCGGGATCTTGACCACCGTGTAGTCGAGCGTCGGCTCGAAGGCCGCGAAGGTCTTGCCGGTGATGTCGTTGGGGATCTCGTCGAGCGTGTAGCCGACGGCGAGCAGGGCGGCGATCTTGGCGATCGGGAAGCCGGTGGCCTTGGAGGCCAGCGCCGAGCTGCGCGAGACGCGCGGGTTCATCTCGATCACGACCTGCTCGCCGGTCTTCGGGTCGACGCCGAACTGGATGTTGGAGCCGCCGGTGGCCACTCCGACGCGGCGGATCACCTTGAAGGCGTCGTCGCGCATCGTCT
>JBDSHF010000451.1:0-38163 GCA_039918595.1 Thermoanaerobaculia bacterium
GGGAATGGAACAGGCCCATAGCTCAGTTGGTTAGAGCGCTACGTTGACATCGTAGAGGTCAGCGGTTCAAGTCCGCTTGGGCCTACCAAGCTTTTCAGGAGTGGATTCGGCACCAGATCGATCATTAGAGAAGCCCGGAGATAGCATCCAAACTGGTGAACCGAATTTCAGCCTCATGCCCAGGCGCTTAGCTCAGCTGGTTAGAGCGCTACCTTCACACGGTAGAGGTCAGCGGTTCGAGTCCGCTAGCGCCTACCAACCCCCCCGCTCGTGACCTTCACCGGCGCGGGCCGCGGCCCGAAAGAGAACCTCATTTTCCAGAGATCCCGGATGGTCCGATGGAGACCATGACTGAAGCTATCGAACTGATCCTGCCCGACGGCTCCGTGCGCACGGTGCCCGCGGGCACCACTCCGCTCGCGGTGGCCGCCTCGATCGGCCCCCGCCTGGCCAAGGATGCCGTCGGCGCCGAGCTCGACGGCCGCAAGGTCGACCTCCGCCTTCCTCTCAAGCAGGGGGGCAGGTTCCGCCTGTTCACCACCAAGAGCCCGGAGGCCGGCGAGTTCATCCGCCACAGCGCCGAGCACGTGCTGGCCGACGCCGTCAAGCGGCTCTGGCCGGAGGCGGAGTACGACGCCGGACGCCAGGACCACAGCGAGAAGTTCCAGTACGACTTCCGCTTCCCGCGCCCCTTCACCCCCGAGGACCTCGAGAAGATCGAGGAGAAGATGCGCGAGATCCTCGCCGAAGGGAGCGCGTTCGAGCGCGTCGAGGTCACCCGCGAGGAGGCCGAGCGCATCTTCCGCGAGCTGGGCGAGACCCTGAAGGTCGAGCGGCTCAAGGACATCCCCGAGGGGGAGACGATCACCCTCTACAAGGACGGCCGGTTCACCGACCTCTGCCGGGGCCCGCACGCGCAGACCCTGTCGCAGATCGGCGCCGTCCGGCTGCTCGAGGCCTCCGCCGTCTACTTCAAGGGGGACGAGAAGAACGAGCGCCTGCAGCGCATCTACGGCACCGCCTTCCTGACCCAGAAGGAGATGGAAGAGTACGCGGCGGCCCAGGAGGCGGCGCGGGCGCGCGACCACCGCCGGCTGGGCCAGGAGCTCGATCTCTTCAGCTTCAATCCGATGGCGCCGGCGATGCCGTTCATCCACCCCAAGGGGGGCTCGATCTACGTCGCGCTGACCGACTACGTGCGCGAGCTCAACGCCCGCTACGGCTACGGCGAGGTGATCACGCCGCAGATCCTGGACGCCGAGCTCTGGAAGACCTCCGGGCACTGGGCCAACTACGGCGAGAACATGTTCTTCACCGATGTGGACGAGCGGCAGATGGCGGTCAAGCCGATGAACTGCCCGACCCACTGCCTGATCTTCGGCACCCGGCTGCGGTCCTACCGCGACCTGCCGATCCGCTACGCGGACGTCGGCCGGCTCCACCGTTACGAGCGCAGCGGGGTGACCAACGGCCTCTTCCGCGTGCGCTCGTTCTCGCAGGACGACGCCCACGTCTTCTGCACCGAGGAGCAGGTGGAGACGGTGGTGCTGGCGGCCGCTGAAATGATCCTGGAGGTCTACCGGACCTTCGGCTTCGAGGAGGTGCGGATCGAGCTGTCGACCCGGCCGGAGAAACGGGTCGGCTCGGATGAGCTCTGGGACCGGGCCGAGGGTGCGCTGGCGCAGGCGCTCGACCACCAGGGCCTGGCCTACCAGGTCAACCCCGGGGACGGCGCCTTCTATGGCCCGAAGATCGACTTCCACGTGCGCGACTCGCTGAACCGCAGTTGGCAGCTCGGCACGGTGCAGCTCGACTACCAGATGCCGCGGCGCTTCAACCTCTCCTACGTGGGGGCGGACGGCGGCGAGCACGTGCCGGTGATGATCCACCGCGCCATGCTAGGCTCTATCGAGCGCTTCATGGCGATCCTGATCGAGCAGACGGCGGGCGCCTTCCCCCTGTGGCTGGCACCGGTGCAGGCGGTGGTGCTGCCGATCTCGGAGAAGTTCGCCGAGTATGGCGAGACGGTCCGCCAGGCGCTGGCCGCGGCCGGCGTGCGGACGGAGCTCGACGCGCGCAACGAGAAGCTGGGCTACCGCATCCGCGAGGCGCAGGTGCAGAAGGTGCCCTACATGCTGGTGGTGGGGGCGCGCGAGGCGGAGGACGGGACGGTCTCGGTGCGCCGGCGCGCCGGCGAGGATCTGGGGGCGATGCCCACGAGCGACTTTCTGGCGCGGGTGCGCGAGCTTTCGACGGCGCGTAGCCGCGAGCTTTGAACACCAAGATAGGAGAATGGATCTGAACACGAACCGACGGGCGCAAGCCCGACGCTCCCAGGGGGTGAGCTAAGCATCGACAAGACGACGCGGATCAATGAGCGCATCCGGGTTCGCGAAGTGCGCCTGGTGGAGGCCGACGGCGGCCAGGGCGGCATCGTGCCGATCGAAGAGGCGCTGCGGCGGGCTCAGGAACTGCAGCTCGACCTGGTGGAAGTGGCTCCGACGGCCAAGCCGCCGGTCTGCCGGATCATGGATTTCGGCAAGTTCCTGTACCAGCAGAAGAAGAAGTCGCACGAGTCGAAGAAGAAGCAGAAGATCATCCACGTCAAAGAGGTCAAGTTCCGGCCCAACATCGACGAGCATGACTATGACTTCAAGCTCAAGAACGCCATCCGGTTCCTGGGCGAGGGCGACAAGGTGAAGGCGACGGTTCAGTTCCGGGGGCGCGAAATGGCGCGCCAGGATCTCGGCCACAAGCTCCTCAAGCGGTTCCAGGCTGACCTGGGGGAGCATGGAGTGCTAGAATCGTCGCCCGAAATGGCGGGTAACCGGATGCACGTCATCTTTGGTCCGCCGCGCCACAGCGGACCCAAGAAGGCCGAGTCCAGCGATACGGCTTCATAAGGTAGGCTAGGTACACTTACGAAATGGGCGGGACGCAGTCTCCGCCCTCAAGGAAGAAAGGAGACATCCTTGCCGAAGCAGAAGACGCACAAGGGTGCCGCGAAGCGTTTCAAGGTCACGGGAACCGGCAAGGTGACTCGCCACCAGTCGATGCACAGCCACATCCTGACCAAGAAGACCACCAAGCGGAAGCGCAAGCTGCGCAAGTCCGTGGCGGTCTCCCCCGCGTTCGCCCACACGATCAAGTCGATGCTGCACAACTAGGCCGCGGCCCGAGTCGGGCGAAGCCGAAAAATTCACCACGACGGTATCCGGCGGGAAGGACCTGCCCCCGGAGCCGCGGCCCCCGGACCTGGCCAGGACTTGGCAGTCAGCCGGCCGTGCGGGCCACCGACCGCTCCCCCCTCAACGGGCACGGAGCAGAAACGAGGTTCTAGACGATGGCTCGTGTAAAGCGCGGTACCAAGCGCCACCAGAAACGGAAGAAGATCCTCAAGCTCTCCAGCGGCTTCTGGGGAACCAAGTCGAACGCCTACCGCATGGCCAAGCAGGCCGTGGACAAGGCGCTGGGCTACGCCTATCGCGACCGGCGGCAGAAGAAGCGCCAGCTTCGCAGCCTGTGGATCGTGCGCATCAACGCCGCCGCCCGCCTGAATGGGCTGTCCTACAGCCGCCTGATCGCCGGCCTCAAGGCCGCCGGTTCGACGCTCGACCGCAAGGTGCTGGCCGACATCGCCGTCACCGATCCCACCGGGTTCGCCGGCCTTGCCGAGATGGCGAAGACGGCGCTGGGCTCGCAGTCCAACGCCGCCGCCGAAGGGTGAGGCGGCGTTTCGCCCTGAAGGAGTAGGTCGCCGTGGAGATCGAGTGGCTGGACAGTCTGGAAACCCGGGTGCGCGACGCCGTCGCGCGCCTGGGTGAGCTCAACGAGGAAAACAGTTCTCTGCGGGACCGCATCCGGGACCTCGAATCCGAGGTCTCGCTGCTCTCCATCCCGCCGGCCGCGCCCGGGGGGGACGGCGACGTGGACGAGGAGATCGAAGCGCTCCGCGTGCGTGTCCGTGGGTTGGAAAGGAATCTCGCCGCTGCCGAGACCGAGCGCGCCGAGGCCGCCGCGGCGGCCCGGAGCTGGGAGGTCGAGCGGGATGAGGTGCGGCGGCGGGTCGAGGCGCTGACCGAGCGGCTGGCGGGGTTGGCGGGGCTGTAGGAATCGTACGCGCGTCGTTGCCCCCCACCCCGAAACCTCACCCCCGGCCCTTCGTAGACCAGGGCGGTGTAGACCTGCACCAGCGAGGCTCCGGCCCGGATCCGCCGGTAGGCCTCGGCGCCGGAATCGATCCCCCCGACGCTGATCAGCACGGCCTTCCCGAAGAGCGCCTTCGCCACCGCCTCGAAGATCCGGAAGCTCTTCTCGCGCAGCACCTGGCCGGAGAGGCCGCCGAAATCCCTGGCTCCCGGCAGCAGGGCGTAGTCGATCGTGGTGTTGGTGGCGATCACGCCGGCCGCGCCGGCGTCGACGGCGATCTCGCTCAAGCGCACCGCCGCGCCGGGCTCGAGGTCGGGGGCGATCTTGACCAGGATCGGCTTGGCGGTGATCCCTTGGGCCAGCCCGAAGAGGGCGCGGAGGAACTCCTCGTTCTGCAGGTCGCGCAGGCCGGGCGTGTTCGGCGAGGAGAGGTTCACCACCAGGTAGTCGGAGAGGTCGTGGAGGCCGCGGATCAGCGTCTCGTAGTCGTCGAGCGCCCGTTCCGGAGGGGTCGCCTTGTTCTTGCCGAGGTTGACGCCGACGGGGAGGGGAGCGGGACGGGCTCGCTCCAGGCGGCGGCGCATCGCGGCCATGCCGGCGTTGTTGAAGCCGAGGGCGTTCTGCAGGCTGCGCTCGGCCGGATGGCGGAAGAGCCGGGGGCGCGGGTTGCCCGGCTGCGGCAAGGGGGTGACGGTGCCGACCTCGGTGAAGCCGAAGCCGAGCGCCGGAATGGCGCGCACGGCCTCCGCGTTCTTGTCGAAGCCCGCGGCGAGCCCCACGGGGTTGACGAATTCGCGGCCGAACAGGGTCTGGCGCAGCGGCGCGGCGTTGATCCGGTAGTCCACCCGATAGAGCCGGCCGAGGATTCCGCCGATTCCAGGCACCGCCCGGGCGGCGCGCAGGGCACCGAGGCCGATGCCGTGGCTGGTCTCGGGATCGAGACGGAAGAGCAGGCGGAGGAGGGCGGGGTAGACGGGCACGGAGGGCGCATTGTACCGTCCGCGTGCCAGGACGGCACGGGGTTGCCCCCTTTCCTGGCTGTTTTGACACCTGTGGTATATTGACGCTGGCCAAACCGCTGGCATTACGTCACTTGCTGGCCGGGTAGGCACTACCGACGGATGGGATAAACTATGCCTCTGCCCGCATCAACCACGGTTCCGGTTGAGATCTTCGGCGAGGTGTATACCGTTCGCGGCAGCGACGAGAACGGGTACCTCCAGGAGCTGGCCGACCTCGTGGACCGCAAGATGCGGGAGGTGGCCGAGCACGTGAAGGGCGATACAGCCCGGATCGCGATCCTGGCGGCGCTCAATCTCGCCGACGAGCTGTTCCAGATTCAGAGTCGGCAAGAAGGGGAACGGGTCGAGATCAGGGAGAAGGTGGCGGCGCTGGCGGAGGAATTAACTCATGCCCTGGAGAGTTGAAACAGGGACGGCAGCGTTAGCTGAAAATATTATGGAACAAGGGTCAGCATCCCCCGTGTGGTTCGCGATGGGTACTACGATTGTAGAACCAACATTCTTTATACGGGAGTCTTTTACTCGTGGGCCTGTGCCAGCCTCGCTTTCGACGAGGACGCTGACGGCTCACGAAGCGGACACCCACCTGTTGCGTTAGGTTCTAAACGCACGGGCCCACACGGTCCCGCGGGGGATGCCCTTTACCTTCCTCCTCTTTAGCGAGGAGGCCTTCCCAGATCTCGCCGGGTTCCCTTGTGCATATATAAGGGGCAACCGGTGAATACCGAAATCATCATCCTGGCCGTGGCCTTCCTGGCTGCCGCGGTCCTGGTCCTCGTCTTTGGCTGGCGCTCTGTGCGCCACGAGAGAAAGCGCGTGATCGACGCCGCGCAGCGCGAGGCCGCGCAGGTCGTCGACGACGCCCGGCGGCAGAGCGAGAACCAGATACGGGAAGCCGAGGTCGCGGCGCGGGAGAAGCTTCTCCAGGCGCGCAGCGAGTTCGAGAAAATCTCCCGCAAGCGGCGCGCCGAGCTCGAGGCGCAGGAGCGCCGCCTCACCCAGAAGGAAGACAGCCTCGACAAGCGGACCGAGGATCTCAGCCGCCGCGACAAGGACCTGTCGCAGCTCGACCGCTCGCTGGTCACCCGCGAGAAAAGCGTCGAGAAGCGCGAGTCGGATCTCGAGCGGCTGTTCGCGGAGGAGCGCGTCAAGCTCGAGCAGATCGCCGGCCTCACCGCCCAGCAGGCCAAGGAAGAGCTGGTGCGGGTGATGGAAGGGGAGGCCAGGATCGAGGCCGCCCACATCGTCAAGCGCATCGAGGACGAGGCCCGCGAGCAGGCCTCCCGGCAGGCCCAGCGGATCATCGGCATGGCCATCCAGCGCGCCGCCTCGGACTACGTCTCCGAGACCACGGTCTCGGTCGTCATGCTCCCCAACGACGAGATGAAGGGGCGGATCATCGGCCGCGAGGGGCGCAACATCCGCGCCCTCGAGACGGCGACGGGGGTCGACCTGATCGTCGACGACACCCCGGAGGCGGTCATCCTCTCGGGCTTCGATCCGTTCCGCCGCGAGGTCGCCCGGGTGGCGCTCGAGCGGCTGATCGTCGACGGCCGCATCCATCCGGCGCGCATCGAGGAGATCGTCGAGAAGGTCAAGGCGGAGTTCGAGCAGAAGATCCTGCAGGAGGGGGAGGCGGCGCTGCTGGAGCTGGGCATCCCCGGCATGCATCCGGAGCTGATCAAGCTACTGGGGCGGCTGCGCTACCGCACCTCCTACGGCCAGAACGTCCTCCATCACAGCCGGGAGGTCGCCTTCCTCGCCGGCACCATGGCGGCCGAGCTCAAGGCCAACGTCGCCGTCGCCCGCCGCGGCGGCCTGCTGCACGACATCGGCAAGGCGATCGACCGCGAGATGGACGGCACTCACCTGCAGATCGGCATCGACCTGCTGCGCAAGTACGGCGAGACCGAGGAGGTCGTCCACTCGATGGCCTGCCACCACGGCGACTACGACCCGCAGACGGTGGAGGCGGTGCTGGTGACCGCCGCCGACGCGCTCTCGGCCGCCCGCCCCGGCGCCCGCCGCGAGGTGCTCGAGACCTACGTCAAGCGGCTCGAGAAGCTGGAGGAGATCGCGTCGAGCTTCAAGGGGGTGCAGAAGACCTTCGCCATCCAGGCCGGCCGCGAGATCCGCATCATCGTCGACAGCGGCAAGATCGGCGACGAGCAGGCGCTCTGGCTGTCGAAGGACATCGCCCGCAAGGTGGAGCAGGAGCTGACCTACCCCGGCCAGATCAAGGTGACGGTGATCCGCGAGACCCGGTCGGTCGAGTACGCCCGGTAACGGTCCAGGTGACTGTGCCATGAAGCTGCTCTTCGTCGGCGACGTGATCGGCAAGCCGGGCCGGCGCGCCCTCCAGCACCTGCTCCCCCGGCTGGTCGACCGCCACCGCGCGGACTACGTGGTGGTCAACGTCGAGAACTCCGCCGGCGGCTTCGGCGTCACCCCGGACGTGCTGCGCGAGATCGCGGAGCTGCCGATCGACGTCTACACCACCGGCAACCATGTCTGGGACAAGAAGGAGGTCTACGATCTGCTCGAGCGCGAGCCGCGCCTCCTGCGCCCCGCCAACTACCCCGCGGGCAACCCCGGCAAGGGATTGCACCTGGGGGAGACGGCGGCCGGCATCCCCGTCGCGGTGATCAACCTCGAGGGGGTGGTCTTCATGAGCAACCTCGACTCGCCGTTCCACAAGGCGGACCATCTGCTCAAGGGGCTCGATCCGAAATACAAGGTGATCCTGGTCGACTTCCACGCCGAGGCCACCAGCGAGAAGCAGGCGATGGGCTTCTACCTCGACGGCCGGGTGAGCGCCGTGCTCGGCACCCACACCCACGTCCCCACCGCCGACGAGCGGATCCTCCCCAACGGCACCGCCCTGCAGACCGACGCCGGCATGACCGGCCCCTACGAATCGGTGATCGGCATGCGGGCCGACAAGGTGCTCAAGCGCTTCCTCCTCCAGACCCACTCCTCCTTCGAGGTCGCCAAGCGCGACGTGCGCCTCGCCGGCACCCTCGTCGACATCGACGAGGAGACCGGCAAGGCGCGCGGGATCGAACGGCTGCTGGTTCCGGACGACACGCAGGTCTGAGCGGGGTCTAGCGGCCGTTCTCCTTCTTCTCGGGCCAGCGGGCGAAGTAGCCGTCCATCCAGGCCAGGTCCTGGTCGAACTCGGAGGGCCCGAAGCTGCCGACGCTGTAGTTGCTGCCGGAGAGCTGGCCGTCCTTGCCGGCGCTGCGCACGGCCATCACGACGATCGCGTTGGCGTCCTTGGTGTTGAGCCGGAACTCGTAGGGGTGCCCCCAGCCGTCCGCCTCCGGGAGCCAGGCGATGTACTTGGGGACCAGGACCGCCGCCAGCTCCTCGCGGGAGATCACCGGCACCCGCGCGAAGTCCACCTCTTTCGTCTGGCTCTCCTGCTCGGCTTTCTTGTGGGACTCCGGGCTCCGGTGCGGCGCCACCTCATCCTTGTACCAGGTCCACATCGCCGTGCCGACGTTGCGGATGTCGACGACGGTCCTCTTCTGGGCTACGAGGTCGGGGCTCTCCGTCGCCGCCGGCTGGGCGTGGGAGGCGATGGGGAGCAGCAGGGCGAGCAGCAGAGCGAGCTGAATGCGGACGATCATGTCTCTTCTCCTTGTGAAATCCACGGCAGGACTCCCTGCCGGAGAAGAGTGTATCACTAGTGTATTACAACACCAATACGGTTCATGGCTTCAGAAGCAGGACGTACCCCTCCCGGGGCTCGGCATCGCGGGCCACCTCGACCAGCGGCGGGAGGTTTCCGAGGTGGGAAAAGTCGTCCTTCTGCGCCAGCAGCCAGACGCGCCCGGGGCGGGCGAGGTAGGCCCGGAGCTTCGCCTCGCTGTCGAGCTCCTCGCAGAAGCGGCGGGTCTGGAAGAGGAAGGTGGAGTCGAGGCGCGGGTAGATCCCGTAGGGCTCGCCCGGGGCCATGCGGGAGACCAGCACGCTGGAGAGGCCGCGGGCGGACTTGAAGACGTCGAAGCGGGGGAGGGCGTAGAGGGCGACGCCGAGGCCGGTCAGGGCCATGCCCGCCGCGAGCGCGGCGGCGGCGCGCGAGAGCCTGCCCGACCGGGACAGCCACCAGGCGGCGATGGCGCCGAGGAGGAGCGGGAGGAGGATCGCCATCAGGCCGTAGACGAAGGCATTCCCTCCGAGCGCGGCCACCTCCGGCCGCCTGCGGGCCGCGAACGGCAGGGCGGCGATGGCCAGCAGGACGAGCCCGGCGATTCCACCGAGAGGGAGGACGACGCCCCGCCGCCAGCGAGGCCAGTTGGCGGCGGCGAGGTCGAGACCCGCGCCCACCAGCAGCGCCAGCGCCGGGTACAGGGTCAGGATGTAGACCGACCGCTTGGCCGGCGAGATGCTGAAGAAAACCAGGGTGACCACCGCCCAGCAGAGGCAGAACAGGAAGCCGGCGCGGGCCCGTTCCCCCACCAGCCGGTCGAGCGCCCGGCTCGACTCCTCGAGGATGCCGGCGGGCCGCGTTTCGTCCGGCCGCACCGGGCGGATCAGCCGCTTCCAGCCGGCGACGATCGCCACCGGCAGCAGGAAGGACCAGGGGAAGAACTCTCCGGGCAGGATCCCGAGGTAATACCAGGGGGGCGCGAAGTGGTGCCAGGGGTTGGCGTAGCGGGTGACGTTCTGCCGGAAGACGATCTGCCGCAGGTAGTCCGGCCCGGCGTCGAGCCCGGCCGGCACCAGCCAGGCGAGCACCACCAGGGCCCAGAGGAGCAGGCCGCGGCCGATCCGCAGCCGCTTCAGCTCCTCGCGGTCGCGGGTGACGGCGAGGAAGGCGAGGATCGAGAGCAGCGGCGGCAGCAGGCCGACCGGCCCCTTGGCCAGGGTGGCGAGCCCCGCCGACAGGAAGAAGAAGAGATGGAGCCCCGGCCGCCGCTCGGTGTAGCCGCGCACCCAGAACCAGACCCCCAGCGTGACCAGGCCGGTGAGCAGCATGTCGATCTGCCCGAACCTCCCCTGCCAGATCACCTTGAAGCAGGTGGCGAAGGCGGCGGCGGCGATCCAGGCGGCGCGGCGGCCGAAGAAGCGGCGGCCGATGGCGTAGACGAGCAGCAGAGAGCCGATGGCGGCGAGGGCGGAGGGGAGGCGGGCGGCGGTGGCGTCGAGCCCGCCGGTCAGCCGGCCGAAGAGGGCGATCGACCAGAAGAGGAGCGGCGGCTTCTGGCTGTAGACCTGCCCGTTGAGGTGCGGCACCGCCCAGTGGCCGAGCAGCGGCATCTCGCGCGCCACCTCGGCGTAGCGCGCCTCGTCCGGGTTCCAGACGTCGTGCCGCCCGAGCCCGGGCAGGAACAGCAGGGCGCCCAGGACGGCGAGCAGCAGGAGGTCGCGGCCGCCGCGGGGTGGGGCCGCCGCGTTCATAGGGAAGAGGGGATACGGGCGCTCTGGCGCATCAGCCAGAGATTGCGGCTATAGAGGAAGAGCCCGGGGATCTGGCCGGCGATGATGACGCTGTCGCGCCGGTGGATGCCGTAGACGAGCACGATCATCCCCCCGGCGAGGCTGAGGAACCAGAAGGCGGGGGGGATCACGCTGGTCTTCTTGCGTTCGGAGGCGAGCCACTGGATGACGAAGCGCATGAAGAAGCAGGCCTGCCCGGCGAACCCTATGGCGGTCCAGACGTTCCAGATGAATTTGTGGTCCAAACGTCGATCTCCTCGGACAGGTTGGGGTCGATCCAGCGCTTCTGCATCCAGCGCACCGCGAACAGGTCGGCCAGCGCCCGCCAGAGGCGGTTGCTGATGTTGTACTTGGGCTGGCCGTGGAGCCGCGGCCGGTGGTTGACCGGGATCTCGGTGGTCCGCGCCCCCGCCATCTTGAGCAGGGTGGGGAGGAAGCGGTGCATGCCGGTGAACAGGGGGACGCGGCGCAGGTGCTCGGCGCGGCAGGCGCGCAGGGTGCAGCCGACGTCGGTGACGTTGTCGTGGGTGAGCCGGTTGCGCACCCGGTTGGCGATCCGCGAGGAGGCCTTGCGCACCCAGGTGTCCCGCCGGTTGGTACGCACGCCGCTCACCACGTCGTAGCGGTCCATCAGGGCGAGGAGCCGCGGGATGTCCGCCGGATCGTTCTGGAGGTCGGAGTCGAGGGTGACCACGATGGCGCCGCGGGCGAAGCGGAAGCCGGCGCCGAGGGCCGCGGTCTGCCCCGAGTTGCGCCGCTGGTGGAGCACCCGCACGGCGCGGTCCTCGCGGGCCAGCCCGAGCAGCACCCCGGCGCTGCCGTCGGTGCTGCCGTCGTCGACGTAGATCACCTCGTAGGAGCGGCCGAGCGACCGCATCGCCCCCTGGATCTCGGCGGCCAGCAGCGGCAGGTTTTCTTCCTCGTTGTAGACCGGGATGACGACGGAGATCTCGGGAGTCGAGAGATCCTTCTGGGAGGACGGTGGCATGGGGGGTATCTTAATCGACGGGCCGCTTGTTGAATCGGGCGCTCATCCAGTGTTATATCCAGCCGCGTAGCTGTGCAAGACAGCGTCCATGGGTGTGTGGGGCGCGGAAAGACGACTCGATTCCATCATGAAATCGCTGCGGATCGAGGCCCTCGGGCCTCTGTCGGTCCTTTTTTCTCTCGCGGCGGCGCTGCTCGCGGCTCCGCCCGCCCGGGCCGCGGAGCCCGACCTCGTCACCTTCAACGTCGGGCCGATCGAGATCCTGGACCCGCGGACGCGTCTCCAGATCGGCGCCGAGGTGCGTTTCCCCCCCCAGCGGCTTCGCTGGCTTCCCCGCTTTCTCCCGGAGCTCTCGCCGATGGCCGGCGGCCTGTTCGCCAGCAAGGGCACGCTCTACATTTATGGCGGCCTGCGGTACGACCTGCCCTTGCCGGGATCGTGGTTCCTCAGCCCGCAGCTCGCGGCCGGCCTGTACAGCCACCAGCAGGGGATCAATCTCGGCGGCGCGCTCGAGTTCCGCTCGGGGCTCGAGCTCTCGCGCGATTTCCGCGGCGGCCGGTCGCGCGCCGGCCTGCTGCTGTTCCACCTCTCCAACGGCCACCTCTACTCGCACAACCCGGGCACCGAGGTGCTGGTCCTCACCTACAGCCTGCGGCCGTGAGGCTGTGTTATTCTCCCGGCCATGGCGGTAGATCCCGAGCTGTTGGAAATCCTCGTCTGCCCGAAGTCCAAGGGTGAGCTGGAGCTGATCGAGCTCCCCCGCGAGCTGCGGGGTCCGTTGGTCGAGAAATATCGCGAGCACTTCCGGGACGAGGAGCCGGTGGTGGAGCAGGGGCTCTACTGCGCTGCCTCGGGCCTGGTCTATCCGATCGTCTCCGACATTCCGATCATGCTCCTCGAGGAGGCGCTCCCCGCCTCCGCCGTCGGGCGCTGAGGCCTGCCGGAAACCGGTCCGCCGCGCCCGCCGTGGCTCCCCTTTTCGAGGCTTCCGACTCCCGCGCCGAGCGGACCGGCTACTGGCTGTTCCTCTCGCATCTGGCGACCATCTTCTCGATCGCCGCCTCCGAGATCCTGCTCGGGGTGACGCTGCTCGCGCTCCCCTGGACCCGCCGCCGCTCGGTGCGCTGGAGCGTGCTGGCGCCGATGACGATACCGGTCGGTCTCTACCTGCTGACGCTGGCCGGCTCGTGGCTCGCCTCCCCCGACCCGCGGGCGAGCGCGCGCGGCCTGACGGAGATCTTCACCCTCGCGACCTTCCTCGCCGCCCCGTTCCTGGTGCGCGGCGAGCGGCAGGTGCGGCTGGCGGTCGACACCCTGATCGTCCTCGCCGCCCTGCTCGCCTGCGAGGGGCTCGCCCAGTTCCTCTTCGGCTACGGCGACATCGACCGGCGGATCCGCGGCCCGTTCTCGCACTACATGACCTTCTCGGGCTTCCTGCTGGTCTGCGACCTGCTGCTGCTGGCGTCGATGCTCTACACCCGCCGCTGGCGGACCCCCTGGCGCTGGGCGGCGCTGGCGGCGATCAACGCCGCGCTGCTCGGCAGCTACACGCGCAACGCCTGGGTGGCGCTCGCCCTGTCGCTGACCGTGATGATCGCGTTCCGGGTGCCGCGGCTGCTCGCCGCCTACGTGCCGGCGGCGGTGCTGTTCATCGCCCTGGCGCCGGTGCCGATCCTGCACCGGGTGGTCTCGATCGCCGACCTGCGCGACGCCTCGAACTACGACCGGCTCTGCATGCTGGAGGCGGGGCTCACCATGGTCCGCCAGCGCCCGGTGTTCGGCGTCGGGCTGGACCTGGTGAAGCGGTACTACCCGATCTATCGCGCGCCGGCGGCGCCGCGCTACGAGGTCCCCCACCTGCACAACAGCATGCTGCAGCTCGCGGCCGAGCGGGGGCTCCCGGCCCTCGCCGCCTACCTGGCGATGACCCTGGTCGCGGCGGTGGCGGCCTGGCGCGGGTTCGTCCGCGAAGGGGGACGCCGGGGTCCGCGGGCCGATCTCTACGTCGGCATGATCCTCGCCCTGCTCGCCTTCAACCTGGCCGGGCTGTTCGAGAACAACTGGGGGGATACCGAGGTGCAGCGGCCGGTCCTCTTCCTGCTGGCGCTCCCGTTCTGCCTCCACGCCGCGCGCGGCGAGGCGCAAACCCCGCCGAGTCAGTGATATATAGGTCCCGGCGGGCATACCCGTTGCAGGACGTCCTGGAAACGGACGGGAGTTGCCCTGGAAAACCACGCTGTTTTGACGCGGAGCGATGATCTCAAGAGAGGACGGCCTGCCTTGCGTCTCGATCAGTTGCTGGTGGAGCGAGGGCTGTTCCCCAGCCGCGAGCAGGCGCGCCGGGCGGTGATGGCGGGCACCGTGGAGGTGGAGGGGCGGCGGGTGGACAAGCCGGGGACCGCGGTCGCCGCGGAAGCCCGCGTGGCGGTGCTGGCGCCGAAGGAGCCGTTCGTGTCGCGGGCGGGGCGGAAGCTGGCGCATGCCCTCGACCACTTCGGCGTCGATCCGGCGGGCCAGGTCTGCCTCGACGTCGGCGCCTCCACGGGGGGGTTCACCGACTGCCTGCTGCAGCGGGGGGCGGCGCGGGTCTACGCCGTCGACGTCGGCTACGGCCAGCTCGACCTGCGGCTCCGCCGCGACCCCCGGGTGGTGGTGATGGAGCGGATCAACGCCCGCAACCTGGCGCCGGACGCCCTGCCGGAGCCGTGCCGCCTGATCACCATCGACGTCTCCTTCATCTCGCTGCTCAAGGTGGTTCCCGCCCTGCTGGCGCACCTGGTGGACGGCGGGCGCCTGCTGCCGATGATCAAGCCGCAGTTCGAGGCCGGCCGCGGCGCCGTCGGCAAGGGTGGGATCCTGCGCGACGAGGCGGTCCGCGCGCGGGTGATCCGGGAGTGCGCCGAGGGGCTGGCGGCGCTCGGCCTCGCATCGCTCGGCGTCTTCGACTCGCCGGTGGCCGGCACCGGCGGCAACCGCGAGGCCTTCGCCCTCTTCCGCAAAGGGGAGTCATGAATCCGCCCGGCTTCCAGCGCGTCGGGATCGTCGCCAAGGTGGGGAGCCGCGACGCGATGCACACCGCCCACGAGCTCTCCGGCTGGCTGCGCCGCCGCGGCCTCGAGGCGGCGCTCGACGAGGCGACCCTGCGCGCCCGCGGCATCGCGGGGGAGACGGCCTTCGATCCCGCCGCCGCCTGGGACCTGGTGGTGGTGCTCGGCGGCGACGGCACCCTGCTGGCGGCGGCGCGGTCGCTGGCCCGCGGGGTGCCGATCCTGGGGGTCAACCTCGGCAACCTCGGGTTCCTGACCGAGGTCGGCCGCGGCGAGCTCTACCCGGCCCTGATCAAGGTGCTGGAGGGGCGGTTCGCGATCGAGGAGCGCTCGCTGTTCGACGTCGAGCTGCGGCGCCACGGCGGCTCCCCCTCGCGCTTTCAGGTGCTCAACGACGCGGTGATCACCAAGAGCGCGCTCGCCCGCATCATCGAGCTGACGCTGCGGGTGGACGGCCACCTGATCGCCCGCTTCCGCGCCGACGGCCTCATCGTCTCGACGCCGACCGGCTCGACCGCCTACAACCTGTCGGCCGGCGGGCCGGTGGTCAATCCGCTGCTGCCGGTGGCGGTGCTGACGCCGATCTGCCCGCACGCGCTGTCGCTGCGCCCGATCGTCGTGCCCGACGCCGGGCCGATCGAGGTGACGCTGGAGACCCGGGCCGAGGAGGTCTACCTGACGCTCGACGGCCAGGAGGGGACGCCGCTCGGCTACCGCGACACCGTCCGCGTCACCCGCAGCGCCGTCCGGGTGCAGCTCGCCAAGGTGAGCGAGCGCAGCTTCTACGACAGCCTGCGCGGCAAGCTCCGCTGGGGCGGCCTGTCGGGCGCGACCGACAGTGGCGACTGGAGCGAGCCCGGCGGAGGAGCCCCGGCTTGAGCGAGCCGGAGCCCGTCGCGCCACGCCGGCGTCCGGGACGGGTGCGGCGGTGGGTGGTGCGCCCCTTCTTCTGGGCGCTCCTGCTGCTGGTCGCCTTGGGCGCCGGCTCCTGGTTCTTCATCCAGAGCCAGCTCGCGCGCGAGAAGGTGCGGCAGCGGCTGATCGCGCCGGTCTCGCGCTTCCTCGGCCGCGAGGTCCAGATCGGGTCGATCGACTACTCCTTCTTTCCGCCGGAGATCGAGCTGCGCAACGTGGTGGTCCCCGGTCCGCTGCCCACCGATCCGCCGGTCCTGCGGGCGCCGTTGGCGTCGCTCCGGGTGGCGGTCAAGGATCTTCGCGGCAAGGTCTTCGACATCCAGGAGATCGAGGTCTTCCGGCCCCAGGTCTACCTCCAGTTCAACCCCGACGGCAGCAGCAATCTCCCGCAGTTCGGTTCCGCGTCCAGCACCGGCCCGAAGCGATTCGACGTCCGTATCGGCCACATCCTCGTCCAGGACGGCACCCTGCGGATCAACGAGCGCAGCCTGCCGTTCCACCTCGACGCCAAGGCGATCTGGGGAAGGGCGATCGGCCGCGCCGAGCGCAACGGCGAGGGGGGGAACCGGCTCGACCTGCTGGCGACCGCCCAGGAGGTGGTCGCCACCCTGCCGCGGGCGAAGCCCTACACGTTCACGCTGTCGGCCAAGGGGAGCGTGATCCCCGAGCAGGGGAAGGTCGTGATCGCCAGCGCCCGCCTCGCCGGGCCGGACCTCACCGGCCGGGCGGAAGGCTTCGTCGACTACCGGCCGGCGAGCCGGCGGGTGGAGCTGAACCTCGAGGCCGACGGCGCGGTCCAGTGGGTCAATCGCGTCGGCTACGCCGAGCAGCCGCTGGTGGGGCCGGTCGCGGCGAAGGCTCATTTCGTCTGGACGCCCGCGGGATGGAGCTATGGCGGCACCGCGAGCTCGCCGCGCTTCGCCACGCTCGGCCGCGTGATCGAGGAGATCCGGGCGAAGTTCACCGGCAACCGCGACGGCGTCGACGTCCAGCTCGAGAACGCGCGCTACGCCGGCGGCTCGATCCAGGGATTGGTCTCGGTCGACACGGCGCAGAAGGGGCCCGGCGTGCCGGTCTCGCTCGACCTGGACCTCGCGAATCTCTCGATCCACCAGCTCCTCGCCGACCAGTTCCCCGGCGAGGAGCTGCCGATCGTCGGCGGCCTCTCCGGGCGGACCGGCGGCAGCTTCGAGTACCGGTTCAACAGCGAGCGCGTGCTCGCCGGCAGCGGCCGGGCCGCTCTCAAGGTCCGCGGCACCAGCGAGACCGGGCTGCCGGTGGCGGGGGACCTCCCCATCGCCATCGACCGCGGGGTGATCTCCGGCCGCGCCCTCCACCTGACCCTGCCGGGCCAGGACGTGACCTCGTCCGGCTTCACCTACGACCTCCCGCGCGGCTCGGGGCAGCTCGACTTCCGGCTGGCGAGCCGGGACGTGGGACCGCTGGGGCCGGTGCTGCTGGGGCCGCCCAAGAAGGGGGAGGAGCCGGAATTCTGGCTCCCCACGGTGGGTCGCGGCACGGCCGAGGGGACGTTCAAGTTCGCCGGCAAGGATTACTCGCTGCGGCTGGTGCTCGACCTGCAGGACGTGGTGGCGCCGGTGACGGCGGCCGACACGGTCCGCGGCTCCTTCTCCCTGAGCCCGCGGGCTTTGGAAGACCTCCGGCTCGACCTCACCCACGGCGGCGGCGCCCTGCTGGTGACCGGCCGCGTGCCGCTGGCCGCCGCCGGGCAGAAGGTGGCCTCGCAGCCGTTCAACCTGGCGATCGACGCCGCGCAGTGGCAGGCCTCGGGGCTCGCCTTCCTCCTGGGGCCGGAGCTCACCCACCAGTTCCAGGGGGAGCTCTCCGGCCGCGTCGACCTCACCGGCACCCCCGAGCGGCTGACCGGCCGCGTCGACGCCACGGTCGCCGATCTCGTGGCCTACGGCTACCCGCTAGGCAAGGCGCGCGCGGCGATCGCCTTCAACGGCGGCCAGATCACCGTCGAACAGGGCCAGGTGGAGACCCCGGCGGGCACTGTCTTCGCCCGCGGCAGCTTCGACCAGGCGACGGAGGCGATGAATTTCACCGTGATGGCCCCGGCGCTGGCGCTGGCCGCCGAGCCGCTCCGCGGGGTCCTCGGCGGCGAGCTCGCCGGCACGATGAGCGTCGAGGCCGCGGCCTCGGGCACCCTGCGCCAGCCGCGGGCGACCGTCTCCATCCGCGGCCGGGACCTGGCGCTCCAGGGGCGGTCCCTCGGCCAGCAGGGGGAGACGACCGCGGTCGCCACCTGGGACGGCCAGCGGCTGGACGTGCGCGGGTCGCTCCTCGGGCTCGCCTCGTTCCAGGGCAACGGCCGGCTCGACCGCCAGGGGGCCGACGTGGCGATCGACCTGCGCAGCGACAATCTGGGGACGCTGGCGCGCGCCTTCTCGCCGCAGCCGCTGCCGGAGTTCACCGGCTCCCTGGTGGGCACCACCGCCCTCACGGCCGATTTCAACGCCGGCACCTGGCACGCCGCCCTCCGCCTCCCCGACCTGCGGCTCCAGTACCAGGGGCGGACGGTCGCCAGCAAGGAGCCGGTGGTGGTGGATCTCTCGCCGCGGGGCGCCGACGTCAAGTCCTTCTACCTGGCCGAGCCCGGCACCGAGAACGAGCTGGTGGTCAGCGGCACGGCGGGCTTCGCGGCGGACGCGCCGCTCAAGCTGAGCTTCCAGAGTACCCTGGCGGCGACCTGGGCCGGGCTCTTCCTGCCGGCGGACTACCGGCTGGAGGGGGCCGTCGACCTTCTCGGCGTCGTGCGCGGCACCGCCGGCAATCCCTCGCTCAGCGGCGAGGGGGAGGTGCGGGGCGGGCGGCTGATCGTGCCGGCGTTCGCGCAGTCGATCGACGACGTCAACGGCTTCCTCTCCTTCAACCGCGACCGGATCTCGATCGACGGGCTGCGCGCTCGCCTGGGGAACAACGGCACGCTGCAGGCCACCGGCTCGGTGGACCTGCCGCGCGCGGGCCGGGGGGCCGGCTACCGGCTCAACGTCCTGGCCAGCGACATCAGCCTGCGCTTCCCCGAGTTCCTCAACAACCGCGGCGACGCCAACCTGTCGCTGATCTCGAGCGACGGCGGCCGGGTGATCCAGGGGGATGTCCGGCTTGAGCGCTCGCTCTACGTGCAGGACATCAACGTCGACCTGATCCAGTTGATCCAGGGGCTCTTCCAGCGCCAGCGCCTCGAGCTCGCCGAGACCGGCACCTTCGAGACCACCACCCAGCTCAACATCGGGATCAGCGGGCCGTCCGACGTCCTGCACGTCCGCAACAACGTCGCCAATCTGCAAGGGGACGTGCGGCTGGACGTCCGCGGCACCCTCGCCAAGCCGGTCATCTTCGGCGACGTCAGCATCGATCCCGGCGGCACCCTGGTCTACAACGACAACGAGTACCAGGTGCAGCGTGGGGCGCTGACCTTCAGCAACCCCAACCGGATCGATCCGGTGATCGATCTCGTGGCCACCACCGAGGTCCAGGGCTTCAACATCACGCTCAACCTCGGCGGCACGCTGGAGCACCCCGACATCCACCTCGCCTCGGACGCCAACCTGGCCGATCTCGAGATCTTCTCGCTGATCGCCGGCAGCCAGCGTCCGACCGCGAGCCCGCTGGCTCCCCCCACGCCCGCCGACCAGCAGGCCCCCGCCAGCCAGCTCGCGCGCCAGTTCATCTACGGCCAGGCGGCCGATGCCATCTCCAAGCGGGTAGGCACCCTGTTCCGCTTCGACCGCTTCCGGATCGATCCGGTGGTGCAGGCGGGCCAGCCGGTCTCCGGGGTCGGCATCACGGTGGGCAAGCGGCTGTCGAAGGACGTCTTCATCACCTATTCGACCCTGCCGACCACCGGCCAGCAGTACATCGCCCAGGTCGAGTGGCGGGTGCGCAACAACCTCACCCTGGTGCTCACCCAGGTCGGCGACGGCACCTACGCCATCGACGCCCAGTGGCAGCGGCGCTTCTGAGCATGGCGAGGAGATCCGGCGTGAGTGGAGGGAGGAGAGCGGCGTCCCGGCTCGCCCTCGCCATGGTCGTTGCCCTTGCCCTTGGGGCGAGCGTGCCGCTCCGCGCCCAGGAACCGGCACAGGAACCGGTACGGGAACCGGCGACGGCCGCGCCGGAGCCCGTGGAGAACGCCGGGCCGCGGGTCACCGCGATCGAGATCCGCAGCGACGCTCCCCTTCCCGCGGAGCAGGATTTCGCCAGTCTGATCGAGGCCGAGGTGGGGGAGCCGCTGACCGAGGAGCGGGTCCGCCACACCCTGCGCAACCTGCAGGCGAGCGGCACGGCATCCGAGACCGAGCTCTACACCCGTGACGATCCGGAGCGGGGCGGGGTCGTCGTGATGATCGTCTTCCGCGCCGTCGTGCAGGTGGCGGAGGTCCGCGTCACCGGCAAGCTGGGACTCTCGCGCGATGCCCTGCGGCGGGTCATCCCCCAGGGGAGCTCGCAGCCGCTCTCCGACGACAAGGTGCCACAGGGGGTCGACGAGCTGAGGAATCTCTACGAGCGCAACGGCTACTTCCACGCCCAGGTCCGCGTCCTGGTCGAGACCGACCCGGTGCGCCGCCGCGCCGTCGTCACCTACCACGTCGACAGTGGCCCGCGCGCCAGCGTGAGCACCATCGCCTTCGACCGCCCCGTGGCCCCCTTCCAGGCCGCCGAGCTGGTCAAGCAGCTCCGGCTCCAGCCCGGCAAGCCGTTCAGCCAGCGCGTCGCCGGCGAGGGCGCCGAGCGGCTCCAGGAATGGCTCATTCGCAAGCAGTATGGCCAGGCGCGGGTCGACGCTCCGGCCGAGGCGCGGGAGGAGGAGAGCAACACCGTCAAGCTCACCTATCCGATCGCCATCGGCCCCAAGATCGTGCTGGTCGTCAAGGGGGCCGACGAGAAGAAGCTGCGCCGCCAGGGCCTCCTCCCCTTCTTCGGCGAGTCCGGCTTCGACGAGGCCCTGGTGCTGCAGGCCCAGAGCCGCATCAAGACCTACTTCCAGCAGCAGGGGCATTACGACGTGGTGGTCGACACCGCCGAGAAGCGGACCGACCCCGAGCTCGTGCTCACCCTCACCATCACCCCGGGCCCGGTCTACACGCTCCGGCAGATCGTCCTGCAAGGCAACGCGGAGGTCCCCGAGAAGACGCTGCGCCCGATCCTCAAGCTCTCCGAGCCCAGCGTCCTGCGCCGGGGGAGCGGCCGGCTGGTGCAGTCGGATCTCGACGCCGACCTCGAGAACCTCCGGCGCTACTACGCCCTCGCCGGCTATACGCAGGTCAAGGTCGGGCCCTCTCGGGTCGAGCGCACGGGGCCGGAGCTGCGGCTCGTCATCCCGATCCAGGAGGGGGCGCGCGAACGCGTGGTGAAGATGGAGTTCCAGGGCGTCACCCCCGCGATCGACCTGGACATGCTGCGCAAGGTCCTGCCGCTCAAAGAGGGTAGCGGGTTCCACCCCGTCCTGCTCGACGGTACGCTGGACGCCCTCCGCGCGGCCTACGCCGCCAAAGGCTATACCCGCGCCCAGATCTCCGCCCGGCAGGACTGGACCCCCCCCAACCACACCCTGGTCACCCTCACCATCGAGGTGCTCGAAGGTCCTCGCCAGGTGGTCGACCGCATCCTCGTGCGCGGCAACCAGCGCACGCAGGGGAACGTGATCCAGCGGACGATCGACCTCGACCGCGGCGAGCCGGTCAGCCAGGCCACGCTCTTCGAGACCGAGCGCAGCCTCTACCAGCTCGGCATCTTCTCCCGCGTCGACGTGGAGTTCGTCCCCTCCGGCCTCGACGAGACCGAGCGCGACGTGCTGATCCGGGTCGAGGAGGGGAAGCCGCGCAGCGTCCTCTACGGTATCGGCTGGGACTCCGAGGGCGGTTTCCGCGGCTCGCTGGCGTTTACCGACAACAACGTCTGGGGGAAGGCCTACAGCCTGCGGACCGACCTGCGCTGGAGCCAGCGCGACAAGCGCTTCCACGTCCTGTTCAATCAGCCGTATCTCGGCCAGCGCCCGGTCTCGTTGACCTCGACCCTCTTCTACGAGCAGGAGACGCCGCGCGGCCGCCCTTACGAGGTGACCCGCTACGGCGCCCGCGCCGAGGCGGTGCGGGTCTACGGCAACCGCCGGATCAGCGTCGGCATCGACTCCCGCATCGTCGAGCCGAGCGTCGATCCCGGCATCGCCTCGAACGAGATCGAGCGCCTCGACCAGCCCTACCAGGTCACCAGCCTGGTGCCGACCTTCTTCTGGGACCGCCGCGACGACCCGCTGTCGCCCACCCGCGGCTGGAGCTCGCTGGCGCAGGTCCAGTACGCCTTCCCGGTGCCCGTGTTCCGCACCGACACCGAGTTCCTCAAGCTCTTCGCGCAGCAGACCGGATACTACAGCCTCGGGCGCCCGGGAGGGCTGGCGGCGAGCCTCCGCGTTGGCACGATCGCGCCCTTCAAGGCGATCCCCACGTCAGGCGGCGTGGTGCTCCCCTTTCCCAGCCGCAACGTCCCGATCGCCGAGCGCTTTTTCGCCGGCGGCGACGCCACGCACCGGGCCTACGGGCGGGACGAGCTGGGCATCCGCGGCGAGACGCTCATCCTCAACCCGAACGGCGGCGGGTACGTGCCGGTGGGGGGGGACGGCCTGCTCCTCTTCAACCTCGAATACCGCTTCCCGGTGTTCGGCGATTTCGGCGGCACGGTCTTCTTCGACAGCGGCAACGTCTGGGCCGACTGGCACTCGATCTCGCTGGGCGAGCTCAAGAACGGCATCGGCCTGGGAGCGCGCTACAACTCGCCGATCGGCCCCATCCGCGCCGGCATCGGCTTCAAGCTCAACCGCGAGCCCGGCGAGTCGGGCTACGCGCTGTTTGTGAATATCGGGAATCCGTTCTAGGAAAGAGATGGAATCCTCTCCGGCTCAGCATGCATCCTTGTCACCAGAGCGCTGGGCGCAGTTCAGCCTCGACCAGCAGATCCTCATGATCGGCAACGAGATGAACCGGGCGAAGCGGCTGATCGAGCTCCGCGACCTGCCAGGTCTCTCCCTCGCCTACGAACGGGTCTTGCGCCTTCTGGATTTGACGGTGGAGGTCCAGCGGCGCTCGACGCTGCGGCGGGAGCTGTTGCGGTGGCGGGATCTCATCGCGGAGCTCTACGTCAGGACGGAGCCCAGCGCTCCGGATCATACGGCCGCGTTTCGTTGCCTCCTGCTCTTCACTCCCGCGGCCGCTCAGCAGATACCGTTCGTGCTGGTCTGAGCGGTTGACCCTCCCTCCAGCCGCGGCGTAGACTTCTACAGGTCGCACACGCGTCCATCCTTTCCCTGCGCCTGGGGTGGCCTCCGCGCCACCTCCAGCGAGAAAGCCTGCCGACACCTATGACCAACGAGACCCCCTTCGCTTCCATCGAGGAGGCGATCGAACGATTCCGCCAGGGTGAGATCGTCATCATCGTGGATGACGAGGACCGCGAGAACGAGGGCGACCTGGCGATCGCCGCCGAGAAGGTCACCCCCGCGGCGATCAACTTCATGGCCAAGCACGGGCGCGGCCTGATCTGCCTCGCGATGACCGAGGAGCGCTGCCGCGAGCTCGACCTGCCTTTGATGGTCGAGGACAACACCTCCACCTTCGGCACCGCCTTCACTATCTCGATCGAGGCGCGCGGCAAGGTGACGACCGGCATCTCCGCCGCCGACCGCGCCGCCACCATCCGCACCGCCATCGATCCGGCGACCCGGCCGGAGGACCTGCTCCGTCCGGGGCACGTCTTCCCCCTGCGCGCCCGCAAGGGGGGCGTCCTCAAGCGGGCCGGGCAGACCGAGGCCTCGGTCGACCTCGCCGCCCTCGCCGGCCTGACGCCCGCGGGAGTGATCTGCGAGATCATGAACGACGACGGCACCATGGCCCGCGTGCCCGACCTCGACAAGGTCGCCCGCGAGCACGGGCTGCTGATGATCACCGTCTCCAACCTCATCAGCTACCGGTTGCAGCACGAGACCCTGGTGCGCAAGGTCGCCTCGCCCAACCTGCCGACCATCCACGGCGACTTCCGCATCCACGCCTACCGCTCGGACGTCACCGGCGACGAGAACGTGGCCCTGGTGATGGGGGAGATCGAGCCCGAGGAGCCGACCCTGGTGCGCGTCCACAGCCAGTGCCTGACCGGCGACATCTTCGGCTCCTGCCGCTGCGACTGCGGCCCGCAGCTCGACAAGGCCCTGGAGCGCATCGCCACCGAGGGCAAGGGCGTGCTCCTCTACCTGCTCCAGGAGGGGCGCGGCATCGGCCTTCTGAACAAGCTGCGCGCCTACGAGCTCCAGGAGCAGGGGCACGACACGGTGGAGGCCAACGAGCGCCTCGGCTTCCGCCCCGATCAGCGCGACTACGGTATCGGCGCCCAGATCCTGCGCGACCTCGGCGTGCGCAAGATGCGGCTGATGACCAACAACCCCAGCAAGTACATCGCCCTCAACGGCTATGGGCTGGAGATCGTCGAGCGCGTCCCGCTGGAAGTGCCGCCCACCGATTCGACCCGCGCCTATCTGCGGACGAAGCGCGAGAAGCTCGGACATCTGCTGAAGCTCGTCTGACCGCCGCGGATGAAGATCCTGCTCGTCACCTCCCGCTACCCCTGGCCCCCCCGTCGCGGGGACCAGATGCGGGCCGTGCAGATGCTCGACTTCCTCTCGGACGAGCACGAGGTGACGCTGCTGGCGCCGGCCCCCGGCAAGGGCCAGCCGCCGCCGCCCGCGGGCACGCGCTACCGCGTCGAGCTCTACCGGCCCGGCGGCATGGCGATCTTTTCCGGCATGGCGCGGGCGATCGTCAAGCATCTGCCGCTGCAGACCGGGCTCTTCTATCAGCCGGACCTGGGAAAAAAGCTCCGGGAGCTGGCGCCGGAGCACGACCTCGGCATCCTCCAACTCGTCCGCCTGGCGATCCACGTCAACGATTTCGGCGCCACGCCGTTCGTGGTCGACCTGATCGACAGCCTGTCGCTCAACTTCTCGCTGCGGGCGGCGGTGGACCGCTGGTGGCTGGTGCCGCTGCTCAAGGTCGAGGCGCGGCTGCTCGCGATCGCCGAGCGGCGGCTGGCCGAGCGGTCGGTGCGCATGCTCGTCGTCTGCGAGCGGGACCGCCAGGCGCTCGCCAACCGCCTGCCTCCCGAGCTCGCGGCCAAGGTCGCCGTGGTGCGCCTGTCCGTGCGCGACCGCAAGGTCGATCCGCCGCTGGATCGCGAGAAGCTCTGGCGCGAGGGGGACAAGGGGCCCGTCCTGGTGATGACGGGGAACCTCGGCTACTTCGTCAACTCGGACGCCGCCACCTGGTGGCTGCGCGACGTCTGGCCGCAGCTTCGCCATTTCCGGCCGGACGTGCGCCTGGTGATCGCCGGCGACCGGCCGTCGCCGGCGCTCCGCCGGGCGGTCGAGGGCGCCGGGGCGCGGCTGATCGAGTCGCCGCGCGACATGCGCTCGGTCATCGAGCAAGCGACGATCTCGATCGCGCCGATGCGTTGCGGCTCGGGGGTGCCGATCAAGGTGCTGGAGGCCTGGGCGGTCGGGGTGCCGGTGCTCGCGACCTCCTGGGCGGTGGCCGGCACCTCCGGCCGGCAGGGGGAGGATTTCATCCTGGTCGGCCAGCACCCCGTCGAGTGGGTGACCGCCGTCACCGACCTGCTGGAGAATCCCTCGGCGCGGCGCTGGCTGATCGAGAACGGCCGCCGCCGGCTCGCCGCCGACTACTCCCGCGAGACGGTGCGGCAGCAGGTTCTCGACGTGATGCGCGCGGTCGCACCGGCGGCGCCGGAAATCGCGGTCCCGGATCGGGCCGCGCGGCCGGCGTAGACCCCGGAACGGCGCCGCCAACCTGCCGCACCGGGCGTAAAGTGCCCGGCGAGCCCTTCGCCGGGGAGCTGACGTCAGAAAAGTTCCTTTTTCCCCTCCGCGGCCCGTTTTTTGCTTCTTCTCCGTGCCTGGGCTTGCTGCGTCCGGGTCTTGCCATCGTCTCTCTGGGAGGAGTCGTCCAATGTGCGGCATCGCGGGGATCTACAATTTCCGTTCGGGGAGGCCGGCGGCTCCGAGCGAGCTGCGGGCGATGGGCGTCTGCCTGGCCCACCGGGGGCCGGACGACGAGGGGTATTATGAGGAGGGACCGCTCGGGCTCGCCCACAAGCGCCTGACCATCCTCGACACCTCGCGGCGCGGGCGCCAGCCCATGTTCACCGAGGACGGACAGCTCGCCATCATCTTCAACGGCGAGGTCTACAACTTCCTCGAGCTGCGCGCCGATCTCGAGGCTCGCGGGCACACCTTCCAGACCCAGACCGACACCGAGGTCATCCTCCGCCTCTATCAGATCGAGGGGGAGGACATGCTCTCGCGGCTCAACGGCATGTTCACCTTCGCGATCTGGGACCGCCGGACGAAGCGCCTGTTCATCGCCCGCGACCGCCTCGGCATCAAGCCGCTCTACTTCACGCTGAACCCGGACGGCATCGCCTTCGCCTCCGAGATCAAGGCCCTGTTCGCCATCACGCCGGAGCGGCCGAAGGTCCATCTGGAGATGCTCGACGCCTACATGAGCGTGGGCTACGTGCCGACCGAGCAGACGCTCTTCCAGGGGATCGAGAAGCTGCAGCCGGGCTGGTGCATGACGGTCGACCGGGACGGCCCCCGGCAGCGCCAGTACTGGGATCTCGAGCCCGCGCCCGAGGAGATGAGCGAGGAGGAGTGCATCCGCCAGTCGATCGGGCTGCTGCGCGACTCGGTCCGCCTCCAGCTCCGCAGCGACGTCCCCCTCGGCGTCTTCCTCTCGGGGGGCGTGGATTCGAGCGCCGTCGTGGCGCTGATGCACGAGATGGGCGTCCGCGACATCCGCACCTTTACCGTCGCCTACGACTTCGGCCCCGAGTTCGACGAGACCCGCTACGCGCGGCAGGTGGCCGAGAAGTTCGGCACCATCCATCGCGAGGTCTTCGTCACCCCCCAGGAGTTCCGGGATTTCATCCCGTCGCTCATCTGGCATATGGACGAGCCGGTCACCGAATCGGCGGCGGTCTCGCTGTTCTTCGTCTCCAAGCTGGCGCGCGAGGACGTCACCGTGGTGCTCTCGGGCGAGGGGTCGGACGAGGTCTTCGGCGGCTATCCGATCTACAAGTACATGCAGACGCTGGAGCGCTACCGCCTGCTCCCCCCCGCCTTGCGCCAGGGCATGATCAACCCCATGCTCAACCGGCTCGGCGGCAAGTGGAGCAAGTACACCGCGCTCTCCGACCAGCCGCTCGCCAAGCGCTATACGGGGGTGTCGTTCTACGAGACGAGCCCCAAGGATGCGCTCTACCGGCCGGAGATCAAAAATCTTTTCAACGGCAGCGCCATGCCGGGCCTGGTGAGCCGTTACTACGACAAGACGGAAGGTCTCGATCCGTTGCTGCGCATGATGTACCTCGACGTCAAGAGCTGGCTGCCGGACGACCTGCTGATCAAGGCCGACAAGATGACGATGGCGACCTCGGTCGAGCTGCGCGTGCCGTTCCTCGACCACCGCGTCGTCGAGCTCGGCGGCCGCATCCCGCCGCGCTACCGGGTCAAGGGGTGGGAGACGAAATACATTCTGAAGAAGGCGATGGAGCCCTATCTGCCGAAGGAGATCCTCTACCGCGCCAAGATGGGTTTCCCGACGCCGCTGGCCCGCATGTTCCAGGGCGAGCTGCGCGATTATGTCGCCGGGGTGCTCGACAGCGACCGCTTCCACGATCGCGGCTATTTCCGTCCCGAGGCGGTGAAGACGATGGTGCGCGAGCACGCGGCGGGGGAGCGGGACCATCACCGGGTGCTCTGGCAGCTCCTGGTGCTGGAGGAGTGGCACCGGAAGTTCATCGACGGCGAAAAGGCCGCCTGAATCGTGACGTGTCGCTGACGCGTCAGCGACACGTCGGACACAAGGCGCTCTACGCCGGCTGCCGCACCATCGGCTGAGTCTGCCGCGCCGGCTCCGCCACTATGGCGGTCGCCGCCAGCGGCTCGCTCTCCGGCTGCTTCCGGCCCAGCACGGCGAGCATGTCGCGCGCCTCGTTGTCGAGCGTCACATCCCTCAGCTCGGTGTAGCCCTCGCTCTTGAACAGCTCCATGATCTCCGGCACCGTGTGGCGGTACTGAAAGCGCGGGCTGTAGTTGTCGAACATCTGGACGGCGCGCTCGCGCGCGGTCGCCTTCGGCGGGGCGGGCTGGCGGCGGAGGAAGTGCATCAGCCGGGAGAGCGCGGCGTGCGCCGGGGTCGCCACGTAGCAGAGCCCGTAGAGCGTGGCCATCGGCAGGCGGGTGGTCACCGCCCGCAGCGATACGTTGACGACATGGATCCACCGCGGCCGCAGGCGGTAGAGCTGCACGTAGAGCTTGCCGCCCGGCTTGACCGCCGTGCTGATCGAGCGGAAGGCGCGGTAGGTGCTCGGCGTGTGGTGGAGCACGCCCGAGGTGTGCACCCGGTCGAAGCTCTTCGGCAGCAGCGGGAGCTCCAGGATGTTCCCCTGCAGGTAGTGGACCCGGTGCGAGACGGCGAAACCCTTCTCGAACAGCCGCCGGCGGGCGTGCTCGACGCTGCGGCTGAAGTCCATCGCCACGATCTCCGGCCCGTACTCGGCCACCGACCGGGTCAGCTCGCCATTGCCGCAGCCGCCGTCGAGGAGGGTCGAGCCCCGCAGCTCCTCGGGGGTGGTGTCGAGGTTGTAGAGGAACTCGCGCTTGCGCAGGCCGGCGTCCTCCTTGAACCAGGTGGCGTCCCCCTCCTGGTAGAGCGTCCACTGCAGGCCGAAGCTCTTCGAGCTGCGGCGGTCGCCGCCGGGCACCCCGACCGGCAACTCGGAGGACCTGGGCACGCCGGCGAGGCCATGGCGGGCGAAGAATTCGGGATATTCCTCGCGGGCGTTGCGGATCATCCGCGGGATGCCGTCGATGATCGGGTAGACCAGCCCGCAGGCGCAGCCCAGCGCCCCCTCCAGGATCTCCTCGCGGAAGCAGGAGTCGCAGTCCGGCGGCGGCGCGATCTCCTCCGGCCGGGCGACGCCGTGCCGGCCGCAGTAGAAGGAGCAGGCCGGAGACGAGACCGCCGAGGGGATCTCGACCTGCGCTTGCTGGAAGGTGTCGAGCCGCGGCCGTTCGCCGCAGTTGGGGCAGAGAATCCAATCGAGCAGGCGTTTCTTCATCGTCGGCCTCCCCGCGTGCGCGGGCTTTGTTCGCATCGATCGTTGGGTACCGGCCGCCTGCTGCGAGGGCGACCGCGAGAAACAGAAACGACAGGGTCAGCTTTATGCAACGCCCGAGCCATGGAGACGTTGCTTCTCTCTTCTCTTGGTGAGGGGGGTCCGGCGCGCTTCTTGCAATTTCCCGTGCCGCAGGTGAACCGCTCACCGGGTGGTTGTTCTACGCCCACAATCGCCGGAGGAAACGATGGGTATGAAAACCCTGGCTATATCTAGAGGCCTGCCGCGAATCGCCGCCGCCGCCGCGCTGCTCGCCCTGCTGTGCGGGCCGGCGGCCGCTCAGGTCATCACCCGCACGGAGTCGGACGCGCCCAACGCCTACGCGATCGGCATCGGCGACGTGCTCGAGATCTCGGTCTGGAAGAACCCGGAGCTCACCACCGTCGTGCCGGTGCGTCCGGACGGCCGCATCTCGGTGCCCCTGCTGGGGGACGTGCAGGCGGCGGGCATGACGCCGCTCGCCCTCAAGCAGTCGCTCACCGACGGCTACAAGGAGTACGTCACCGCGCCGGGCGTCTCGGTGGTGGTCAAGGAGATCCACTCGCGAAAGATCTTCGTCACCGGCGAGGTGGCCCACCCCGGCACCTTCGACCTGGAGCCGCGGACGAAGCTGATGCAGGCGCTCGCCCTGGCGGGGGGGCTCACGCCCTACGCCAAGGGGAGGGTGGTGGTGCTGCGGGACGGCCGGGACGGCCGGCAGGAGAAGCGCTTCCAGGTCGACATCAATGCCATCGTCAAGGGCAAGCGGCCGCAGGACAACCTGATCCTGCTCCCCGGCGACACCCTGGTCGTGCCGTAGGCCCTTTTCCCTGCCCCCCACTCGTCTCCAACTCCTCTTCCGGGCGGGCTCGTCCCGTCCGCTGGGCTGATTCATGGTGACAAAAAGGTTTCGGAAATGTCTCCCCCGGGTGACGGCGGGAGCGCAAGGTTCAACAGGATCATCTATTTACGAGCCGATCTAATTGAGGAATGGTTATAAGTTGGTTCCAGCCGAGCGGAAAAACCTACACGCGGCGATGGAAGAGTGGGCCCAGGGGGCGGCGGCAGCTCGGCACAAGCAGCGGTGCATCCGTGGAACGCGCCGGTCGCGCCCCCGGGCTCTCCGGGGCAGCTCTACTGGCACCCCTCTTGCACTTTAGGCAGGTTGAGCAGGGATCGATGGATCAGAATAGATCTTGGGCGGCCGAAACGTTGGAGTGATGCAGTATCCCGTAGACGGCTTTGTAGAACCCCGTATCCCAAGGGATGGACACCCGGCCGAATGTTCGATTCGCGCCGGTTTAGCGTCTATAGGAAAGAAGAGGAACATCGTATGAAGAGGCTGGCGGTAGCGAAGTGGAAGGGTCTCGGCCTTGCGGGGCTGCTGCTCCCGTTCCTGTTCGCTCCTTCTGCCGGTGCGCAACAGGGGCGGCTCAACGTTGTGCTGGAGGCGGAAGCGGGGGTCCGCAACGACGGCGGCTACGGTGAGCAGCAGGCTCCGGCCCTGCGCCAGGACCGGACCCTGGGCCGGGCGGGCTTCAATCTCCAGCTCTCCTACGCGCTCCAGCGGCTGAACCTCGCTCTCGGCTATTCCCCTTCCTACGACTGGACCCTCAACAACCACAATAACAACAACAACGGCGGCTCCGACCTCTCCGGCATCACCCACCGCCTCGATTTCGGCCTGGTGGGGGACCTCAACCGTCAACTGCGCCTGAACGTCCGCGAGAGCCTGCTCTCGACCCCGGACGTCGATCTCTACGCTCCGGTCACCACCCCCGAGACGACCGTGGTGACCCAGGGGGGCCATCAGTTGAGCCACACCCTGGACGTCTCCCTGGATCAGACCCTCAGCCGGCACGGCCTGCTGCTGATCGGGGTGACGCATTCGCTGCGCCGGTACGAGGACGCCGGCCTCTTCGACTCCGAGACGATCGGCGGCCGCCTGGGCGCGGGCTTCGACCTCACCCGATGGGGCCGGATCGAGGCGGCCCTGGGGGTCTCGCGGTACGACTACCGGGACCGCGGCGAATCCGACGCCCGCACCCTGGGAGTCGCCTGGGCGAGCAATCTCGGCCGGGACAACCACCTGCGGGTCGAGGTCGGCAGCTACTCCGTGGACTCGACGCTGCGGCGCCCCGGCGATCCGGCGGCGCGCGAGCGGCAGACCGACAACGGCTGGCGGGGTGGCCTCCAGTTCGCTCAGGAGCGGCGGCTCTTCCACTGGTCGCTGGGCGCCAGCCACGACATCTCGCCTGGCGCCGGTCTCGGCCGCGCGGTGACGGCGGACAACGCCTTCCTGGGACTCTCGGCGTCGGCCGGCCGGCGCCTGACGCTCGGTCTCGACGGCAACGTCTCGCGGCAGCGCGATCTCGACCGCCAGGGGACCGGATCGTCCGGATCGGCGCCCGGCGATTCCCGCTCCTCCCTGACCGAGTTCGCCGCCGGCACGGTGCGCGCCGGCTGGAGCTTCGCTCCGGCGTTCCGGCTGGAAGGGGGGTACTCCCGGATCTGGCAGCGCGCCCGGGTGGAACCCTTCGCCAACCTCTCTTATGCCCGTTACTACGTGAACCTGGCTTTCCGGATCTACGCCTCGGGGACGACCCCGCTGCGTCCGGAGAACCTGGGGAGACCGACCGATGAAAAATCTAACGATCAGTGATCTGTTCCGGGCCGTCTGGCGGCGCCGGATCTGGTTCCTGGTGCCGCTCGTGCTCGGCGTCGTGACGGCGGTGGCGGCCCTGCAGGTGCTGCCCCGCACCTACCGGGCCGTGACCACCGTGCTCGTCGAGCCGCAGAAGGTGCCCGCCGACTACGTCAAGCCGACGGTGACCAGCAGCATCGAGGAGCGGCTGCGCACGATCGAGCCGCAGATCAAGAACCGCGACAACATGGAGCGGATCATCCGCGAGATGGATCTCTACCCCGAGCTGAAGGGCAAAGCCTCCATGGACCAGGTGCTCGACCAGGCGCGCCGGGACCTGACGGTGCGGCTGCAGGGGAACACGTTCTACATCTACTTCGTGGGCCGCGATCCGGTGAAGGTCGCCCGCACCGCGAACCGCGTCGCCGAGGTGTTCATGGACGGCAACCTCCGGCTGCGCGAGAACCAGGCCCAGGGGACCTCCGCGTTCCTGGAGGCCGAGCTCGCGAAGACCAAGCACCGCCTGGAGGTCCAGGAGGGCAAGATCGCCGCGTTCAAGCGCCTGAACATGGGGGACCTCCCCGAGCAGCGCGACACCAACCTGCGCGGGGTCGAGCAGCTCCAGACCAAGCTCGAGATCAACATGGACGCGCTCGACAAGGCCGAGACGCGCCGGCTCCTGCTGCAAGGGCAGATCGCCGAGCTGCAGCGTCAGCATCGCTCCCTCTCCTCCCGCCGCTCGACCTCGACGGGATATGCCGGGGGCCCCTCGGCGCCGGAGCCGCCGTCGCGCCTCGACCAGCTCCGGGCCCAGCTCGCCGAGCTGCGCGCCCGCTACACCGACCGCCATCCGGACGTGATCCGGGCCGAGGCGGAGATCGCTCAGCTCGAGGCGCTCGAAAAGGCCCGGCCGGCCCGTCCTGCCGCCGCGCCGGCGTCTCCGGGGCCGGCCGTCGCGGAGGTGGAGGACGACGACGGGGGGCGACCCGACCCCATGCTCAAGGCCGAGATCGCCTCGATCGATCTCGAGATCCGCAATCTCAAGAACGAGCGCGAGCGGATCCTGGCGGACACCTCGCGGGTCCAGGGGCGGCTGGAGGCCGTGCCGCGGGTGGAGCAGGAGCTGCTGTCGCTGACCCGCGACTACGACAACATCAAGAACTCCTACGAGTCGCTGCTCGACAAGCGCCTGAACGCCCGGCTCTACGAGAACCTCGAGAAGAGCCAGCAGGGGGAGAGCTTCACGATCCTCGAGCGGGCGCAGCCGCCCAACGCCCCCTATGGCCCCAACAAGCTCCTGGTGCTGGGGCTGGGGCTGATCGCCGGCGGCCTCGCCGGTCTGCTCGCGGCGCTGCTGCGCGAGCGCTCCGATCCCACCTATCTCGATGCCGAAGCGCTGCAGCAGGCCTTCCCCGGCCTGCCGCTGCTCGCCACGATCCCCGTTTTCCAGAGCGCCGGGAGCACCTCTCGGGCCAGGAGGAGATGAGACTCATGGATGCCCCGCTGAGGACGACCGAAAGGCCGCCGCGGATCCCGCGCGACGTCGTGCCGTCGCGCCGCGTGCAACTGCGCGACGACGCGCCGGTCATCAATTATATGGACCCGCCGTCGTTCCCGGCCGAGCAGTACCGCAGCCTCGCCGTGCAGGTCGAGGAGCGCATCAACCCGCTCGGCACCTGGGGGTACACGCTGACCGTGTCCAGCCCGGAAGAGTCGGCGGGCAAGACGCTGACCAGCATGAATCTGGCTCTCACCCTCACCCGCGGCGAAGAGCGCCGCGTGCTGCTGCTCGAGGGGGATCTCTGGCGGCCGCAGCTCCACACCTACTTCCTCCCGGAACGGCCCGACCGGCCGGGCTTGCAGCAGGTGCTGGAGCGGAGCACGACGATCGCCGACTGCGTGGTCACGCTCGAGGGGAGCAGCCTGGACGTGCTGCTGGCCGGCGCCTCGGGAGTGGCCGGCGACCTGATGTCGGGCCGGCGCATGTCGGAGGTGCTCAACGAGGCCCGCTCGGCCTATGAGGTGGTGGTGATCGACTCGCCGCCGATGACCCTGCTCGCCAGCGCCCGCTCGCTCGCCGCCCGCTCGGACGGCGTGGTGCTGGTGGTGCGGGCGGGGCAGACCAAGCGGCACGACATCGAGAAGACGCTCGCGGCCGTCGGCCAGGAAAAGCTCATCGGAGCGGTGCTCAACTGCGCGCCCATCTCGGTGCGCGGGTACCGCGAATATTACTAGCGAATATTACTAGGTTGACTACCAGGGTGCGACGATGATTCGACTGTTCAATCGTTACTGGGCCGTGCCGGCGCTGGTGTCGCTGGTCGTCGAGGGCCTGCTGCTGCTGGCGGCGGTGCCGCTCGCGATCCAGGTCCGCCTCGGGATCGGCCCGGGCACGCCGCCGCCGGAATCCACCGTCATGCTCGACGCCTGGACCTTCGCGATCATCGGCCTGCTCTGCCTCTACGCCAACAGCCTCTACGACTTCGGCGAGCGGCTGTCGAGCCGGGAGCTGCTGATCCGGCTGCTGCGGACGTTCTCGATCCTGGCGGTCGCCTCCTGGGCCCTCTACTTCATCGTCCCCATGGTGCAGACGGGCCGCGGCGTCTTCGCCCTGGCCCTCGCCTTCGGCATGTTCTTCGTGCTCGCGTGGCGCGTTTTGCTGCGCTGGATCCTGCGCTCGGAAGGGTTCGCCGAGCGCGTGCTGGTCATCGGCGCCGACAACAAGGCGATCGACATCGCCCGCGAGACCCTGGCGCGCCGGCACCTGGGCTACCGGGTCGTCGGCTTTCTCGACGACGACCCGAGCCTGCAGGGGGTCAGCATCCTCAACCCCCGCGTCATCGGCACCACCAGCCAGGCCTGCGAGCTGGCGCTCCAGCACGGCGTGACGCGCGTCATCGTCGCCGCCATGGACTACCGCGGCCGGCTCAGCATGGACTCGCTGCTCAAGTGCAAAACCAACGGCATCCGCGTCCAGGAAGGGTCGAGCTACTACGAACAGCTCACCGGCAAGATCATGATCGAGGGGCTGCGCAAGTCGTGGCTGATCTTCTCGGACGGCTTCGTCGTCTCGCGCGGCACGCTGTTCGCGAAGCGCCTGCTCGACCTCGTGGTCGCCACGGTGGGGCTGGTCCTCGCCCTGCCGATCATGATGCTGGTGGCGCTCGCCGTGCGGCTCGACTCGCCAGGACCGATCTTCTTCCGCCAGGAGCGGGTGGGCCGCCGCGGCCGCGAGTTCACCGTCTGGAAGTTTCGCTCCATGCGCACCGACGCCGAGGCCGGCGGCGCCCGCTGGGCCGTCCAGGGCGATACGCGGGTCACCCGCGTCGGGCGCTTCATCCGCGCGACCCGGCTCGACGAGCTGCCGCAGCTCTGGAACGTCCTGATCGGCGACATGAGCCTGGTCGGGCCCCGCCCCGAGCGCCGCATGTTCGTCGATCAGCTCCAGGAGCAGTGCGAGTGGTACGAGCAGCGGCTCGTCGTCCGGCCCGGCCTGACCGGCTGGGCGCAGGTCAAGGCCCCGTATGCCTCGACTTTCGAGGAATCGATCGAAAAGCTCAAGTTCGACCTCTTCTACATCAAGAATTTGTCTCTGTTCCTGGACATCTCGATCCTGCTCTCCACCGCCAGGATCGTTTTGCTGGGACGAGGTGCACGATGAACGACCCCACGATCCCGAACGACGGGGCGACCTCTCCAAAAGCTTCCGCGGACCTGCTGCGGCACGCCGCGCGCCCGCGCGCCGGTCTGCGCATCCTCTATCTCTGCCACCGCCTGCCGTACCCGCCGGACAAGGGGGAGAAGATCCGCGCCTTCCATCAGATCCGCGCCCTGGCGAGCCGCCACAAGGTCACCCTGCTTTCGCTGGCCGACGGCCCGCTGCCCAACCTGGAGCCGCTCGAGGCGATGTGCGAGCGGGTCGAGGTGTTTCCGGTGAACCGGTCGGCCGCCTACCTGCGCGCCGCGCTCGGAGGGTTGCGGCCGCGCCCCTTCTCGCTGTCGTTCTTCCAATCGAAGGAGCTGGCGGCCCGGGTGCGCGAGCTTGCCCGCCGCGAGCACTTCGACGTGACGGTCGTCTACTGCTCGGCGATGGCCCCCTATGCCGAGCTGGCGCCGGACGTGCCGGCGGTGCTCGACATGGTGGACGTCGACTCGGCGAAATGGGCGCAGTACGCCCGCTTCGCTCCCCTGCCGCTACGGCCGGTCTACGCCCTCGAGGCGCGGCGCCTGAGGCGCTACGAGGCGTCGCTCGCCAGCCGCTTCCAACGCGTCATGCTGGCCACCGGCAACGAGGCCCGGCTGTACAAGGCGAACGCCCCCACGGCGCGGGTGGCCACCGTTCTCAACGGGGTGGACGTCGACTTCTTTCAGCCGTTCGACCTGCCCAAGGCGGCCCATCCGATGCTGGTCTTCACCGGCCAGATGGATTACTTCGCCAATGTCGACGGGGTGGTCCACTTCGCGCGCAATGTCTTCCCACGCCTGCGCGCGCGGTATCCCGAGATCGAGCTGCTGGTCGTCGGCCGCGCGCCGGTGGCGGCGGTGCGCGACCTCGGGGAGCTGCCGGGGGTCCAGGTGACGGGCGCCGTCGGCGACGTCCGTCCGTTCCTCGCCCGCGCCTGGGTCTTCGTCGCGCCGCTGCGCATCGCCCAGGGGGTCCAGAACAAGGTGCTGGAGGCGATCGCCTCGAACGTGCCGGTGGTCTGCAGCGAGCGGGTGCTCGCCGGGCTCGCCGACGGCGGTTTCCGCAGCGGCCGGGACGTGCTGGCCGCCGCCTCGGACGAAGGGATGGAGCGCGCCATCGCGACGCTGATCGACGACGAGGGGGAGCGCGGGCGTCTGGCCGAGTGCGCGCGCCAGCGGCTGCTGACGACCTATAAGTGGGCGCCCAACCTGGAGAGCTTCGAGGATCTGGTCGGGTCGGCGGCGCGCCCTCCGGCGGGCTCCTCCCTGCCGCCGCCGCCGGAGCCCCGGCACGCCGAGCGCGCCGAGGATGACGCCGCGCCCGCGGCACTACCGACGGCCGCGGCGCGGGGGGCGCGGCGTGCGTGACCTGATCATCGTCGCGCTGGTCTTCGCCTCGCTGCCCGTCATCATCTTCCGCCCCTACTTCGGGCTGCTGGTCTATGGCTGGCTGGCGTACATGCGGCCGCAGGACATGGCGTGGGGAGCCTCCCGCGTCCTCCCGCTGTCGCAAATGGTGGCGGCCGCGCTGGTGCTGGGGCTGGTCGTCTCGCTCGGCCGCGAGCGGTGGCTGGTGCTCAAGGTGCAGACGGTGCTGCTCATCCTGCTGGCCGGCTGGATCAGCATCACCGTGGTGACGGCGGTGCTGCCGGAAGTCTCGGGAGTCATGTACGGCTACTACTGGAAGGCGATCGTGATCAGCATTCTCACCACCGGTCTGGTGAGCGATCGCCGGCGCTTCCGCGTGCTGGTGATGCTGATCGCCTTCTCGATCGGCTTTCTGGGCGCCAAGCGCGGCCTCATCGGCCTGCTGCGCGGGGGGATCCGCTTCAACGACGGGCCGGGCGGCTTCATGTCGGACAACAACAGCTTCGCCCTGGTCCTCAACATGATCCTGCCGCTGCTGGTGGCGATCATGATGACCGAGAAGCAGAAGTGGCTGCGGATCGGGGCGGGCGTGGTCGCCGCCCTCTGCACGGTCACCGTCCTCTTCACCTTCTCGCGCGGCGGCCTGCTGACGCTGGCAGCCATCGCGCCGCTGATGATCTGGCGCTCGCGCCACCGGTTGGCGGTCACCGCGCTCATCGCGGTCGGCTTCGCGGGGTTCCTCCTCCTGACCTCCGACCAGTTCACCAAGGACTATGTGGAGCGGGCGCAGACGATCTCCGACTTTCAGGACGACCGGTCGGCGGTGGGGCGGCTCAACGCCTGGACGACCTCCTGGCGGGTGTTCCTCGACTACCCCGTCTTCGGCGTCGGACCGAACAACCTCGAGGTGGTCCACCGCAACTACTCGCCCGATCCGGAGCGCTTCCGGGTGTCGCACAACGCCTATCTGCAGATCCTTTGCGAGTGCGGCCTGCCGGCGCTGCTGCTGTTCCTGGGCGCCATCGGCGCGACGGTCTGGGATCTCGGGCGCACCCGCCGGGGGACCCGGCTGCGGTGGGTCGAGGTCTACGCCCGCATGCTCCAGATCTCGATCCTGGCCTATTTCGTCGGCAGCATGTTCCTCAGCACCGCCTACTCCGAGCTGCTCTACCAGCTCATCGCGATGAGCGTGAGCCTGGCCGTGATCGCGCAGGCGGAGGCCGCGGCGGAGACCGCCGGCGTGCCGGCGGCCCTGGCGCCGGACGAGCCGTGGTGGAAGCGACCCCTGGCGTCGCCGCTCCCGGCGGCCACCGCGAGGAGGGCCTGACCATGTGCGGGATCGCCGGCCTGTTCAATTACTCCGAGCCCGAAGCCGTGCGCCGCGACCAGGTGGCGCGCATGGTGGCGCCCCTGCGCCACCGCGGACCGGACGACCAGGGGGTCCACCTCGCCGGCACGATCGGGCTCGGCCACACGCGCCTGTCGATCATCGACGTCGCCGGCGGCCATCAGCCGATCTTCAACGAGGACCGAACGGTCGCGGTGGTCTGCAACGGCGAGATCTACAACCACCGCGAGCTGCGCCAGGGGCTGGAGGCGCGGGGGCATCGCTTCGCCACCCGCTCGGACTCGGAGGTGATCGTCCATCTCTGGGAGGAG